>JAFRKO010000019.1 GCA_017431685.1 Mogibacterium sp.
TGCGATGGAGCTGTATAAATAGATCCTGACTCATTATTATACTTTTCTGAAGAATCCGCAACTGCGGAGATGTGTTTGTATGCGTTGATTTGCTATATGCTTTTCAAAAAAGCTCTTGACACAGCATTAGCAAGATTTGTCGCTATGTGATGTGACATCATAAATATATCACATCTTTCAGGGATACGGACAACAATGAACCTACCGGGCTGTTACGCCTTAGTTGATTTCAAATAAACCCCTTATACATTTTGTCATCTAACAAAAACAAAGCAATTTGTATGGCGAAAAACGCGGGACTCAGACCCAATGTACGGTCGCTCAGCCCCTAAACTAGACCCTATTTCGGTTCTTTGAACGACCCGGCAACGACCCGTGAATACCCGTCAAAAAAACACTGTAACAATTGAAATTTCAATGACAAGTTCTGAATCCGTTGCAACAAAAGAGCCCTGAGACGTTCATCTCAGGGCCAAAATTCTGGCGGAGGACACCATAAACGTTAGAGGCTGTTAGCCTTGGAATCACTGCATTTCAAAATTCAACCGCGCTTATATCTCCAATTCCAGACCCAAAGAAATTCTCTTACCTGTGGATAACTCGAAAAAAATCTGTGGAGACAGACCCACAATATCCCTAAGATCATGTTCCAGAAACATTTGATTTTCGCAAGAAAAATGACGGGTGTCTTACCCGCCATCCTTCCGTGGACCGTTATGCTCAACTAAATGAGCTCAATATGATTATCAAATCTCTCTATCGCTTTATTCTCCATATCCAGGAGCTCGGGAATGAGTTCAGTGAGGCGGATATATCTTCTTATTTGGTCCGGGCTTTCCCCTACTTGCTCACCTAGCAACTCTCGCGATGTTTTATTCTGTGCCACTGGCACAGAATTTCTTGAAGGTCTTCCCGGCAATCGTTTCATAGCCTCCAGTCTCATCTTGTATGCGAACGCCTTCTCGCTTGGAAGTATTTTTGTGCGTTGGAAGTTGCTTTCGACCATAAAGATTATGGCTTCATCACGGTTCATATCCACGACTTCACATCTAAGTGAATCGAGACCTGCCAGCTGACAGGCCCTGTATCTTCGGTGTCCTGAAAGCAGCTCGTATCTGCCGTCCTCTTTCTTTCGTACTGTAGCAGGTGTGAGCACTCCATTCGTTCTTATGGATTCAGCGAGATTCATCATGTCCTCGTCATCCTGGACCTTAAACGGATGATCCGGGAATGGATCTATATCGAGCAGGTCGATATCATAAATCCTCTTTAGCTTAGCATCGTCCCGCTCTTCCTGTGATGAGAACAGGTCATCGAGCGATGGCAACCTCATCTCTATGCTTTTCTCGTTCGGCAAGTCTCATCACCTCCTTCGCAAGTGCCTCATATGCTTTTGCCGGTTTGGAACCACGGTCATATTCGAATATGCTCTGCCCGGCCTTTGTAGCTTCAGCTGCTTTGACCGCAACTGGTATCTGCGTATCGAATATCCTTATTTGCATCCCGTATTTCAATCTGATGGTATCTATGACCTCTTTTGCAAGATTAGTCCTGCCATCCACCAGTGTCATGACTATTCCGCTGATCTTCAGTTTATCGTTGGTATGATTTCTTACCATGTCTATACTCTTCATCAGCTGAGTCATACCTTTAGCAGGCAGAAACTGTGCTTGTACCGGTATGATCACGCTGTCAGCAGCTGTAAGTGCATTGATCGTTATCATTCCTAATGAAGGCATACAGTCGATAAGGATATAGTCATAGTCTTTCTTCACATCCCTAAGGAGATTGCTTAGCACCTTCTCCCTGCTCATCGCATTAACGAGCTGGGACTCCATCGATGAAAGATCCAGATTGGACGGTATGAGATCTACTCCTTCGGGATGATGGATGATCGTATCCTTCACAATAGGTTTATATTCCTGTGTAGCCAGATACATAAGCCGCCCGAGCGAGTTTTCCAGAGCATCTCCATTCCATCCTAGAGATGCTGTCAGGTCGCTCTGCGGATCTGCATCCACAAGCAAAACGCTCTTCCCTTGCCTGGATAACCCCACACCGAGATTAAGTGTTGTCGTTGTTTTGCCTACGCCGCCTTTCTGGTTGCATATAGCTATCGTCTGTGACATCTGACCACCTCCTAGTTTAGTTTACCCTCATCTTCAATATGGAACCCGTCAATCAAGCACTCTATAGAGAACCAGTCGAATATATCCGTGTCAAAGAGGACATCGTAAAAGAGGAAATAGGCCTCCTCATCATATCTGAAGCAAAGCTCCAGCATATCCAGTTCGTCAGCAGCATCTACCATGCCCTTGGCGAGAAACATCGTCTGGAGCATAGGCACTACTGATTCCAGATCTGCAGACCCGAGTCTTCTAACTAACTTTTTCAAGGTAGTTATCTCAATGCTATCTGCCATATCCTCAAATCTTTCAGCCGTCTTTTCTGCAATATGAATGATGATATCGCTGGAGAGTATCTCTGCATCGGTAAGACCTGTAACATCGATTTCATATTTGGGTTTAGCATCCTTTTCCACTTCATAGAACTCTTTGTTTTTGATATTTGCCTCTTTTCTGAAACTCTCCGGATCTATCACTACGATCTCACCCTTAAGCTTTCCTGCTATAACATTCATCAGTCTCAGTTTTTCTTTTGCATCCATTAGTAATTCCTTCCTGCCGGTCTTTCCGGGCTTTCCCAATTAAATAATCCTGCCCGGGATTGAGCAGGATATGTATGGAAGAAGCCCATCGAGAGATTAAGCAAGAAGCTTTATAAGCAATTCATCGACCGCGTCTGTATATCGGCCTTCTTCAATGAGAGCATTTCTCAATTCATTCAGTGCATATACCAGGACCCTGATCTCGTCATGAGTCATTGAGAGCTTTATCTTGTTTCCGAACATGACGCGTTCCTCCTTTTTGCTTTTATGTTATATTCTCTCTCTGCACACTTCAAATATGCGATTAGCAGGTCGTGTCCGCCCTCAGATCACGCTAAAAAACGCAGATTGGAGACACTTCGTGTATGGTGGGATCCATCGGAAAAACACTACGATTTGTGGAGACGTGACTTTTCAGTATTTTCAAGGTGTTCAGAGAGTTCAGCGGGAAAATGGAGTCATTGTGGAGATGGGTTCGTGTACCATGAAAAATGCCGGACTCATCCCCATAATAATCGCTCTCAGCCCCACTTTGGTCTCCACTTTTTGTCCTTTGAGCGACCTTTGGGGACCCGCAGTGACACTTGAACGGAAATCGGCTTTTCGTTGATTTTGCTGGCTCAGAGCCCGAATTCGTTGAAAATAAAGCGCCCCGAGAGATGGTCTCTCAGGGCGATTCTATGGCGGAGGACATGGGACTCGAACCCACGGGGCTGTTACGCCTTACCTGATTTCCAATCAGGCTCCTTAGCCACTCGGTCAATCCTCCACGGCTAATTATAAAATGCATTATTGTGTCAGCCCGATTATGTTAACATATCGGATAGCTGTTTGCAACCGAAAGTATAGGAAAAACTATACTCCTTCATTTATCATTTAATAATTCTGTCATGGCATCCGTGATAGTTGAAGCCATGCCCTCAAGGCTTGAAAGCAGTCCTTCCATCTTTTTATTGAAAGCTTCGTCCGCCAGAGGATAGCGTTCAGTAAAGAAATCTTCTCCATACTGACTGTCAGCTACATGCTCATTTTCAAAGTCATCACCTGCAGGTACAAGGAAAAAATCACGGCTTCCGGTACAGTCGTCCCATGTGACATCCATGTAGTAATACTCTCCATACAGATCAACTATATTCCATGTGTGGGCACCTGTTATCCCAATCGGGGACACTCCGGTCCCAAAGATTATCCTGTTATCTATTCCCGCTTCAAGAAGCAGTCTGTAGAGGCTTACAGAATATCCCTGGCACACTGCCCGGCCTTCAATAAGTGCTCCGTAAGCCGTACGCATGATATCGCTGCTATCGATCGACGACTCATATTCTACGTTGTCACAGATATAATCATGTATAGCAGCTATCTTTTCATAGTCGGATAAGTCCTCAAGTTCAAGCTCTTTAATTATTTCTTCTGCTTTGCTGTCGACCTCAGCTTCCTGCTCCGCGTTATCATAGTATGACAGATCATATTCTATCTCTACGACAGGAGTGGTGCCCGATAGTTTTGTACGGGCCTGTCCCTTATAGGATGCATACTGGAAAAGGATATAATCACCTTCATCAGGCTTTCCGGTATGTTCTGTTGCTTCACCAATCAGCCGGCTGATGATCTGCTGAAGCCCTTCCTGATCTGTTTTACCCTCTATCCCTATTGTTACACTGCTCACTCTCTTTTTCAAATCTTCTCTGAGCTCTGAGGATGCTTCTATCTCATTCTCATGATAAATTAAATCCTGAACAGCACCATAAGACAGACCTGCGGAGCAGATCGTGATTATTATTGCCAATATTGAGATTAAGCGCCCCGAAGGGCGCTTTTTAATATCCCGTATCATAATTATGCAGTATCTTTTATTCGTAGATCTCCCAGTGATTTGTTCTGAGCGCTTTGAGTGCTCCCTCCGCGAGAGCTCTCATCTCTTCTTCGCCAGGGAATCTCATTATAGGAGCGATCTTGCCTACATAAGATTCGATCTCATCGCAGAATCTCTCCGAATATGCCATTCCGCCCGTGAAAATAATAGCGTCAACGTTAAAGCGAAGTACTGCCGACATTGCGCCGATATCCTTTGCAAGCTGATAAGCGATAGCCTTGAACGCCATGAGCATTTTTTCATCTCCGTCTATGAAGGCAGCATTCTCGACATCCCTGAAGTCCTTTGTTCCGGTGTAAGAGTAAACGCCTGCTTCCTGTCCGATAATTCTCTTTACTTCAGCCTTAGTCATCCCCTCTTTGAAGCAAAGGTTAACAAGAGCGTTAGCCGGAAGAGCTCCGCCTCTGTCCATACCCATCGCTCCATCGTCCTTGACGTTATTTACATCAACAACTCTGCCCTTCTTATGAGCCGCAACGGATACTCCGCCGCCAAGGTGGCATACTACAAGGTTGAGTTCTTCGTAAGCTCTGCCAAGGTGCTTCGAAGCTTTTCGGGCAACTGATTTGTGGTTGAGCGGATGGAAGAATGACTGTCTCTCAAATCCTTCAAGTCCGAGGCCGGAGTATCTTGCGAGAGGCTCCATCTCATCCACGCAGACAGGATCGACAAAGAAAGCCGGGATTCCTACAGAGTCAGCCAGTTCTTTCGAGATATATGCTCCAAGGTTGGCAGCGTGCTCACCGTAAGGAGGATTCTCAATATCATGAATAACCGCATCATTCACCTTATATGTGCCCGATGGAATATGCTTGAAGAGTCCGCCTCTTCCGCAGATAGCATCGAAATCCTCAAGCTTATAGCCGTTCTTTTCGATAGTCTCAAGAATAGCAGCCTTTCTGAATGGTGCCTGGTCTACCACGTGCGGGTATTTTGCGATCTCGGAAGCATCATGATCGATGCCGACGCGCATGACTTCTTCTTCGTCTTCGAACACGCAGATCTTGGTCGAAGTAGCACCCGGGTTGATTACAAGAATTTTCATTTTTTTAGATTCTCCTTTCGGTATCTGTTTTAGCTGATCTCTGTCGGTTCGTTTCCCTTTTCCCGATATAACTATCTGTTCATACGGTTATTGTATTTACGTCTCTCGAGCTCCGTGAGAAGTTTTTTGCGAAGACGGATATCAGTCGGTGTTACTTCTACAAGCTCGTCATCATCAATGAATTCAAGCGCTTCCTCAAGTGTAAATGTACGCGGAGGTGTCAGCTTGATGGTATCGTCAGAACCAGCAGCCCTCATGTTTGTGGCCTTCTTGGCTCTGCAAGGATTTACGACCATGTCATCAGACCTTGCATTCATACCTACCAGCTGGCCTTCATATACGTGGTCCTGAGGCTTCACAAACATCTGCACTCTCTCCTGGATAGTGAATATAGCATATGCCGTGCAGTTGCCTTCTTCCTGTGCGACAGCGACTCCGTTGATACGCCCCTGGATCTCGCCCTTCCAGGGTTCGAAACCGCTGAAACGACGTACCATAGTGCCTTCACCGCGCGTATCATTGATGAATTCAGAGCGGTAACCCATAAGCCCTCTGGTCGGAGCAGTAAAGACTATCCTGGAATATCCGTTGCCCTCTGACATCATAGCTGTCATGAGTGCCTTGCGGATGTTCAGTTTGGAAATGACCGGACCCGTATATTCATCAGGCACGCTGACTATTACCTCTTCAACAGGCTCCAGTTTCTCTCCATTCGGTCCGCGCTTGATGACGACTTCAGGTTTCGATACAGCGAGCTCATATCCTTCACGTCTCATGTTTTCTATAAGTATCGACAGGTGAAGCTCACCTCTGCCTGACACCTTAAATGAGTCTGTAGTATCCGTCGGCTCCACCAGGAGTCCTACGTTTACTTCCAGCTCTTTCTCAAGTCTGTCCTTGATATGTCTCGATGTAACGTATTTACCGACCTTTCCCGCAAAAGGAGATGTGTTAACCATGAAATTCATCGAGAGAGTCGGTTCTTCGATGCTTATAGTGCCAAGTGATTCCGGATGGTCAGGATCGCAGATCGTATCTCCTATTGAGATATCCGGAATGCCCGAAACCACTACGATGTCGCCTGAACCAGCCTCCTGTGTAACTGTGCGGCTGAGTCCTCTGTAAACGAAGATCTGGTTGATCTTGTTTTTGGTAACACTGCCGTCTCCCCTTGTTACAGATACCATCTGCGCTTCTTTAATGGTGCCGCGGGTGATCCTGCCTATGCCCAGTCTGCCGATATAGTCATCGTAAGCGAGCGTCGAGACCTGAAGCTGAAGCGGTTCATCGTCTTCATCAGGATATGGATCGCAATGTTTAGTGATGCACTCCAGGAGCGGCTCAATGCTTAATCCGCCGTAGCCCTTCGGTGACTTTCGGATTTTTGCGGCTCCTTCCCCTATCTGTATGCCATCCACTTCTGATGGATCGTTCACGGCAATTCCCTGTCTGGCTATTCCGTAAAGAATCGGGAAATCCAGCTGGTCGTCATTGGCTTCGAGATCCATGAAAAGCTCATACACTTCGTCGACCACTTCATCAATGCGCGCATCTTTTTTATCGATCTTGTTGATGAAAAGAATCGGGTTGATTCCCTGTGCGAGCGACTTACTGAGCACAAACCTGGTCTGTGGCATCGGCCCCTCACTGGAGTCTACCAGCAATATGACCGTGTCGACAGTCTTCATTATGCGTTCAACTTCCGAGCTGAAGTCTGCATGGCCCGGGGTATCAACTATATTGATTTTGTAGTCCTTGTACATTATGGAGCAGTTTTTTGAGTAGATCGTGATGCCACGCTCTCTTTCGATAGCGTCAGAGTCCATCACGCAATCCACTATCTGCTCGTTGTCTCTGAATACATGTGACTGGGCAAGCAAAGCATCAACAAGTGTCGACTTGCCCGCGTCTACATGCGCAATAACTGCAATATTTATTATCTTCTGTTTGTTTGCCATTATTAGTCCCTTAGTTATTATCAAATGTTCTTATGAACGATCTTAAGTCTCTTGCGTAATCTATCGTTGTAGGTGTGACCCTGAGATTTGAGAAGGCATGGCCTTCGATATCATCTGAGTACCACTCAGGCTCAGGTACGTCCAGCGTCAGGAATGATATCGCCCATGCTTCCTCGGAGCCGAAGGCCAGAGCATAAAGCAGCATGTCGTAATAGTAATTGCTGTCCGCCAGATAATTCTCAAGGACCTCTTTAGGTGTAGGATGAGAGATGAAATGCCTGAGGCGGCGCACCTTATTAACAATCACCGCGTTTTCCTTACCTCTCGCCCTCATGATGACGATCAGGAACCCCGCTATTGCCGAAGCGATCATCATCGGGATAGCCACGAACGGCTTCCCTGTATTTTTTACAACTCTAAAGGCCGTATAGATGACAGGAAGAGCAAATATCATGGATGCCAGCAACTCCGCATATCTACCTGAATCTACTGAAGATGAGTCCTTGTCGTCTATCACCTTGCAAAGCAGCATAGATGCTGCAGCTCCTGCGGCTGCAATCATCAATGATTCTATATAACTTGGCGTCTTGTAATTATAGTAGTATGAAAACATTGCGGATAGACCGAGTCCTACACCCAGTAAAGCAGCTCCTGCTGCCCTGAACGCACGGGAAAGCGGCGTAAACGGCAGGCTCTCACTTGTTGTGAATCCCGCAGCGACATCATCAACTATAGCAGCTCTGATCTTTTCGACCCTCGGTCCGATCTTGTCCATGCTGAGCGCTCTGTTCTTGTATACGTCTTCAAAGAGGATTCTGAACGCGCTGCGGTACATCCTTTCCTCACCGACAGGTGCTTTGCCTCTGATCAGCCTGTAACGCTTCGGTTCATACTCACTTATCGTGAGATAACCCTTCTGCGCAAACTGCAGCAGCAGGTTCAGTACGTCTCTAGTCCTTACCTCACCGTTAAACACATACCCGATTTCAACCGGAGTGAGCCCTTCTATAGGCTTTGTAACACTCTCCTTCTTCACTTTCGGATCTCTGCCTCCAATGATCCAAAGGATTAGAAGAATGAGCGTAAGACCGGTCATAATGAGCGTTATAGCTGTAATAGACCAGCCTCCGTCAAGTGTTTTCTCCCAGTATCCGTCAGGCAGCTGTGCTTTGAGGGTTATTCCGAAGTTTTCAGGAATCATTTCCCCATTGATGCTTACAGAATGTTCAGAACCGTTTGCCCGGAATCGAATCTTGTTTGTGGCATCCTGTACACCGAACTGTCCGGCGTAACACTGCATGTCATCAAACGGAAAATCATCAGGGAAACTGACGTCTATAGTTACCTTTCCTATCGGCTGTTTCCACTCAGGAAGCAGCACATTAAAGTAGAACATATCTTTCGAGTCATCACGATCGCGATACTCACGTATTTTATATTTTATCGTATAGATATGCTCGCCTATAGAGAGCTTTTCCGGATCAGCGATCACTACTGTGCTGGCCTCTGAAGCGGTCTTCGCCTCATACAGCGCATTCTCAACTTCTATCTCACTTATCCGGAAGTTACCGCTCGGTATCGCGAACTCTATGCTCTGCAGCTGATCCGGGATGTTTACGCTTATCTTCTCTTCAACGGTATATGTATGATCCTTGCCGACTGCGGCGGCCAGATCGTAGTTCGTGACTTCGTACGCTCCTCCCGCTACACACGCTGCACTTACAGGTGCGGCCTGCTCAGCATCTCCCGGACCTGCGAACACCTTTACAGCGAAAGGTAATACTAAAACAAAGAGCGCAATAACAAGAAATACCACTGCTCGAAATATGTTGTTTTTATTCGTATTTGATCTTGATGTTTTGTTCAATTTGCGATTAATCCTTTACAAAGCCATAGATATTAATATTTTAACACTCACAAGGCATTTCTTTCAAGTACAGAGCTCTTCTATGCGGGCTTGATAACATCCCCCTGCCGGTTGTAAAATCACATCAGACAGATCGTTTTTTACGGCGTGCAGCCGGAGTTTCGGAGGTTATTATGGTGACAAAAAGAGAAGATTATATTTCCTGGGACGAGTACTTCATGGGAGTTGCCATTCTTGCCGCAAAGAGGAGCAAGGATCCTAACACTCAGGTCGGAGCCTGTATAG
Source organism: Mogibacterium sp. (assembly GCA_017431685.1). Taxonomy (GTDB): domain Bacteria; phylum Bacillota; class Clostridia; order Peptostreptococcales; family Anaerovoracaceae; genus Crickella. Next base: position 9,697 of record JAFRKO010000019.1, read on the forward strand.
TTGATAAGAACAACGTCATACTCACGACAGGCTATAACGGTTTCCCTAAGGGCTGCTCGGATGACGAGTTTCCATGGGACCGCGAGGGTGAGATCACAAAATATCCTTTCGTAGTACACGCAGAGCTCAACGCCATTCTGAACGCGTCAGGCAAAGATCTCACCGGATCCAGGATCTACGTTGCCCTCTTCCCCTGCAATGAATGCGCCAAGGCGATAATTCAGTCGGGTATCAAGGAAGTCATCTACCTCTCTGATAAGTATGCCGATACACCTGCTACAAAGGCATCCAAGCTGATGCTGACAACGGCAGGCGTGAAACTGACACAGATGCACCCTGAAATCGATCAGTTAGTGCTTGACTTCAAGGTAGCAAAATAGAAAGAAAAAGGAGATCCTGACATGAAATTGATTATTACCGCTCCGCGCGGCAAGATGGCCGGACTTATCGTTGCGGATGCCGCGTCAAGAGATGATGTAGAAATAGTAGCCGGTATTGGTCCTAAAGGCAGGGACTATATCGGAAAAGACATAGGCGAAGTTGCTATGATCGGTAAAACCGTCGGTGCACCGGTCGTCGACGATATAGAGTCTGTGATCGACGAAGCTGATGTCATCTGTGATTTTTCAACAGTTGAGCTCGGTATGGAAGTGCTCGAAGCCTGTCTGAAGCATAAAAAAGCCCTTGTTGTAGGCACGACAGGCTTCAACGCAGAACAGCGTGCCCGCCTTGAAGCAGCTGCGGCTGAGATTCCTATTATGATAGCTGCCAATACAGACCGTATGGTGAACGTTATGAGAAAGCTGCTTATGGATGCCGCAAAAGAACTCTATGATGATACTGATATTGAGATAATCGATATGCATGACAACACTAAACTCGATGCGCCAAGCGGCACCGCCCGCGAACTTATCGAGTCAATGGGTGAAGCGGTCGGTGTCGACCTTGTCGATGATGCCGTATACGGCAGACCGCTCGGCCGCCATCCACGCGAAAAGGGAAAAGTTACCTTCCACGCAGTACGCGGCGGAGATACCCCGTCAAGTCACACAGTTTATTTCTTCGGCGAAGGCGAAAGGCTGGAGATCACACACCACTGCCTAAACTGGAAAGGCTGTGCAAAAGGCGCGGTCAACGCATGCAGATGGATGGCCGGAAAGCCTGTAGGTCTATACGGTATCCGCGAGTCCATGGGACTCTAGATCTTTTTAATGAGATACAGATTCAAGGGAATAAAAACAAATATCGATGTCCATATGTCAGATCTTCCGGCTGTCACCGCAGCTAAACTGCGAATCCCGGTATCTGATATAAAGGACTTTGAGGTCCGCCGCAAATCGGTGGACAGCAGAAAGAAGCCGTATATACAATTTGTGTATACGGTCGATTTCGATACGGATAAAAAGCTTCATATACCGAAAAAGCTGTCATCGGATATCAGTATAGTAAATATCGGAAGCGAACGCCCTTCCCCTCCTTCTCCGGGCAGTTTACTTCTCGCTTCACGACCGGTCGTTGTGGGAATGGGTCCGGCAGGCCTGTTCGCAGCTCTCGAGCTGGCAAAATCAGGTTACCGGCCGCTCGTACTCGAACGCGGTCCTGCTATGAACGGCCGCATCGATGCGGTAGAAAGATTCAGAAAAAACCGGATACTCGATCCCGAAGCAAACATGCTCTTTGGAGAAGGCGGCGCCGGCACTTTCTCGGACGGTAAAATTGGGACAGGTATAAAAGACAGCCTTATACGTGAAGTGCTGAAGGAGTTTCGCGATGCCGGGGCAGGCGATGACATCATGTATCTTGCCAAGCCGCATATAGGTACCGATGTTCTACGCGAAGTGATTGTAAATATACGGAAGAAGATAGAAAGCCTTGGCGGAGAGATTCTTTTTGATACTAAGCTCGAAAGGCTCGTAATCGATGCAGGATGCCTGAAAGCTATTGAGATCACCGGAAGCAAAACCTCTGAAACAAGGCGTATTGCCGCAGATGCTCTTATTCTTGCTATAGGACACAGTGCCCGGGATACTTTTTCCATGATTCATGCCTCCGGTCTCAGCATGCAGCAGAAGCCTTTCTCGATAGGTGTGCGCATGGAGCATCCGCAGGCACTTATAGACGAGTCACAATATGGCAGAGAAAATGCCGGGAAACTTCCTCCTGCCGACTACAGGATCAATTACAAGGCTTCCAACGGCCGCGGTGTTTATTCTTTCTGTATGTGTCCCGGAGGTGAAGTAGTTGTCTGCAGCACAAAGGACGGCGAGCTTTGTGTTAACGGCATGAGCAACAGAAAACGTGACAGTGGAACGGCTAACAGCGGTATCCTGTGCGATGTGCGGACTGAAGACTTCGGAAGTGATGACGTTCTTGCAGGAGTAAGATTTCAAGAGAAGTACGAAAGACTCGCCTTCAAAAACGGAGGCGGTGATTTCACGGCACCTTCCTGCAGTATGGAAGCCTTCCTGAACGGAACCTCCGAATCCGCAAAGGTCACTGATTCACTCCCTGATTTCGCTGCAGAAGCCATCAGAGAGGCAGTGCCGGATTTTGCCCGTAAAATTCACGGATATGATGATCCGTCTGCCCTTGTTACTGCTGTAGAAACAAGGAGCTCATCTCCTGTAAGGATAATCAGAGATGAGCACGGTGAAAGCAATATAAAAGGCGTATACCCAGCCGGTGAAGGCGCAGGTTACGCCGGAGGTATCACATCTGCTGCCTGTGACGGCATAAGAGCTGCGTGGCACATTATTGAGCAATATCGTCTGCAGCAGCAAGACCTGTGATCCATGCATTGCTGAGATTGTAGCCGCCGCACCGGAAATCCCGGTCGGCGAGCTCGCCCGTAATATACAGACCTTTGACCAGAAGCGACTCCGAAGTCGCTTCATTTATTTCATCGAGCGATACGCCGCCCATCGTGACCTGAGCGTCATTCCATCCGCGCATCTGTACCGGATGGAACTCAAGAGAGTGTACGTGATCTGCTATTGTACGTACCTCTTCATCACTGAGAGAGGAAATCGACCTGTCCTCAAAGGCCCTGCCATTTTCATCCGGACCATCATCTGATGCTCCAATCACATAGTCAGCAAGAGGTTCTTTAAACACAGTGCGCAGCATCTCTCCTACAGGAGTGTCAGCAAAACAGCCCTTCTGCCTGTCCCTGATATATTCAGTTATATCGCCGTCAGGGAACAGATCGACCTTAACAAGGAACTGATCGAGGCTCTCACCTGCCCGCCTGTTAAACCTCATATATCTGGTCATATTGAAAACACATATGCCCGAAAGACCGTATTTAGTGAACTGGATTTCTCCTGCCTCCTCGAACACCTTTGTTTCTTCACCGAAGACCTCGTCCGGATCTCTATACAGAGACACAACGCCTGAACTTCTGGTTCCGCCAAGTGTTATACCGCAAGGCTTATTTCCTTCTTCCCACTCGTCACATTCTATTCCGGTAAGTGCCGGCACCGGTGTTACTATTCTGTGACCCAGATTTCTGGCGATCCTGAACCCGTCACCTATGGTTCCGAAAGTCGGGCCAGCCTTGCCACCCATAGCAAGTATTACGTACAATGCATGCGTCCTGATGCTCCTCAGCCCATCGCGGTCCTTTATCACCGTTTCGAGCATGAAGATATTTCTGTCCTCCGGAGCCCCCTCAAAAGCAAGGGACGCAGGAAGATATTTAACTGTCATGAGCTCTTCTCCGCAGGCGATTTTTACGCCAAGCGACGCCGCGCGTTCGGTCAGGAGAGTTGCTACGTCTGCCGCTGACTCTGAATACGGGTAGACAAGCCCGTTCTCATAAGTTTTTGTGACCAGTCCAATTTCTCTGAAGAACTCCATGATGCGGCTGAATCCTGCAGCAGCCGTATTGCTGATATTGCACCGTCCGCTTCCGGTAGCGCGTATCTTGCGCCCCGGTTCAGGCATTTTTTCAATAACCAGCACATCAAGCGCAGGGGCTTTCATCCCCAGCTCTATGGCTGCTGCCAGTCCGGATGCACCACCGCCCACTATTACAACATCAGCTCTTCTGATCTCTCTGTCCATTGATCTGCTCCCGGACTATCTGTCCGTGCTTCCGAATCCGCCATTGCGGGAGCTGTCAGACTCAGCCCCTTCCGGAATTTCATATTTCACTACTATGCCTTGCGCAAAAGGTTTGCCCTCTCCGAGCATCACTGTCTGATCTGAAGGATTGACGAGGCTGACGATTATATGCCCCTCGTTGTCAGAATCGCAGTAATCCGCATCGATGACTCCTACAGTATTGGACAGCCTTATGCCATATCTGAATCCGAGTCCGCTTCTCGGCATCACAAGGAGCACCTTATTTCTGCCTTCTTCATCATCACAGACCCAGCGCACCCCTGTCGCTATCCTGAAGCTGCTGCCGCCTTCAAAGTTAAGGCTGAAAGGCATAAAGAAATCACATCCTGCCGATGCCGCGGTCGCCTGCTTGGGGAGCTTTATGGCGTCATACCACTCTTTAAGCCCTTTTTCAGAAAGCCCCCTGACTCCGCAGTCAGCTTTCCATTGTTCGAATGAAACCTTTTCGAAATGTGACATACTGTCCTCCTAGCAGCAGCCTGCCGCTCTTCTGAGTTCGTCTGCCTTGTCAGTATCTTCCCATTTTACTCCGAGAACAGTCCTTCCCATCTGTCCGTAGGCGGCAAGTTCTCTGTACTGAGGCTTGTTGAGTTCCAGCTTTTTTATGATAGCAGCCGGTCGCATATCGAAATGTTCTGTTATCAGATTGGCGATCTGCTCTTCATCCAGTTTGCCGGTACCGAAAGTATCGACACATACCGACACTGGTTTTGCCACTCCGATCGCGTATGCCAGCTGCACCTCACACTCTGATGCGATCCCTGAAGCTACAATGTTTTTTGCTATATAACGCGCCATATAGGCTCCTGAACGGTCTACCTTCGTAGGATCCTTGCCGGAGAACGCTCCGCCGCCGTGCGATGAATGACCGCCGTAAGTATCAACTATGATTTTGCGTCCTGTCAGACCGGAGTCCCCCATAGGTCCTCCGATTACGAACCTGCCCGTCGGATTGATGTAATACTTTGTATTCTCATTGATAAGCTCTGCAGGCACTACCGGTGTGATTACATGAGTCAGTATATCTGATCTGAGCTGCTCAAGTGTTACGTCTGCGCTGTGCTGAGTCGACACAACGATCGTATCTATCCTGGTGATCTTTCCGTCATCGTACTCGACTGTTACCTGAGTCTTTCCGTCCGGTCTGAGGTAAGGCAGTGTGCCGTCTTTTCTGACCGCTGTAAGTCTCAGCGCCAGAACGTGCGCAAGCTTAACCGACATCGGCATCAGCTCTTCTGTCTCTGAATTGGCATAACCGAACATCATACCCTGATCTCCGGCTCCTATATGAGCAAACTCGTCGTTCAGAATACCTTCCTTTGATTCGAACGACTTGTTGACTCCCATAGCTATGTCTGCCGACTGTTCTTCCATATGCACGATTATTCTGCAGGTGTTGCCGTCGAAGCAGGCATCCTCGCTGTCATAGCCGATATCGCAAATTACCTTGCGGGCAATCGCTTCATAATCAACATCAAAATTTCCCGACGCTTCTCCGAATATCATGAGAAAGCCTGTCTTTGCAGCGCATTCGCATGCAACGTGAGCATTCGGATCCTGCGCAAGGATCGCGTCGAGCACAGCGTCTGACACCTGGTCGCACAACTTGTCAGGATGGCCCTCAGTGACTGATTCGGATGTAAATAACTTCTTCATTTTTTAATATGATCCTTTCAATTCTTATAGGCCAAATAAAAAGATCTCCCTGCCGCACGCAGAGAGAACCAAAGATCCTCATCTGCCGGAGCCTGGCCTTCGCCCCGTGGGAATTGGCACCTTCACTTCCTGTGAGGTTGCCGCGGGATCACAGGGCCCATTCCCTCCTCCGCTCTTAATAAGGACGTACTTATTATATCTCCGGCGTGTGCAAAGTCAAGTCTCATCTGCTATACTTGATGCATGGCTGAATTAAAACTGATACATGGAAAGAAATCTGTAAAATATGACCATTTCAAAGAGTTCGACTTTGAGACATGCCGTGCTGTATGCACAAGGCTGATGGGAGTCGTTGCTCTTAAAGTGACCTGGCGAAGCAAGACCGACAGGCGCGAGCGTATGTATCAGGTGATACACCTGGACTATTCCGAATATGGCATCGACGAGTATCAGGAGTTCATCTGCACTCCTGGAAGCGATGATTTTGCTGACAAAAAAGAAGAGATGACGGCTATGTGGAACCACTTCGTCTACGTCATGGGCGGCAGCATTGAAAGTATCGATGCCGCATGCATGCTCAGACTGATCGAAGATGCGCTGCCTCTTGCCTCAGAAGACATATCGCGTGAGTATGACAGCGAAGAGAACAGAGAGTTCCGCTCTTTCGCACGTATGCGTCTCGGGTTCATGCAGGACGCGCTCAACTGCAGAGGCATCACATCCGCAGACTGCAGCACAAGGGATGCCATCGAGACAACATCTCCTCTTAAGCTGTCAGCATATGAGACCATCAACTATTTCATTATGAGAATGGTCGACAGTGACTTTGCCGCGGCGTCATATCTTTCATCAATGAGCAATGATGCTCTCCGCGACTGCGATCTTACCGGTCCGGGCATACAGACACTGATCAGATGTGACATCGAGAGAAGCGACCGTAACAAAGATGTCCCCGCGGACAATTACTCCTTCCCTTTCCGCTGCCGTTTAACGACCCTTGCACGGGATGCGTACTATCATTACACACTTGTTATATGGCTGAACGGAAATCATCGCGCTAAGAACCCTCTCGTCACAGATATCAAGGTTGGCTCTGTAATAAAGCTTTCGGATTATGAGGCAGCCATCCAGATCAGCCGCCCCGAATTCCTTACTGTCTTTGATTGCAAAGATGAGATGCTGAGAGGTTTCGATCCGAAATACGTCAATCTTTTCGCAAATTCCACTCAGATGGCAGTTCCGAACGGCTGGCTCTACACCGCATATAAGGGGGATAATTCGCATGTAGACACACCATCGTACAGACTCAACGACGATGTATATGGCTTTGCCCTCCTATCTATAGCAGGTGAACTCGTGCTCATGAGCAATGAGCTCAGATATATATCGATGCTCGATGACGCTACTATTTTTTCGATGTATTCACCGTTCATCAGCACTAAAGGGAGGTTCCGGCTGGACACGCCGGTATTCCAGACATTGTGCGGAGCAGCAGGAATGATGTTCGATGATCTTGTCGAACCGGAAGGAGACTGATCAGGTTTTTATTAAATACAAAAAAACGCATCTTCACATTTTGTTCGTTTTTTTGCCATAGCTTTTTCAACAAAACAGGAAAGCTCTTAATTTGCAAGGTTTGCGACTTTTCCACAAAGTTTTCAAAAATCGTATACAATCTTTTCCACTTATGCATGTGGAAAACTCCAAGTGCTATTTCGTTGAAATTTCAACGTTTGTAACGATTTTTTCTTTGTGTCAACAGGATTTATCCACATATTTTTGAATTTTCATAGCACGCAGTTTTGTTCGATTTTGTGAAACGCGTGAAACATAGGAAAGGACTCAAAATGGTCACAAAAAGAATATACCAGACCGACCAATATGCTGTCGAAACCGATGCGGTGGTCACTGCCGTCCGCGAAAAGAACGGTGTGGACGTGATTGCATGCGATACATCTGTTTTCTATCCTGAGGGCGGAGGCCAGCCTTCTGATACCGGAAAAGTATCTCTTACAGGATCCGGTCAGGTCTTCTCAGTAACACGTGCTTTTGACGAATCCCTCACAGGTGATGTATGGCACATCACTGATGCTCCATCGGGTACTTTCAGCACAGGCGACAGCGTCACGCTGAAAATCGACTGGGATCTGCGCTTCAGGAACATGCAGCGCCACTGTGGCGAGCACATGCTGAGCGGCACCATGGACACTCTGTTCGGAGGAGTCAACAAAGGATTCCACATGGGAGACGAATACATCACCATAGACATCGACCTTGGGGGACGTATGCTCACAGATGAAGAGCTAAGTCTCGCAGAGAGTACTGTTAATAAGGCGATCTGGGCTGATCTTCCTGTGACAGTCACCTGGTTCAACGATTATGAATCCTCGCTGACGCTTCCTGTGCGCAAACAGGTACCGCATGACGGAAAAGTGTCTGTAGTAACAGTAGGTTATCTGAAGGACCCATACGACTGTATTGCCTGCTGCGGTACACACCCGGCAAGATCTTCCGAAGTAGGCTTGCTTGCTATCTACAAACGTGAGCCTAACAAAGGCATGAACCGCATATATTTTGACTGCGGAAAAGCCGCGTTCGACAAGCTCAGTGCTGAATCAAAGTTACTGGCCGAAGCAGCCAGAAGATACTCCTGCTCCCCTGCGGATCTCACAGGCAGGCTTGATGCTGAAGCAGAAAGCATTTCCGCTCTCAAGGCGAGGCTTGCGGGAATGACAGCATATATAAAAGATGTCGAAAAAGAAAAGCTTCTCGCATCAGCCGGGAATGCCGGAGCAGCCGGATACGTATACAGCTCAGATGTACTTAACGCTGATGACCTGCTGAAGCTAGGTTTTTCAGTCATAAATGAACTTCCGGGGCTCTTTCTTATCATGAGGCAGCCGGAATCACATACATGCCTGCTGCTGTCCTCCTCTGATGAGCGCAAATGCGGAACTATAGTGAAAGAAAACGTGAAAAGATTCAACGGCAAGGGAGGCGGCCGCGATGACAACGCAAGGGCTATCTTCCCTTCCATGGCTGATATGGATGCATTCATCAGAGAAATTCACTCTCAAAACTGAGATCTCATGGTACAATAAGACAGAAAGAGACAAGGAGGGTCGACATGAATGACAAGGTAATCGTAACTATAGACAGGGAATTCGGCAGCGGCGGACACGAGGTCGCAAAACGCCTGGCAGAGAGACTCGGTATACCGTTCTACGATGAAGAGATTATCGCCAGAGCTGCAGAAAGCACAGGATATAATACTGACTATATACGCGAAAATGATGAGAAAGCTCCTGATTATTCTTTCAGCAGCGTTTTCTCAGGTTTCGACTCGTTCCAGACCTCACCTTTTGCGAAAGTACAGGAGGAAGAGTTCAACATTATCCGCGAGATCGCGGCTGAAGGCAGCTGCGTCATAGTCGGACGAGCTGCTGACTACATACTTTCAGAAGAACGTCATGTCAGCATATTCCTCTTTGCGCCATTCGAAGAGAGAGTCAGAAGAAAGCTCCAGATCCATAATACAGCAGAGCCTGAAAACCTGTTCGACCTTCCGACAGTAGAAAAGCAGGTAAAGCATATTGACAAGCAGCGCCGCAGATATTACGAGTTCTATACTGACAACAAATGGGGCGGACGTGATGAATACGATCTGCTGATCAACACCAGCCGCGCAGGAGTTGAAGGTGCTGTAGATATAATCGAAGCGTACATAAAAGGCGGCAAGGACAAAGATCTTATGTCCGATTTGTCTTACTGAAAAATGAATAACACGAGTATAAAAAAGTAAAAAGGAGCTTTGGCTCCTTTTTATATGCGTTTAAGCTGTTCTACTTCAGCAGGGCTCAGCTTTCGGCATTGCCCGACTGCCAGTCTTCCGATTTCGAGATTCCCCAGTCCTGTGCGGCAGAGCTCCAGCACAGGGTGCCCTATCGCCTTGAACATGCGGCGAACCTGGCGGTTTTTGCCCTCATGGATAACTATCTCAGCTACCGTCGAATTCCGGTCATGCTTCAGAAGATGCACATCAGCCGGCGAGGTAACAAAGCCACCTATATCAACGCCCTTCTCAAGTCGTGCAGCTTCAGCTCTTGTGACTATGCCCTGAACTCTTACGAGATATCTTTTGCTGAACTCATGTGACGGATGCATCAGTCTGTTTGACAGATCTCCGTCATTTGTAAGTATCAGAAGCCCCGTAGTATTGAGATCGAGCCTTCCTACAGGAAACACTCTCACTTCATCGGGAACAAGCTCTGTAACCAGAGGCCTTCCCTCTTTGTCTGCAGTCGATGTCACATATCCGGCAGGCTTATTAAGCAGGTAATACACCTTGCGCTCGGCCGGAGTGATACGCACACCGTCTACTTCTACTATGTCTCCGTCTTCCACATGATATCCCGGCGAGGTGAGCACTGCGCCATTTACTTTCACGCGTCCGTCTTCTATCAATTCATCTGCCTTGCGGCGGCTGGTAATACCCGCCGAAGCTATATACTGGTTTATCCTCATTCCTTTTCCTCAAAATCTATTGCTAACTGTCCGTATCTTTCTTCTTCACGCTCGCGTCTCATCTCCTCATACTCCGGCACCTCCGGAAGGTCTTTAAGAGATGAGAATCCGAATTTTTTAAGAAATTCTTTTGTTGTTGCATAAAGCAGCGGTCTGCCGACTCCCTCGGACCTGCCTGCGACCTCTACCAGGTCTTTGTCAATAAGTCCGTCTATGACTCTTTCGCTCTTTATTCCCCTTATGGAGTCGATCTCAGATCTCGTTACAGGCTGGCGGTAAGCGATTATGGCAAGCACTTCCAGCGCTGCCTGCGAAAGTCTTCTGACCCTTACCGGAGTGCAGAGCTTTTTGAGGAACATATCGTTCTCAGCAATCGTAACGAAACCGAATGCGTCATCGACTTCACGTATCCTTATGCCACGGCCTTCCTGCTCGTACTCCGCCTGCAGTTCTCTGAAAAGTGACCTTATATCCTTTTTGTCTGCTTCGAGCACCTCGGCCGCATCTTTCACTTCGAGCGGCTCTCCCCATATAAACATCATGGTCTCGAGAGCGGATTTCATTGTTTTATTGCTGTACATCTGCAGTCTCCTTCTTGATAACTGTTATATCGCCGAAGTTTTCACTCTGCTCAGCGTCATAACCCTGGTTCTTTATCATTGAAAGCAGTGACATAAAGCTGAGCGTAATATCGTATCTGTCCGGCTTTTCAGGCAGAAGCTCGTTGAAGAGCACTTTACCGTTTCCTTCCCTGAACTTCTTCTCAAGCATCTCTGTCATCTCGCTTATACGAGTTTCTATAGTCTCTTTGCGGCGGCGCACTCTGCTGTAGCGTCTGGTAACTTCCTCTACCTTCCTCTTCCGGGTCAGGAACTGTATGAAAGCGTTTACCAGCTGTTCATCACTAACCTGCAGTATTTCGTCAGGATTCTCGAGATATGCTGACAAATCTTCAGCAGGTTTCTCATGCACCGCAAGATTATATTCTTCCGCTGCCATGAGCATCTCGGCTGCCTTCTTTATACGCATGTAATCGAGCAGTCTTCCCCTGAGCTCTATCCTCGGGTCTTCTACTATCTCGACCTCCCCGGCCTCGTTTATCCTCGGCAGCAGCATACGCGACTTTAAACGTATCAGCACTGCCGCGAGCACAATAAACTCAGTATCGACCTCTACATTGAGCTCTTCCATCTCTTTGAGATAGCCGATATACTGCTCTGTTATCTCGGCGACCTTTATATCATAAATATCCATCCTTGCATTTTCAAGAAGGTATATGAGCAGGTCGAACGGTCCTTCAAACTTGTCTATTCTGACTTTGTACAATTTATCTCCTGTCGTTTTATTCGAAATATATCTCTTTCAGATAGAGCCCCTGCGGCGGCGCCGTAAATCCGGCGTTTGAACGGCTGCGGCTCTCTATGGTTTCGCGGACACTGTCAGGGGTTCTTTTGCCCGCGCCGGCTTCCACGAGCGTTCCGGTGATTATCCTCACCATATTATACAGGAAGCCGTCTCCCGTTATCTCGATCGCGATGGACTTTTCATCTTCTGTTATATCGAGCCTGCTGACTGTTCTCACCGTTGTTTCGCGAGGAGTTCCGCCTGCCGTCTCAAAGCATTTGAAATCGTGAGTCCCCACGATGTGAGCAGCTGCCTCACGCATCGCATCTGTGTCAAGATCTGCTGCACCCGGATACTGAAAAGCGCGGTTTCTGACGAATATATCACCCGTCTTGTCAATCACATATCTGTATGTTTTTCCTTTACATGAATACCTGGCATGGAAGTCATCAGGCATCACTTCCGCAGAAATAATACGGATATCTCCGGGCGCTCCGCTTCTGCCTGCCCCTCCCGCTCCGAATCTGCGGTTCATCACCTCGGGAAGCTTCTCAACAGGCATGTTTGAACTCCATTCAAATGTGGCGCACTGGCCAAGCGCATGCACACCGGCATCAGTCCTGCTGGTCCCATGGATGTGCACATCTTCGCCGGCTATGTATTTCAGCACGTGCTCTATCTCTCCCTGCACGGTACGGACATCCGGCTGTATCTGCCAGCCGCTGAAATCCGTTCCGTCATATTCGATTCTGATAAGTACGTTCACACCCATCGTTAAAAACTCTCCAGATATATCAGAAAAGGCCGGATAAAAGCATATCTCCCGTGTTGAACAGAAACAGGAAATATATCGTCACAGCGGCACATGCCGAAGGGAGCATAGGATTTCTGTCCCTGATACTGCCCTTTCCCGCAGCAATTATTGCTGCAGAATGTACCGCAAAAAGAATCGTGGTCAGTATGTAAATTATGGCTATACCCGTTCTGCCAGTAACCAGCCCCATGCATGTAAAGAACTTTATATCCGCTCCGCCAATGCTTCCGGTTCTGAAAAGAAGCATACCCAACAGTAAGACTGCCAGGGATATCCCCAGTCCGAGCGCTGCTCCTGCCGCCGGCTCCCACCAGTTTTCATGGTACTGGAGAAAAGCCACTGCAGAGACTGCGATCATAACGCTGAACTCGTCAGGCACCACCCTGTACATCTGATCTGCTATCGCCATCTCAAGCACGATAAACAGCACGCAGAGGACGGATATTTCATATGTGAGACTCCCGCCCCTTATCGCCAGGTAAATGCCTGTAATCGCAAAATATCCGGTGAATGCGTACTTCCACGGGCTGCTTGGGATCCTCTGACGTCCGGCGTTGTCGGCTTCAAGAAGCTTCGGAGGTATTACTTTGCGGGGCTCTCCCGGTACTGTGCCCGACTGGTTTTCATCGTAATCCTCGAACCATCCGGGTTTTATGCGGTTAAACGCGACAACACTGCCGTTGCCAAATAATATGGCCAAAACGGCAGCGATGATTATTCGCATTATGAGAGCAGCGCTGTATTCCATCCGGTTAAAAGCTTTTATTTGAGACAGCCGTCAAGGAACTCCAGCATATCTGCGTAGACCTGATCTTTGTCGGTCTCGTTAAGGATCTCATGCCTGTCGTCATCGTAGATTTTGATGGACACGTCACATTTGGTGTTGTCGCTGTAGACCATGAATGTCTTGCGAACGCCCTCGCCCCATGCTCCTACAGGATCTTCTGCACCTGATGTGATGAGGATAGGGAGTCCCTCAGGAAGTTTCTTCATGCGTTCTATATCATGAGCCTTCTGCATTCCGCTGAACATGTGATAATACGCATTAGGTGTGAAGTGGAATGTGCACCATGGCTGTTTCCTGTACCAGTCGACTATCTTTTCATCTTTGGTCAGCCAGTCAGAAATCGTTCGTGGATTCTCGATCTTCTTCAGATATGAGCCGAATGACATAACGTCTATAAGTTTCGCACGTTTACCGACCTTTTTAGTGCCGAGCATCTTTGCGATCATCCTGCCTGCTGCAAGTACAGCAGCCGGCTGCCAGCCTGTTCCCATGATTATGACACCCGAAAGGCCTTTCGCGTAGTCAGCGCCATTCTCGGTAATATACTGTCTGACCAGGAACGATCCCATGCTGTGCCCCAGCATAAGATACGGCAGATCCGGGAACTCCTTCTGCATCATTTCTCTGAGGCGGTGAATGTCGGCAATGACCCATGCATTGCCTTCCTTGCCGAAGTATCCGTGGTATTCATCTGACTGCACCGAAGCTCCGTGCCCGATGTGGTCCTCACCCACGACAAGATAGCCGTGTTCAGTCAGATATGAAGCAAATCCATCATACCTGTCAATGAACTCAACCATACCGTGGATAATCTGAAGTATCGCTTTTGGCTCACCTTCCGGTTCCCATCTGATCGCGTGGATCTGCGTCCTGCCATCTGTCGACGGATAGTAAAACTCTTTCTTGTTCATATAGTCCCTCCCGAAGTAACTATCTGATCCTATCGTAGGAGCCCTGCCTCCTGAGATCAATGAAATAATTATATCACATCACTTTTCTGTATTTTAACCGAGTATCAGTCCATATACAGATTAGGATACACGATCCTGTCTCTTGCAATCATAATCCATGAAGCGGTTATAGTTGCCGCACCCGCTCCCAGCACAGCAATCCACGCCTTTCCGGATCCACCAAATGCATAGATCCAGCCTATTGCCATCTGCGACAGGCTCGCTATTATTGTACGCACGACCGTTGTTATCCCATTCAGCCGTCCTCTGTGGCTTGATGGAATCCTGCGTGACAGATAGGGACCTTCAGCTGTCAGAGCGAACACTTCTCCCCAGGTAAGTATTGTCATCGACACATAATACACCGGTATCGAATTCCTGAATACTGCAAAGCAAAGGAACCCGCACATGATAAGGGTTACGCCCGCAGTAATCCTGACCGGTTCAGCTTTCGATCCGAACAATCGCGTTATTACAGGAGTGAACAGAACCACTACAATGCAGTTGATGCTGGTTACCGATCCGTAAATAAGCGCTCCACTGTCCCCGTGGATCTCTGCGAGATCAAGCGGAAGCAAATATACATAACCCAGCTGGTAAACAGTATAATAACCGCTCATCACTGCGACAAAGAGCATGATGAGCCGGTTATCTTTCAGCACCTGAACAGCGCTTACGCCGTGTTGTTCCTTCTGATATTCTGCTTTTGCACCAGTCTCCACAGAAGGAACAGTGTCCTTTACCAGAAGCTGTATAAGCATCGCGGAGCAGAATATTGAGAGGCCGTTGATCAGGAAAGTCAGCCACAGGTGGTTTTTGAACAGCAGGCCCGCAAGGGTCGGCGACATAACAAGTCCCAGATTGGAACACAGATACTGAAGGGAATACGATCTGTCACGGTCTTCGGTAACTGTGATGTCTGCAGTAAGCGCGCTGTATGCAGGGTGCTCCATGTTCTGGCATACGGATCCTGTAAACAGAAGCCCTATTGATACCCATGACAGCGGTATGACCGCGCATATCACAAATGAAACTACAGAGATAAGGTCAAGTACGACTATCGTAAACTTCTTATCTGCTTTGTCGGAGATCTTTCCGCCCAGATAGATAGCCGGAGCCATTCCGACCATCGCCACAGCAAGCAATGCGGAAACGCCCTCCGCGCTGACGCCCATCTTCTGACTCAATATAAGAGTCATCATTGGCCAGATCATTGAGCCAAGACTTGTAACAAGGCGCCCGAAAGCCAGTATGTAGTTCTCTTTTCTTAATCCTCTGTACTGTTCAAACATTCCGGTCTGTATTGAGCATCGCCGGTTATGAAAGCTCTCCTACGGTTTTGGGAGGTCTTTTGCCGTGGTACTGATAGAACTGTGTTTCTATAGTGCCATTATACAGTTTGCGTCTGCGGTCTGCTTTGCGTCCTGTTATTTTCTCTATTTCTTTTTCGAACTCTTTATCAGATGTTATCAGAAAAAACGACCAGTTTGGACATTCATTCATAAGCCTGCCGAAGTGTTCATATATTTTCTGATTGGCTTTGCGGTCTCCGATCCTGATACCATACGGAAGATTTGATATCACTACTCCGTATTCATCCCGGGATGCGCCTTTAGGTATACCCTCACCCGGCATCCATTTTGTCATATCTACGCACGCAAAGTCTATGTCATCTATGACCCCCGCTTCATCAGCATTGGACCCTGCTGCTCTGACAGCATTCCTGTCGATATCCATGCCTGTTATGCTTATTTCCGAATCAAAGTCAGCAGCTTCGAATGCCGATTTTTTCTCTTCTTTCCGAAGATTCTGAGGTATTATATCCCAGCCTTCAAAGGCAAATTCGCGGTTGATGCCCGGTGCTATATTGCGCGCGATAAGAGCCGCTTCTATTGGTATAGTGCCCGAACCGCAGCACGGATCAACAAGTACGCGATCCTTCCTGTAAAAGCTTAGCTGCACCAGCGCTGCGGCAAGTGTCTCCTTCATCGGGGCTGCCACATCACGAACCCTGTATCCCCTTTTGTGCAGACCGGCACCGCTTGTATCCAGAAGCAGCAGGAACTGATCCTTGTGAGCTATAAACCGTATTTTGTATTCTGCGCCGGTCTCAGGCATCGTTTCTCTGTAATAAAACTCAGACAGTCTCACCGAGACTGCCTTCTTGATTATCTTCTGGCAGGCAGGCACACTATGGAGAACCGATTTGACCGATCCGCCCACTACAGGAAATGCTCCATCGAGAGGAATGATACTCTCCCACTCTATGGCTTTCGTCTGCTGGAAAAGCGCTTCGAACTCAGTCGCCCTGAATTCGCCCATACGCACATATACCCTGTCTGCTGTCCTGAGCCACATGTTGGATCTTACGATAGCACGTTCATCGCCCATATATGTGACCCGTCCGTCTTCTGTCTTAATTACTTTATAACCGAGTGCTTCGATCTCACGTCTTACTACCGCTTCGAGGCCGAAAGTCGCCGTCGCTACAAGTTCGAGTTTCATGTTACGCTGCCTCCGTGCCTAGATTTTTATATCGAAGTCAAAGCCCGATTTATAAGGGATAACCATTCCGGCGTCTCCCTCCCTCCTCGCTTTTATTGTCTTCTTCATATCAATAACACGCTGGTTCTCTGATCCGCAGTAAACGAGTGTCAGATTGCGAAGCTTCTCGTCGTACCTTCCGTCTACAAGAATATCCAGCATTTCCAGAAGTTCATCGGTCGCTTTATCATGCCTCGCTTCAAGCTCTTCAAGCGTATATCCGCTGTAGCTCATCAGTGTGAGCCCTGCTCCCTTTATGTTCTTCGCAAGGTCTAAAAGCGCCGGAACCTGCTCGAAGGGCTCTCCTCCGGAGAAAGTCACACCGCGCAGCCATGGTCTGCCGCAGATATCCTCAAAGATTTCATTAACTGTCATGTCATATCCGGCATCGAAAGCCCATGACTCAGGATTGTGACATCCATGACAGTGATGCGGGCAGCCCTGTACAAAAAGCACATACCTGAAGCCCGGGCCATCGACTATCGACTCAGGTTCGATACCGCACACTCTTATAATTTTGCTTTTGTCCTTGCTTTTATCCATCTCAACCATCGCAGCACCTCTTCTTTCACAAAAATAGCCGCCCACCGCTTTCCGGTTCAGGCGGCCATTTGCATTCAGATGGTCAATTAGTTGTGGGACAGTCCGTGCTTAACTCTGTCCTGCACCTCAGCTCTCTTACCGTTGTTGAATCTGTCGAGTGTTCCGACGAGATATCCTGTGATTCTTCTGATTCTCTCGAATCCAACGCCTTCACCGACCTGACCGTTTACATTCTTAACGACTTTATTATTCATACCGGCACCTCCGTATTAATTCTTCTTTTTGTGCGCAATCATTTTATTCCCTGCATAGGGATTTGTAAAGCAATATTAATGTATATTGTTGTTTATTTTAGGGTATACCACATCATCTTGTGGATAACTCTGTGGAAAACCCTGTGGATAATCTTTTTCCGCCCGATTAGCGGTTACAGTCACATGGTACCGGTACACTCGGGAATCTCATGCGCAGTTCATTCAGTCTCTCGATCGTCACAGGCTCGCCCTCGCGTCTTCCGCATCTCGGGCAGACATCATCAATGACCCCTGTGTATCCGCAGACAGGGTCTCTGTCTACCGGGTGGTTGACCGAACCGTATCCTACACCGGCCTCCTTCATGAATCTGATAACTGATTCGAAAGCCTCAGGGTTCTTTGCTGTATCACCGTCAAGCTCAACATAGCTGATGTGTCCTGCATTTGTAAGATCGTGGTAAGGTGCCTCGATAGCGATCTTCTCAAAAGCACCGATCGGATAATATACAGGAACGTGGAACGAGTTTGTGTAATAATCCCTGTCTGTTATACCAGGCAGTTTTCCGTACTTCTCTCTGTCAATCTTTACGAATCTTCCGGAAAGGCCCTCAGCAGGTGTAGCCAGCAGTGTGAAGTTGAGGCCTGTCTCTGCGCTCTTCCTGTCACAGACTTCTCTCATATGCTTGATGATTGCAAATGCCTGTTCTCTGACTTTTTCATCTTCACCGTGGTGTCTGCCTGTCAGGGCTTTCATCGTTTCAGCAAGTCCGATGAAACCGATCGACAGCGTACCATTCTTGAGGATCTCAGCAACACTGTCATCAGGTCCGATATTGTCGGAGTCTATCCAGATTCCCTGTCCCATCAGGAACGGATAATTGCGGCCCTTCTTGCTGCACTGGATCTTGAATCTGTGAAGGAGCTGTCTTGCAACGAGGTCCATCATCGCATCGAGTTTCTTATAGAATACGTCGAAGTCTCTGTTTGACTCGATAGCGAGTCTAGGCAGGTTGATCGATGTGAACGAGAGGTTTCCTCTGCCGCATACTACAGCCTTTGTAGGGTCATAGTTATTGGCCATGACTCTCGTACGGCAGCCCATGTAAGCAACTTCCGAGTTATAGTCGCCCTTCTTGTAGAACTTCTTGTTGAACGGAGCATCGAGGAAGCTGAAGTTAGGGAACAGCCTCTTTGCGCTGCATCTGATGGCCAGCTTGAAGAGATCATAGTTAGGATCTCCTTCGTTGTAGTTGATGCCCTCTTTTACCTTGAAGATCGATACAGGGAAGATAGGTGTCTCACCGTTTCCGAGTCCTGCCTCTGTAGCAAGCAGGAAATTCTTGATGACCATACGGCCTTCAGGAGTCGTGTCTGTACCGAAGTTGACCGAGCTGAACGGCACCTGGGCGCCGGCTCTTGAGTTCATGGTGTTGAGATTGTGGATAAGAGCCTCCATTGCCTGGTAGGTCATCTTGTCTGTTCTTGCCCATGCAGCTTCTGCGGCCTGAGCGCTGCATCTTTCAAGCTGTTCTCTTGTGAGTCCGCCTGCGTCACCGCCGTTGTCGAACCAGCTGACCAGGATATCTCCGTATGCGCCGTTGGTTGTAAGTGTAGGAGCCTCAGCTTCAGCCTTGATCCTTTCCGCAACAGCCTTGGCATCAGGATATGCCATGTCGAGCTTAGCAGCGATTATCTCTGTAAGCGCGGAAAAGTACTCCTTGATGTACGTTCTGGCAACGCCCGGCGCCATCGAATAATCAAAGTTCGGTACCGACTGGCCGCCGTGCATCTCGTTCTGGTTAGCCTGAATCGCGATGCATGCCAGTGATGCATAGCTCATTATCGACTGCGGCTCTCTGAGATAGCCGTGTCCTGTGCAGAATCCATCCTTGAAAAGCTTGATCAGATCGATCTGGCAGCATGTCTCAGTGAGCATGTAGAAGTCCTTGTCATGGATGTGGATATCTCCGTTGATATGAGCCTTTGCGATGTCTTTAGGAAGCACATAGTTGTCTACGAAATACTTAGCGCCTTCCGAACCATACTTGAGCATGGTTCCCATTGACGTGTCACCGTCGATGTTGGCATTCTCTCTCTTTATATCAGCATCCTTCGAATACGAATATGTGAGCTCATTATAGATGTTCATCAGATCCGACTCTGCTTCACGGATCTTAGCGTGCTCAGCACGATAGAGGATATAAGCTTTAGCGGTCTTCTCCCAGTCATACTTGATGAGCATTGCTTCGACGATATCCTGCACCTGCTCTACAGTACATGTCTCGCCGTCGAGCTGCTCTACGACTTTCTTAGTGAGGTAAGTGAAGTCGATGCTCGTCATCTTCTCGCCGTCCACAGCCTTGTTGGCTGCGTAGATAGCGTTAAAGATCTTGGACTCATCGAACGGCATCTCTTTTCCGTCTCTCTTGATAATGCTTTTCATGATTGTTTTCTCCGTTAGATTGTAGATATATATATTATTTTCTTAAGTATTATCCTGTTTATGTCCCGGGCGCCGCATGCCCTGTTTTTTCATGCCTTTCACGCGCTTTCAGATTTAAGGCGTAAAAAATAATGTTCCTTTCCGAACACTATATATTGTAGTCACGGTAATATTTTGTGTCAACATATTGTTATGCACTTTTTATGTTTTTTAAATCGAACCTTCATTGCTCCACGGGTCTTTTGCATTATCTCAACACCTTGTATTGTACAAATCAATCAGTTATCATTTTCCCTGAAGGAGATGATTCAATGTATAAGCTTCACAGGATAAAAGATATAGATATTATTGGCGTACAGATCGACTTCGGCGCGTCACAGAAAGGCGTTGCCATGGGTCCTCTGGCAATACGCTATGCAGGCGTAAGAGAGGATCTCCGCAGGATGGGCTATACAGTCCGTGATAAAGGTGACATAATCCCTCCCCCGGATGGTATGAGTCTGCGTCACATGATACGCTACGAGCAGGTCAACTCAACCAACAGACAGCTCTATGATGCAGTTTATGAAACACTTGCCGAAGATCACTTTCCGCTTGTGCTCGGAGGCGATCACAGCATAGCAGCCGGAAGTGTATCTGCAGTTGCGAAGCATTATGAACCTGAAGGTGAGATCGGTGTTATATGGATAGACGCACACGGTGACTGGAATGACGACAAGTCTACACTCAGCGGCAACATGCACGGCATGCCGTACTCGGCAGTATGCGGATGGGGTCCGGCAAGCATGGTTGACTTCGGCCAGAAGCCACACTACGTTCCGACTGCTCATTGCGTGCAGGTAGGGGGTCATGACTTTGATGAGCCCGAGGCTGCCCGTATGAAAGAGGCCGGCATGAACGTCTTCCCTATGGGTGATATCGACAGGCGCGGTATGTTTGAAGTCATGAAAGACGCCATAAGGATCGCAGGAGAAGATACAGTAGGCATACATCTGAGTTTTGACGTTGATGCCATAACTCCGGAGTATGCTCCGGGCACAGGAACGCCCGTACCTAACGGTATTACTGCAAGAGAGGCCTTCCTTGCAGTGGAAATGCTGGCTGACTCAGGCAAGCTCATTTCCATGGATCTCGTTGAAGTCAACCCTATTCTGGACGAGCGCAACAAGACCGGACAGCTTGCTTCAGACCTGATACAGCTCGCACTTGGAAAGAAGTTCTATTGAGAGCTATTGTTATCGCCCTTTCTTGTTAACGTTGATAATAGTACGCCGTTAACCATTGTGATATAATATATCCAGACTTAAGGTTACACGGCGTCACAGAGAAAGGGGATCGATATCAATGGGGAAATATGTAGTAAAAAAGACTGCTACAGGTATAAAATTCGACCTTAAAGCAGGTAATGGCGAGGTCATCGCAAATTCAGAAGTATATACCTCAAAAGCTGCATGCCTGAACGGCATTGCCAGCGTAAAGAAGAATGCACCTGTTGCAGCAGTAGAAGACCAGACTGCAGAAGGCTTCGAAAAGTGCAAACATCCAAAATTCGAAGTATATGTTGACAAAGTCGGAGAATTCAGGTTCCGTCTCAAGGCAAAGAACGGTGAGATCATTGCAACAGGCGAAGGCTACAAGGCAAAAAACAGTTGCCTGAATGGCATTGAGAGCATCAGAAAAAATGCGGATTCTGAGATCTTCGAAGAAGAATAGAATCACGAAAAGCTTTCAATCGAAAAGGCGCGGTGTCAGATTTGAAGTGAACCCCTTTTGTTAGACAAAATCTGACAAAAGGGTTTCACTTCATTTGAGACATCGCGCCAATTTTTTCAGTTTAACTTTGATCAAGTTATCCCATATAAATCAGAACGTTCACTAGTATTGCAAAGTATAACTGCATAGTTTGATTTTTTTCTTGTTAGGTTTCACCAGATAATCTATGCATACTTGAAGAACTTGGCAGAGCAAAGAAACAAAGATGCAATTCGATACGAATCTATCCGCAAGCAGAAACAGCGTTTTATAGATGATCTGAACGGCAGACAGATTTCTTCTACGGAACTTGTAAATTGTCTACCTAACGGGACCATTCAAACAGTGAATTCATTTAAATATCCTACACGAGAGATCAAAAGCAAGCTTGGAATTGATTTCAAGTATCATTACCTCCGTCACACCTATGGTACTCGTATGGCGGAGTTAAACACTCCTGAGCACTTACTTTGCAATCAAATGGGACATGGTAATATCAATGTAACACATCTCTATTATCTCGCTGTAACGAAAACAGGAGTTGATGTGCTAAAGGCAAATCTTGACCTCCTCTAAGCCACTCAAAAGCTTTCAATCGAAAAGGCGCGGTGTCAGTTTTGAGACATCGCGCCAGTTTCGTTAGCTAACTATTTAACAGTAACCTTTCTTCCTGCGTTTGCTTTTGTGAAGTACTTCTTATATTTCTTTACATATGTCTTGTTCTGCTTCTTAGTTCCGACTTTGACCTGAACAGTCTTGATCTTCGAATTTTTAAGTGATCCTTTTACCGACTTCTTCGTGAGTTTCTTTGATTTAACAATCAGCTTTGTAGCCTTTGACCCATTGAATGCTTTAGCCGATATAGTCTCTATATTCTTTGAGACTGTGACAGTTCTGATCTTCTTGCCCTTGAACGCGCCAGCGTTAATCTTTACTACCTTGAACTTTTTGCCGTTGATAGTCACAGTCGCAGGAATGGTCACTGATTTGGCATTTTTTGCTTTTGTGAATGTAACAGTACCAGTTGTCTCATCTGATGCATTTTCGATGACTTTATAGCTGCTTCCGCCAGTTTTATGTACTGTGCCTGCAGCGGTCTTTGCAACATCAGCGGCAGCTTTATCTGCGGCAGCTTTATCTGCGGCAGCCTTTTCTGCGGCAGCCTTTTCAGCAGCAGCCTTTTCTGCAGCAGCTTTGTCTGCAGCAGCCTTTTCTGCAGCAGCTTTGTCTGCGGCAGCCTTTTCAGCAGCAGCCTTTTCTGCGGCAGCCTTTTCTGCGGCAGCCTTTTCAGCAGCAGCCTTTTCTGCAGCAGCTTTGTCTGCAGCAGCCTTTTCTGCAGCAGCTTTTTCAGCAGCAGCTTTTTCTGCGGCAGCCTTTTCTGCAGCAGCCTTTTCTGCAGCAGCTTTTTCTGCGGCAGCCTTTTCTGCGGCAGCCTTTTCTGCGGCAGCCTTTTCTGCGGCAGCTTTTTCTGCATCGTAGTCTATAGAACATACTAAATCAACGGAGAAAACACCCGTTCCCCATCTATACATACATGCATCTAGATTGTATGTCTTACCCTTTTCAGCTTCAAAAGTAATAGAAAAGTTATAATCGTCTTCGTTTACATCATCACAACAATCTATTTCCTTCCCATCGGAGTCCAAAACTCTCCCATATGTATCATATGTCCCCAATGACTTGAAGATGTATTTGCCATTTGCTGCTGGAACAAAAACAAATCTAGCATAATCAAACTCCTTGCCTATATTAACTTCTTTAGTTTGTCCGGCTGCTATATTACCACATTCAATAACATCTCCGCTAAACCTTTGTTGACCATCTGAGTTGACATGGTAATTGCCAGTTAGCATTTCCACTGAGAAAGATCCCTTTCCTTCATAATAAAAACATGCATCGAGATAATATGTCTCTCCCTTTACAGCCTCGAAAAGGATCGAGAAGTTCCCATTTTGGTCAGCATCATCGGTAAATTTATACTTTATTGAACTCTTAGTAGAATCGAGAACTCTGCCATATGTGTCGTATTGCCCATGTGATTTAAAAGTGTATTCACCACTTTCTTCAGGTGTAAATGCAAATCTTACATAATCGAAGTCTTCTTCTATAGTTACATTCTTTGTCTCTCCAGCTGCAATTGTTCCTCCATTTACAGCATTTCCTCCAAACCTTTTCTGAGCATCTGAATTTAACGCCTGTGCATCTGAGTTCAATCCCTGCGCATCAGAATTTAATGTCTCAGTGTTTACCGGCTCCTCTTCAGTATCTGCATATGACACAAACATCATTGCAGGGGAAAGTAGTATGGTAACAGACAATGTAATCGTGAGAATCAATGACATTAGCCATCCTTGCTGTTTCATATAACGCCTCCATATTTCTTAAAAACTTAAAAACTTAAAAACTTGCCCTTTTGAAGAGGCAAGTCTGTAGCCTACACAAGGATAATTGTATTCTCGCTTAAGGTCTATTTCAAGATTGATTATTAATATTTATTAATATTTTAAAATAATAAAAGAAGGCAATTATCCTTCCGAGGACGCTGCGATGCCCATGAAGATAAAGAAGAATGGCACCGTATAGAATATCGTTACTCCGAAGAAAGAAGAGAAGAAATACCCGGCAGCAGCTATACATGCTGCATTGCTACTTAAAGATGTGTTCTTGTTGTCTCTGTTTTCTATAAAATGTCTTTTGAAGTTCGTTGTTATCAGACTAAGAATAGCACCAAGATAAGACAGGGCAGCCGGTATTCCAAAGAAGGCCGCATATGAAAGCAGCTCACAATGAGCGTTTGCACGTCCAGTATCCTTCATTAATAGATCTGAAATCCCCTCACATCCATATCCGAAAATAGGTTTACTTTTGATATATTCTAATGTGGTCTTCCAAAGAAGGACCCTATTGTGGCCGATAGACTCGTCTGTTTTACCGTGAATGACATTCGCCACATCTGCTATCAACGAGGATAATTCATATCTCACTTCTTCTACTGTGAAAAAGGCCAGCACTCCGCCAGCAACGATGATAAAAAAAACTGTCAGAGTTGCCCTGCAGAATTCTCCTTTTGTAATCAGCTCATATAGTGTAAGCAGAGCTAACACCAAAAACACCGCAATTAGGCAGCCGGAAGAACGGTTGAGCATCAAAACTGCCAAGTTTAAAATGATAGAAACTGTTCCGACAATCCTTGAAATTCCTTTTCCATAAATCAAAAATCCAGCAGAAAGAAGTACAGCCATTACAACGAAGTAACCGTAATGGTTTCCATTAAAGAAGACTGCGCTGATTTCCTTTTTTCCTTCAAAGGCCGGAATACTAACAAAATGCTTGCTTACTATTGCGCAGACAGCCGTCATGTCAGCCGCAATAAAGAAGATGTACTCGATCAATTCTCTCGAATGTTCTTTCCTTATGCATGCTGTTGCCCCTGCAAAGACAGTCACATAAATTATAAGATGAAATACGCCTGTGTTCCTGTATGGAACTCCATGTATAGCTTTTTCATCAAGACCATTAATGATAGTAGAAATACAGATGCATATAAGAAAAATGACAAACAAGGTCAACGTTAGCCCGTATTGTGTTGACCTCAATTCGATGTCTCTCCTAAACATGCGTATTATAAAATAGATGATACCTGCAACAGCTGATATAGTGAACATTATGCGAAATAAACCTGGAAATTCCGTGTATTGCCGCTTGTCCATCCCGCTGACCACGACATCGATGGTCAGTATCAGTATAATCATCACAGACATAAGTATACCAGGTAGCATAGCAAGAACATCTATCCTGAGGGTTCTATCTTCAAGCGTCATACGAGCTTCATTTTTACGACTCACGCTCTGCTTTTTTTTCCTGTTCTTTCCTTTATTCTTTGCCATTATTAATCCAAATGTATGTAACTCGGAGGCTATAAACAAATTCTATATCTTAATAGTTATTCTACAACTTCTGATTCGACATTTTCCTTTATGCGTTCAATACCATTCATGCATCTTGCTTTAGCTTCGTATCCTTACAAATGTCGTTATATATGTGATAATTTCTTTTTTTAAACGGTCAATATTCTCAGGATCTCGATTATTTTTTATCTTATTCAAATATTCAACTACATCTGGCTCTCTTAGAATGATAGCAACATCAATAGCATCATCTATTTCAGATGTCACGAAGTCCTCCTTATTAAGAACGATTACATCTTCCTCATCATCGTTCATAAAGCCATCGTAAAGCAAAGCATTTTCTTTATTTCTAAATAGTTCAAACGGAACTTCTATCATATGCGCTCTCCATAATAAAAAGAGTCTTATAGTTTGGCGTTCTCTTCTAATCCTTTAAGATAATCAACTACCCTTACCTCGTTCAAAAACTCAGCAACAGTTATCGCATTATCAACTTCTGAAGCTTCTGGAATATCTCCAATACACTCTAAATCGTCCTCATCCTCATAACCATATAGTAAACCATTAAAAACAGACGTATTTAAACTATTATTGAATAAATAAAACGGAACTTTTATTAAGGAATACTTTTAATCTACTATTCCATTATCTTATATTTTGTAGCTTTAAGGTTGTGGCATCATAGTGTTAATTATAGCTTTGAGTTCATCCATATGATTATCGAGAATGTAGTTTAGATTTTCATTATCATTAAATTCATCCTTTATCGTAAATTAAACTCAAAAAGTGCGGTATCAGTTTGAGACATCCGTGCCATTTTCGGTAATTAATTATATTACTGTAGTCAAAATGACTCAAGAATAGAATCAACTAACACATTTAAAAACACAAAGTAAAAAGCCCCGAAGGACTTAGTGTAATAAAGAGATTCGAAAGGAAATTTGTTGTGTTTTCTTATAGGCAACTCCTTTGGTTATTAAGTGTTAGTTAGTTTATAGAAAAGGCGAAAGGAAGAATACAGTTGTAAATCTAGCTAGAGACTGTGAGAAAAAGTCTGTAAATGTTAACTGAGATAGCCTCCTATGGTAGCATAAGAATGTACCATAGGAGGTTTTGTTATGGCACGCAAGAAAAAAGAAGTATACCATGTAGGTCCACTGACCGAAGGAAAGAAAAA
>JAFRKO010000020.1 GCA_017431685.1 Mogibacterium sp.
CCTGAAGGCACAGAGATGTGCATGCCTGGCGACAACGTCGTCATGGAGATCGAGCTGATCACACCGATCGCTATCGAAGAAGGACTGAGATTCGCTATCAGAGAAGGCGGCAGAACAGTAGGTTCCGGCGTTGTAACTGAGATCATCGAATAATCATTCACAACAATTGAGGCGGCTTCCGTATAGGGAGCCGTCTTTTTCGTATTCATAATATCTACACACTGTGGTTGGTGAATGTGTTATACTGTTCTCGTTGACAATTTAAGATGCGCTTATAAGCGCGAAGAAAGTGAATCATTAACTCAAAAAACACAATACTATCATCTGATAAGGAGGAAACTATAATGGTATTAAACCTGACACAGGATACTTATGAAAACGAAGTCATGAACGCGGAGGGCACTGTGCTCGTAGATTTCTATGCTGACTGGTGCGGACCTTGCAAGATGCAGGGACCTATCGTGGAACAGCTCTCAGAAGAGAGAACGGATGTGAAGTTCTGCAAGCTAAATATCGATGAGGCGATGCAGATCGCTATGTCACTTGGAATCACAAGCATCCCTACCATCATGGTGGTTAAGGACGGAGAGATCACATACAAGCAGGCAGGTCTCATGCAGAAGGCACAGCTCAACGCTCTGCTGTAAGCACAAAGCGCAATTGACTTAGCCGTTCGACTAAATTATAATGTAACTGCATTAAATTTAGCCGAACGGCTATTTTATTGAACGTGGATAATGTATTTAGCCGAACGGCTAAATTTCGCAATTAATCGCCGCACAACATCATTGATTTTGGCCATGATGCCGGTAAATTGAAGGATTTAACATGAAAACGATACAGGATATGCAGGATTTGGGCCAGGCGATACGTGACAGGCGTCGCGAACTCGGATATACGCAGGCCTTCCTGGCGGACTATGCAGGGATAAGCGCGAGCTTTCTGTCTGAGCTCGAGAACGGCAAGGAAACGATACAGGCCGGCAAGATGATGGAAGTTGTCAGCCTGCTTGGTATGGACATCTGTATCAGGAACAGAGGGGAGTGATTCCGATGAAGCAGCTCGATGTTTCGATAGAAATAAACGGAAGGCAAAGAGAGGTGGGCGTGATCAGCGGCAGCACGGATTATGACGCTTCTTTTACGTATTCTGAACATTATCTTGAATCAGGAACTGCCCGCCCGATATCGATAAGTCTGCCTCTGACTGATAAGCCTTACGGGCCTGAACCGACAAGGAGGTTCTTTGAAGGGCTTCTTCCGGAAGGATTTATGAGGAGGACTGTTGCGGAGCAGAACAGGACTGATGACGGCGATTATCTGTCAATTCTTGAAATGCTCGGGGCTGAGTGCCTCGGTGCTGTGCAGATTAAGGGAGAGAATTATAAAAATATAGAGCCGTCATACAGGGAGTTCGATCCCGATACTATGTATAAGCTCGCCGCGGAAGGAGCGACCAGGTCAGCTGATCTGGTTGTGGAAGCTCACCTTTCGCTTACCGGTGCATCCGGAAAAATAGGCGCGTATAAGAACATCGACGGACGATGGTTCCTGCCGGTGGGAAGCGCGCCGAGCACACATATCCTTAAGCAGAGTCACATTCGCTATGATAAAATAGTACAGAACGAACAGCTTGCTCTCAGAACGGCAGAGCTGCTGGGAATAGATGTTCCTAAGAGCGAGATCGTAGAAGCTCATCCTGAACCGGTTCATGACACAGGACTCAACCCGCCGGTGACAGAGAACGTGCTTTTTGCTACTGAGCGTTATGACCGCACATTTGAAGGTGCTGAAGATCTTATTGATGGAATGCTTTGTCCGCTGCGGCTTCATCAGGAGGATTTCGGTCAGGCTCTGGGGATCCCGGCTGCCGGCAAGTATGAGAGACCAGGGGAGCATCACATGAAGAAGATGTTCGACCTTCTGAAAAGATATTCAGCGTCACCGATCGAAGATCAGATGAAACTATGGGATATCATAGTATTCCACTGGCTCATCGGTAATACTGACGGACATATCAAGAACTTTTCGCTGTTGTATGATGCAAATCTCAAGGCTGTCAGGCTGGCTCCTGCATATGATATCGTCAGCACTATACTGTATGATACCCATTCATCAGAGATGGCGTTTTCTGTAGGGGGGCAGATCGAATGGAGAAAGATAGACCGCCGCTGTTTCGAAGATGCCTGCAGGGAATGCGGATTAAACGGCAAACTGTTTATGCCGCGGTTTGACGAGAAACGGGCGTTTTTAAAAACTGCACTGATGCGCGCGTCAGAAGCAGTTCATGATGAAGGTTTTGAGGATGCAGCAAAGATGGCTGCAAAAATACTGGAGGTTAGCGATGTTACTTCTTAGCAAAGATGAGATCAGAAAAGTTTTTTCCATGCAGGATGCCATCGAAGCGGACAAGGATTGTTATAAAGCGTTCAGCGAGGGCAAATTCGATGTTCCTCTGCGTGCGGTAATAAACGGAAGTGAAGGCAATTTCCTGTTCATGCCTGCGTACAGCGAGGAGATGAAAGCAGCCGGACTTAAGATAGTCAATATAATGCCGGGAAACCCTGCGAAAGGGCTTCCGGCATCTATCGGACAGGTGCTTCTCATCGATGGGGAGACAGGTATCGTCAAAGCGATGATGGATGGCACATATATAACAGCACTCAGGACGGCTGCGGCAAGCGGAGCGGCCTTTGATCTCTTCGGGCTCGAGGACGCATCAACAGGAGCCATGATAGGCACCGGCAGCCAGGCTATGTGTCAGCTCGAAGCCATGCTTTCGGGCAGAAAACTTAAAGAGGTACGGGTGTCAGCCCGTAATTTCGAAAAAACAAAGGCTTTTGCTGAACAGGCTGCAAAAGAACTCGGGCATTACGGCGCGGAGATAATCCCGGTAGAAGACCCGAACGACGCTGTTGACGGGGCGGATCTCATAATACTGGTTACTGTTTCGGGAACACCTGTCTGCAGCGCAGAGCACTTCAAGCCCGGCGCAGTCATCAGTGCTGTTGGCGCATATACATATGACATGCAGGAGCTTGATCCGGCAGTATTCAAAAAATGCGGAAAGATCTATTTTGATTCTGAAACTGCGGTGCTTTCGGAGTCCGGTGATATACTCCGGCCTCTTGACGAAGGCACTCTCAGTAAAGATCAGTTCACAGGTGATATCGGCGATTTTATACTCGGTAAGATTCCGGGAAGGGAGTCAGATGATGAGATAATCGTGTTCGAGAATGTCGGCATCGGCACACTCGATCTTTATACCGCTCAGAAGGTATACGATAAAGCAACAGAGGCAGGCATTGGCCTGACCTGGTAATTAAAAAGGAGGAATCATTATGCCACATGTAGACATCAGCATGTTCTCGGGAAGAGACGACGAGTTAAAGAAGAAGGTAGCTGACGCAGTAGTCGAAACTATGATAAAAGAGCTCGGTTGCCAGAGAAGCCATCTGTCGGTAGCCATACACGATGTGGATCCTGCTGAGTGGAATGAGAAGGTTCATGACAAAGTGGATGCTTCAAAAGTGTATGCGGGTGAAGTGTATGAGAATAAATAAAACAGCCGACTCGTACGCTGCTTTGTAAAAATTCACAAATTAACCCCTTATGTTTTTGTGAAAAAACATAATTGTTTGTTGACCTCACATAATCGCAGTAGTAGAATACTCACGAAGCAAAAGGGTTAATATATAAAGCACTTACGTTGGAGCCGGTCATACCGGCTTTTTCGTTGCCCAAAGCGCAGGCGATTATGATATACTAATCAACGTGAAATTTATAAAAGTAAAAGACCTTACAATTGAATTCACAAAGATCGACGAGAGCGGAAAAGAAGTTCCCGGCAAGAGAGCCTTGGACGGTATCAGTCTTGATATCGAAAAGGGCAGTTTTGTTGCGATCGTAGGAATGAACGGTTCGGGAAAATCGACTCTTGCAAAGTGCTTCAACGGACTTCTCGCGCCTACATCGGGGCGTGTTATCGTAGATGGCTTCGATACTGCCGAAGAGGAGCATATATGGGATGTCAGAAGCAGGGTCGGTATGGTGTTCCAGAACCCTGACAATCAGATAGTTTCGTCGATCGTTGAAGATGATGTCGCTTTCGGGCCGGAGAATCTCGGGGTAGAGCCTAGGGAGATCAGACGCCGTGTCGATGAAGCGCTTAAGAGAGTAGGCATGTATGAGCTCAGAAATAAAGGAGCCCATATGCTTTCAGGCGGCCAGAAACAGCGTATAGCTATCGCAGGAGCGATCGCGATGAGACCTGAATGCATTGTGTTCGATGAACCTACAGCCATGCTCGATCCTAAGGGCAGGGCAAGTGTTATGAGCATCATCAGGGATCTCAACGCAGAAGGCATCACCTGTGTGCTGATTACCCACTTTATGAGTGAAGCGCAGCAGGCTGACAGCATTATAGTGCTCAAAAGGGGTAAAGTTCTTTGTGAAAGAACTCCGGAAGCGCTGTTTTCAGACAGAGAGATGATAGAAAAAGCCGGACTGGAAATGCCGCCGGCTATAGAGATCCGGGATAAGGCCGGACTGCCGGAAACGCTGACATCGGCTGAAGATATCGCAGATTATATTTCAAAGTTCTAATATAATGTCCATTTCAGTAAAAAACCTCAATTACATATATAATCCCGGAATGCCGGGCGAGACTGTCGCGCTGAGCGATGTGTCTTTTGATGTGGCTGATGGTACTGTTCTGGGAATCATCGGACATACCGGTTCTGGTAAGTCGACACTTCTGCAGCACCTTAATGGGCTGATAAGGCCGACTTCGGGCGAGGTTTATATTGACGGGGAATGCATAACGGACGGCAAGGTGAAGATGACCGATATCAGACGAAAGGTGGGCCTTGTTTTCCAGTATCCTGAGTATCAGCTGTTTGAGGAAACTGTCAGAAAAGATGTCGCTTTCGGGCCGAAGAACCTCGGATTGGATGAAGAAGAGCAGGAGGTCAGAGTAAAGAAAGCCATCGATCTGGTTGGACTGGATTATGAGGAAATAAAAGACCTTTCGCCTTTCGAGCTTTCCGGAGGCATGAAACGCCGCGTCGCGATAGCCGGCGTGATCGCAATGGACCCTAAGATCCTCATCCTTGACGAACCTACCGCCGGGCTGGATCCGTCTGCACACAGAGATATACTGGCGATGGTCAGGCGAATACATGACGAGATGGGCATAATACTGATTTTCGTATCTCACAACATGGCTGACATAGCGGAGATGTCCGACAGGGTCATGGTGATGAGCGAAGGAAAGATAGCTCTTGAGGGCACGCCTGCAGAGGTGTTTTCACAGGGCGACAAACTTTCAGCTATGGGTCTGAGTGTTCCGCCTGCAAGAGAAATCGCTGAGCTTATAAAAAGCAAGGCTCCGGGATTCGTCAGTGATGCGCTGAGCGCTGACGAGGCAGCCCGCGACATAAAGCATTATATGGAGGAAACGCGCGGATGATCAGAGACATAACTCTCGGCCAATACTATCCGGGCGATTCATGGGTCCACAGGCTCGATGCCAGGACCAAGATAATCGCGACACTGCTCTATCTGATAGAGCTCTTTATCGTGAATAATTTTTATGGCTTTCTGATAGCTGCTGTGGTACTTTTTGCGGTTATAGCGATATCCAAAGTGCCACTGAAGTTCATTTTCAGAGGGCTTACTGCGGTGTTCCTGATCATAGCGTTCACCTTCCTTCTGAACCTGTTTATGGTTGACGGAAGAGTTCTTTGGCACTGGAAGTTTCTTACAATTACATATGAAGGCCTGTCGAGGGCGTTCTTTATGGCGGTAAGACTGGTGCTGATCATTATCGGCTCATCGATAATGACGCTTACTACAAAGCCGATTGAGCTTACAGACGGCCTTGAAAAGCTGCTCTCACCGTTTTCGAAGATCGGACTTCCGAGTCACGAGATAGCCCTTATGATGACAATAGCGCTGAGATTCATCCCGACGCTCATGGAGGAGACTGATAAAATCATCAAAGCACAGCAGGCCAGAGGAGCTGACTTTGAGTCCGGAAACCTGTTCCAGAGGGCAAAAAGCCTTATACCGATTCTGGTGCCGCTCTTCGTGAGCTCGTTCAGAATCGCGCAGGATCTTGCGCTGGCTATGGAGGCAAGATGCTATCACGGAGGACCGGGCAGAACGCGCATGAACGAGATACGATTCGAACGCGGGGATGCTGTTGCAGCTGTATTGATGGTGCTGTTCCTGGCAGTCATTATAGCGTCCCGTTTTATTAGCCTTTAACATAGCCGCTGCTGATATGGAACAGCCCTTCCGGAATTGAGTGCGGGTGTTTATCGAAATCTGTGGAATGCGCAGAGCTGTAGATTATGCGACAGAGAAAACTGAGGAATTTAGATACCAGATATAAAGCCTACTCGGATATTATTGCCGGTGCACCGACTGAAATGCGCGGCAGGTGGACTGAAAAGTCCGGAGGCGCGTCGCTCTTTATAGAGATAGGCTGCGGCAAGGGGAAATTTATTTCCGAACTCGCGGCACGCGAGCCGGAGCATTTTTTCGTTGCCATAGAAGGAAACAAAAGCGTCATGCTCCGCGCGATGGAAAAGATCAGGAAGTACGATCTCCATAATGTGGTCTTTATTCCTGAACTTGCCGGTGATCTGTCGGAGTGGTTTGAAGAGGGGGAAGCCGACGGCATTTACCTCAACTTCAGTGATCCGCTTCCTAAAAACTACTGGTACAAGAGACGCCTGACGTACAGGGACAGGCTCAAGTCATATTTCAGAGTGCTGAAACCGGAGGGTACAGTAACTTTCAAGACTGATAACACTGACCTGTTTAACTGGTCTGTTCTGGAGATCATCGCCGCAGATCTGAAGATACTCGATATCACACGCGATCTCCACGCAGATCCGGAGGCGAATGAATCGAATATAGAGACTGAATACGAAGCGAAATACAGCGGCATCGGAGAAAAGATAAAAAGAGTAGTGATCGGCCGCAGATAGACAGAGGAAAGCAATTATGAAAAGCATGGCAGCCTATAACGGGCGGGAGATACCGAAAGAAGATAAAGTTTTCGCAGCGAGCGGAAAGGCTCTTGACGCGGTAAGTAAATTCGGTCCTGCTGAAGTGATCAACGCGACAGTCGGGGCACTTTACGATGATGAAGGTCAGCTCCTCGTACTTAAATCTGTAGACAGGGTAATCAGGTCTCTGGAACCGAAGGATTATGCCGCATATGCTCCTATTGCCGGGACTCCGGGCTTCAAAAGGGCCATAATGAAAGCCGCGCTGGGCAGCTATGAACCGAAGAGCTATACCTGTGCAGTCGCGACACCGGGAGGTACAGCTTCCATCAGAAATGCTGTCGCAAATTATTCATGCCCGGGAGACAGGATACTCACACACAGCTGGCACTGGGCTCCGTATAAGACAATTGCTGCGGAGCTGTACCGGGGTATCGAACACTTTGAGATGTTCGATGATGCCGGCGGTTTCAACATCGCAGATTTCGATTATAAGGTTAAGAAGCTGACGAGAAACCAGGAGCATCTTGTAATAATACTCAATACGCCGGCCAATAATCCTACAGGCTATGCGCTGACAATGGATGACTGGTACGGGGTAAAACAGACGCTCGATGAGATTCCTCTGGAAAAAAAGATTGCCCTTGTGCTCGATGTCGCATATATCGACTTCGCGGGCGAACCTGAAGAGGTCAGGGGATTCTACAGCATAATAGACAACCTGAGGGCAAACATACTGCCTATAATAGCTTATAGCGCTTCGAAGACTTTCACCTTCTACGGGGCAAGATGCGCAGCCATGATATGCTTTGCGCACAGCCCGGAGGTGGCAGAAGAATTCGGCAGGATCAACTCGTTCTCTTCAAGGGCGACCTGGTCGAATCCTCCGAGAGCTCCTCAGGAGGTCATAGAGCGTATCTACGCGGACGGGGATCTTCTGGCCGAAGTTGAGGCTGAAAGAGCACAGGCGCGAAAGATGCTGCTTGCGAGAGGAAGGGCTTTCGAAGAAGAAGCGGCTAAATGCGGGCTTGAGACGGTACCGTTCAGCGCGGGATTCTTCGTTACAATTCCATGTAAAGATCCGGACAGGCTCTGTGAAAAGCTAAACGAAAAGAATGTATTTCTTATACCGTTTGACGGAGGCGTCAGAGTGTCAGTCGCAGCCAGCTCGGAGGATAAATGCCGCAGACTGCCTGCTCTGATCAAATCCGCAATGGAAGAACTGGAATGATTAACAAAGGGCAGAGATTGGGATATAATAATCGAAATGTCTTTACGGAGGTATCAAAAAATGAAAAAAATCGTTTCGATTATTGCTATAGCCGTTCTGGCGGTATCGATGCTCGCAATGGTATCGTGTGCTAAACACGAATTCAGCGGAAGCGTAGAAAGCGATAAAAACATGACTATAAACGCTGTTAATGCTGATAAGGGTGATTATTTCGTAACAGGAACTCTTGTGGTAGATGAAGGCGAAGAGATAGCCATCGATACAGCTCTTGAAAAAGGTGAGATCACGCTTGAGTTCATTGGCTCTGAGGATGAGGGCAACATTGATGAACTCCCGGAAGTAGACGGTGATGCTACATACACCGCATATCTGAGCGGAACTGATTCACAGTCAGTCAGCTTTGGCGCAGGCTCGTTTATGGTAAAACCGACCGTAACAGATAAGGCAACCGGTACTGTCACTATAACGGTACAGCCTGCAAACTAATACAACTAATACAGGAGATATGCTCAGCGGCACACTTATAACTCTGTTTGGAGCGGGTCTGTGGGGGCTCAATGCGGTAGTAAGCAAATATCTCATGGCCCGCGGCATCAATACGATGTGGATGGTGAATTTCCGCATGATCACATCGGGGCTTGTGCTGCTGGTATTCGCTCTTATTAAAAACCCGCATGGGCTGTTTGACATCTGGAAGGACAGGAAGTCCGTAATAAGGCTTCTGGTGATTTCAATATTCGCGTTTGGTCTTTGCCAGCCTACATATTACCTGTCGATAGATTACAGCAACGCGGGCATTGCATCTGCGATACAGCAGACAGCGCCTGTGTTTGTGCTTGTTTATGTCATCATAAAAGAGCGCAGAAAGCCTTTCCCGGCTGAGCTGGGTGCTCTCGCGCTGGTAATAGCGGGATCATTTCTCATAGCAACACACGGGGACTTCAGCGCGCTTGCGATCCATCCTCTTGCTCTGCTTTTCGGACTGATATCTGCGCTTATGTGCGCTTTGTATATCACGCTTCCGTCAGGGCTGATCAGGCGTTACGGAACGTTTGAGACTGTGGGTTGGGGGCTCTTTGTTGGTGGCGTATTCATTGCTCCGCTGTGCAGACTGTGGAATTTCCCGGCTCAGTGGGATGCAACGCTTGTTGCGGGAATGATATTCATAATATTGCCAGGAGCAGCATTCGCCTTCGCGCTTTTTCTGTATGGAACAAGCATCGTAGGCCCTGTGCGCGGTGGAGTCTATAATCTCTTTGAGCCTGTCATGGCTCTTGCAGCATCCGTGCTCTGGCTGAACCAGAGTTTTCATCCGGCGGAGATCGGCGGCGCAGCTGCTATACTTGCCGGTATAGCGATACTTACAGTCGCAAAAGAAAAGGATAATACTTATATTAAGGAGGATATCGGGAATGAGTGTAAAGGTACTTAAATTCGGAGGTTCTTCTGTCGCAGATCCTGCACAGATAAGAAAGATCAGAGAGATAGTTGAATCTGATCCTGAGCGCAGATATGTAGTAGTATCTGCTCCGGGAAAAAGATACAGCGGGGACAGCAAAATCACCGATCTGCTCATAATGCTCAAGGCTATCATTGACAATAACATACCGTATGAGCCGCTTATGGCGCCTATAAAGGAAAGGTATATGAATATTGCTGACGAGCTCGGCATTAAGGTTGATCTCGACTCAGAGTTTAATGAGATCCGCAGTAATATTGATGCCGGATGCTCAGGGAATTATATTGTCAGCCGCGGTGAGTACCTGTCGGCACGCCTGATATCCGCATATCTGGGATATGACTTTGTAGATACACAGGAACTGATTCTGTTTGACAGCAAGGGAAGGCTGATGATAGAGCAGACCAACGAAGCGCTTTCTGCAGAGCTTGCCAAGCATGAAAGGGCAGTGTTGCCTGGATTCTATGGGAGCTATGCAAAAACCGGAGAAGTCTGTCTCTTCTCAAGAGGCGGCTCGGATGTTACCGGATCTCTGGTTGCAAGAGCTGCTAAAGCATCGGTTTATGAAAACTGGACTGATGTATCCGGCATGCTTATGGCAGATCCGCGCATCGTGGATGATCCGCTGCCTATCAAGGATATCTCGTATGTCGAACTCAGGGAACTTTCTTACATGGGTGCCAGCGTCATGCACGAAGACGCTGTTTTCCCTGCCAGAATGTCTGATATCCCTATCAATATCCGCAATACCAATAAGCCGGAAGATCCAGGCACTGTGATATCCAATAAAGGAGCAGCTGATGAGGGCAGCATCATAAGCGGTATAGCCGGTAAACGCGACTTCACTGTAATCTCTATCTATAAAACAATGATGAACAACGAAGTCGGATTCGTACGTAAGGCTCTGGCAATAGTTGAAGATGCAGGAGTCAGCTTCGATCATATACCTACAGGAATCGACTCGCTTTCGATGGTCATTGCGAGCAGCGAACTCGAAGACAAGCTCGAAGATATACTCGAATCGTTCAAGGTGCAGCTGAAGCCTGACGATATCTACGTTGAAGAGGGCATTTCCATGATCGCGATCGTAGGCCAGAAGATGTTCCGCAGCGTCGGTACCTCGGCAAGGATATGCGGAGCTCTGGCTGAAAACGGAGTCAATATCCGCATGCTCAATCAGGGCACAGGCGAGATCAACGTAATCGTCGGTGTTGAAGCAGCCGACTTTGAAAAGGCGATCCGTGCAATCTACGCAGAATTCGTAACAGCATAAAAAAGCAACTGACAAAACAGGACTTTTGAGGTATACTCTATAAGCGGCACGGAAGTGCCGCAATAATGCGGGTGTAGTTTAATGGCAAAACTTGAGCTTCCCAAGCTTTCGTCGAGGGTTCGATTCCCTTCACCCGCTCCACAGAGGCCTTTAACCGCAATGGTTAGAGGCTTTTTTCGTTGAAATTTCAACGTTTTGGCTACTTTTAGGTAATCTGAGGTAATTCAAGTTATAACTTGATATCTTTTGTAAAAAGAGGTGAAAAAGGACACTCAAAAATAACTTTTGTATTAATTTTGTATTAATTTTTGCAGGCCTTAAATCCTTGATTTTCAAGTAATTCATTGATGTTCATAGGTCCTATTTTGTATTAACAACAGCCAGCTTTACAAATGTAATAAAATAGCAGCTCAGAACCGAAATTCTGCGCTGCTATGTATGATTTGATCAGGAAATCCTTAGAGCATAATCAGGCACTGAGTGTTTTGATAGCTTTGACCTTCTCTGCTGCCGGAATGTTTATATAGTATTTTGCTGTGACTGATATGTCTGAATGTCCCATAAGTGAGGCCAGGGTCTGAAGCGCCACACCATTCGCAGCAAGTTTTGTTCCGAATGTATGCCTGTAGACATGGAATCCATACTGCGGCACACCTGCATCCTCATGCAGCCGGTCAAGTGTATGCCTTAGTGACCTCGGATCATGCAGTCGACCAGTGTTTGTTGTGAACAGCTGGTTGGTCCTGTATCCTTTTTCCAGCATTTCTTCCTGATGCCATTTTCTGTGCTGCTCAAGCTCGTTATATGTCTCTTCTGTAATTGGTATCGACCTGACGCTGTTCTCTGATTTTGTTTCTTCTATGCTCAATTCATATCCATCAGTTTTACCATCTTTGAATACTGGCTTCGTTATGACCTGTTTATTGATTACGATCTTATCTGGGTATATATCATCATAGGTGAGAGCCAGCAACTCTCCTATGCGAGCACCAGTGTTGATAGCCAGTAATATCAGGAACCGCAGAATCCTGATGCGCCGTATTTCAAATCCGGATACATCTGTACGATTTATATATTGCTTGACTGCTTCAAGTTCTTCGTCTGTGAAAACGACAATCTCTCCGGATTTATTCTTCTTCTCTGCTTTGGGAACCACCAGCGATTTAGTAGGATCTTTGCATATGCCTTCCTGCTCCATAAGTGCGAAGAAGTGCTGGAGCAGCTTATGGATGGCTTCTACGGAAGAGGCCGCACAGGTCATTTCGTTATATGCTTCCTGCAGACATCTGTAGTCGATTTCAGTGATGAGTCTCTTGGTGACTTTATGTCCTGCCATGTTGTTGTTATAGGCATCGACATAGCGCTGCTTGGACCTTTCCTTGACCTTCGAACTCGGCAGAAAGGTGTTCCTGATATAATCTTCAACAAGTTCACCGAAGAACATATCCTTAGCTTTGATTCTGTCATCCGCATTGAACTTGTCGGCCTTCCCCTTACATTCCTTTAATGTTTTACCATAGAAGGTCTTATATTCCTTGCGGTTTCCGTTCTTGTCAAGATATGGTCTGACCTTGATGTGAAGGGAGACATACTCCTGGCCGTTGATTTTGACTTTCTTTCTTTTTTCTTTCTTCTCTTTCGATTCTCCCATTTTTACTGCGAATCTGTCTCCTTTGCATAAAAGCGATAGTACGTTTCCTCACCCCAGACTTCTTTAAGGAACTCTGTGTCATGTGAGGTGTATTTTTCATTACTCAAGATTAGTTCGATATAGTTTTCCAGAGCATCGACTCCCATCCTGTTGACTGCACCAAGATCGATCACGATTTTGGATAGTTTGCTGGAATTCTTTCCAATCTTTTCGGATTCGAAATAATAGCCGATTTCAGTGGTTGGATCTTTTGCGATAAGGTCATCTACCTTACATTCCAGCGCAGTAGCTATGTTCTGTAGTGTTGCTATGGTAAATCTATCCGAATCACTTCTTTCAAACTGAGATACAGCCTGTGGTGTAACACCTAGCTTCTCTGCAAGTTCCTTTTGAGTGATGCCTTTGCTTTTTCTTAACTCTTTAATTCTGTTACCCATTATCTTGAACCTCCTGTCATGGTCAGTATACATCAAATAAAAACAAGTTGCAACTTTATTTCTATAAAATATGGCGCTTGACAAAAGCCATAGCTTTAGTTATACTGTAATACTCGCTAAAGCTATAACTTGATATTAAGGAGGAAATCAAGATGAACATTTACAAAACGACTAAAAGAATCAAAGAAAAAGTAGTGTGGAGAAGAAGAAAGAAGCGAGCTTTCGGGAAGGAAGGCATAAGTGACGAAAGTAAGAACGATCAAGGAGACGATAAAAGAGTTAAGAGCGATTGATCCCGGATGCCAGCTCACTGAATGGCAATTACGACAGCTTGTAAAGGAAGAAAAGATACCGGCGATGATGGCGGGTAAAAAAGCACTTCTGTCTGTTGAAGCAGTAGAGCGATACCTCGAGGAACAGCTTGGCGGCGAGAGGCTGAACTGAAGCGAGGTGTGAAATATGCAGGTGAGCAAAACAGGTGTCAGATCAGTAGATACTCTGTATGAGGTGAAATTCACCGGCAATATAATACCGAATCCATGGTACAGCACCATACGGACAGAAAAAGGAAAGCCGGATTTGACAGCGATAACGATCCTATCAGAGATCCTGTACTGGCACAGACCAAGGGAGGAGTGCGATCAGAGTGATGCCGGAGGCATAAAACTCATTAAGCGGTTCAAAGCTGATCTCCTGCAGATGAGTTATAAGCACCTTGAAGATAAGTTCGGGCTGACCAAGGATCAGAGCAGAAGAGCGATAGAACGTCTGGAGAAGCTTGGACTTGTAAAGAGGCATTTCAGAACAGTTGAGACAGACAACGCCACACTCTACAACGTGATGTATATAGAACTCTTCACGGACAGACTTCTGGAGATCACCTTCCCTGAGGGATACGAACCCCCTGGTAGGAAAAATCCGACCAGGGTATCGGAAAAAACCGATGAGGTCATAAGAAATAACCAAGCAGGTAGTGCGAAAAATCCTATGACAAATACAGAGATTACTACAGAGATTACAAACATAGATTACGACTCTATCTATCAAGCGGAGATCGAACGGGTCAGAGAGCAGGTAGATTATGAAGCTCTGACAAGAGACATGGGATCAGACAGAGGAATGATAGATGAGATAGTTGAGATCATAGTAGAAAACGATCTGTATGGAACTGAGCCGCAAATGATCAACGGGGAACGGATACCGGCATCGATCATAAAAGAGAGATTCAAGAAGATAAACAGCTATGTGGTGAAGGAAGTAATAGACAGCCTGAGATCGGCACCGAGAAACATTGTGAATACCAGAGGATATATCATGACGGCACTGTACAATGCATCGTCGACATATGAGCTTGGACTGGATATGGAGGTCACCAGAGATATGTTCAGAAGGGAGGCGAGTGCATGGGAAGCATGACACCTATGAAAGCTATCAGAGCAAAGTGCATTGACTGCTGCTGCGGAGAGAAGAAAGAAGTACGACTCTGCCCGATCGAAAGGTGCCCGCTATGGCCGTACAGGATGGGCAAGAGACCTGTAAAGGATACAGACATCGACAAGAAGGATTGAGAACAAAAAAGTCGAGATAGCTAAAACTTTTTTCGAAAAGAGTACGCTGAGACGACACTTTTGAGAGGGGTATAGACCGGGACCAAGAATCAGACAGATCTTCATGACAGTCAGAGATCATGAATGTGATTAAGAGGGATTCGAACTACTGTCATGGAGCTGAAGGACGAAGGAGCATATGAGGAGCATGCGGCTGTGGACACACAAGAGCCACAATGACTTATAACTGGGGAGATAAAGGAAATGAACAATAAAAATGTATAGCCATAAAGGCCTCGCCGACTGAGAGCGAAATACACCCATCGCACAAACCTTGCGGTTCGTACTCTGTGTATTTCGCCTCGCGGGGCGGTACCAATGAATACAAAGCGCTCAGGAAAAGGGGGTGACGCCTATAAAAAATGTGACTTTTATACAGCACGGAAAGCTGACTAATGTAGTCGGCAGGATCAGATATATCAGCGATGAGAAGAAACAGGAGAACCTGTATGCGGTCTATGAAACAGTGCCGAGGAAGTATTGGCGGGATCTTGCGAAAGAGAATCAGTCGGACTTCAGGCGCAGCGGAACGAGTGGAAACTGCATCGAGGCCAGGGAACTGATAATAGCTTTGCCGAAAGAAATGACCTACTATGATCCGGATAAATTACTCAAATACTTCGTTGAATCCTACCGAAAAAAGTACGGCACGGAGTGCATCGCAGCTCTTCACCATAACAAGAGGAAGACGAATTATCACATCCATCTGATCTATTCGGAGCGGCAGCAGCTGGAAGAACCGGTGAGAAAGATAGCAACACGCAACATGTACTTTGATTCTGAGGGCAGGCATGTCAGGACGAAAAAGGAAGCGACTGCTGATGGGAAACTGCTTCCTGGCTACAGCATGATACCCAAAGGTGAAGTATATGAAGAGCATCTATTCGATAAAAAGAATCCG
Organism: Mogibacterium sp.; assembly: GCA_017431685.1. Taxonomy (GTDB): domain Bacteria; phylum Bacillota; class Clostridia; order Peptostreptococcales; family Anaerovoracaceae; genus Crickella. Next base: position 15,578 of record JAFRKO010000020.1, read on the forward strand.
CTGTTCAAACAGAAAACATTCACAGAAGATGTCAAAGTTTTCTTCACAGATCTTATGAACAGGCAACTGTCTGAACCAAATAAGATGCAGGTGTTCCCAAAGAACAGTCCATTCCTTCCGACTAAGAAGATCGGTAAGAACAATCCCAAAGCTGAATTCATAGAAGAGACCAACAGGCTCAAAGATGAATGGAACAAGAGAATATGGACAGCGTACCGTAATGGAGCACCCAAAGAGAGCCTGATAACGGTAAAGAGGGAACTGATATCCAAACCGGTAGCAGAGTCGATCAGGGAAGCCGGCGGCAAAAGCGATCCTGAAAAATACAACAGCATACTTGTAAGGGCGATAGCGATAGTTGCGGAGATGTGTAGACTGCTGAGCAAGCAGGGACGAGAAACCTGGGCAGAAGCTTGGGGAAAAGCTCTGACCAAACTGATGGATATGGCGACAGAACAACTTGCCGGAAGAAGGATCGATATCAAAAAAGATACAAGGCATAGAATAATGGAACGGTAGATATGACTGTGCTATAATGCGGAAAGGCTACCATACACGGTAGGCGGTTAGCCCTCTCCGGAGGGGACTGTGACCCTCCGCATATATAGAAATCCCTTGTGGAAATCTGATAGAAAGGAGGGCAATGCTATGGACGTATTCCAGTTCATGCAGATCGTGGGTTTCGCGCTCGCTTTCTTCGTAGCCGGGTACAGCCTTGGCAAAAGAAAATAACCGCCCAACGCCACATTGATGCGGTTATTATCTAACTGATTCATATGCGGGCTAACCGTCTATCGGTAGCCTTTTTCTATACTCATAATAATCTGCTTACAATGCTTTTTCAAGTACTTATGTGATAGTTCTTTATCATGTCAAACGATTCTTGCTTTACAGGTTTTGCAAATGAGCACTATCATTTTGTTACAGAATGAAGCAGGAGGTATACCATGGATATTGGTAACAAGATTCAGAGAATAAGGGCTGATCAGGGTATGACACAAGCTGAGTTCGCTGACAAGTTTCATGTGTCAAGGCAGACGGTCTCAAACTGGGAAAATAATAAGAACTATCCGGATCTCAGCATTCTGAGAAGCATCAGTGATGAATATGCAATTTCATTCGACACTTTGCTTAAGGATGATGTGGAGTATATTTCTCATATCGATAATGCCAACGACCGAGCAATCAAGGCTACACGGTGGCTCAGGATAGTGGTTCCGGTAGCAATTATTTTGCTTGTAATTACAGCTGCGGTTGCATTACAGCAGAGCAAAAGGGGTACATATGAAAGTTCTGCTTTACCGGGCATCGAGGATAAGGATTATGTATATCCTAAAAATGAGAATGGCCAGACTTATGGCCCTGACTGGATGGGTGCGGGTGAAGGTTATGAAGATCATGCGCCTGATCTTATTGCCGCTTTAGGCGTAAATGGCAAACAAGGCTATGTAAAGCGCACAGATCTTGATGATCCTGACGGCTCTCTTGTCAGCACACCTGAGGAAGCTGATGAATATATGGAAAGGAAGAATCAGCGAAATGGGAAAAATTATTATATAGTTATCCCTGTGTTTGCTGAGGATGGTGTGACTGAAATAGATCAGTTCTGGATATACAACGGATCAGGGAAATATGGCACAGGAAGCAAAGACGAAACTGCTATAGTTCCTGATGTCACAGGCATGACAAAGGATGATGCTTTGGCTGCATTAAAAGAGGCGGGTCTTAAGCTGGGAAACATAACATATGTTATAAGCGATAATGAAAAAGGTGTTGTTGAGACGCAGGATCCACCTGCAGGTACGAATCTCGGGTCGGGATCCAGCGTTGATATAACCATAAACGGAGAATAAGTAATACACATAACCTTAAGGGCTATATCATATAAAATACACAATGAAAAAAACTTAAGTGTTACAATATTTTCTGTGGTGAGGGACAGCGGCCTGATACGGACTGCTGTTCTTTTCTTGATAGATACATTATAGATACATTGAAATTAGGCAAATGTAAAACTCATGTAAAACACCGCTTGCGTGACTGCACCGGATATGAGATTTACAATCAGGATGGAAAATAATGGATAAACAGGAAAAAAAGACTGTGGATATAGGACAGAAAATACTTGAAATACGAAAAGCAGAAAGCCTGAGTCAGACCGAGTTCGCTGAGAAGTTTCATGTAACAAGGCAGACTGTCTCCAACTGGGAGCACGGCAAGAACTATCCGGACATGGAGACATTGATGCGCATCAGCGATGAGTATGGCATCACTTTTGATGAGCTTATCAAGAAAGATAAAGCTCTTATCCGGTCCATCGACCGCAGCCGCAGGGTAGCCAGGAAGAGTGTAATAGCTTTTACAATAATCGGAATAATTATGGCAGGAGCTTTGCTCATCAAACTGATGCCGGGCCTGGTATCGAAGTTTTACTATGATCCGACTGAGGTAGCTGCGACTGCTGTGGATTCAGACGGAGAAGTATGGGAAACGACCAGACTCGAACTCGATGCAAGAGTGTACAGTGAGCTGTTCCTGCCGCAGTTTAAGTATGAATTTGCAGGATCCTCACCACTGGGATATGGCAAATATGATTTTAACCTTGAGGAATCGATACGTATTGAACCCGCTATGGCGCATGAAGTATCCGGGCGTATAGAGAGAAATAATATTCAAATATATGATCCTGCGGAATTCCGTCCTATGGATATAGGTTTTGTGAGGGATGTCGAAACAGATGGGGATCTCATCGAAGAGATGCTTGCGGAGCTTGAGAGCCTTGATGATAAGGACCGGTATATCGCATGTATAACTCTGAACGAAGACATGGACTATGAAGCCGCCTGCAAATGGATCGATCAGTACGGCACAGGTTTCCCCTGGGCACTTATAGTTACACAGGATGACGGATATGCGGAGTCAATGGGAATGTATACAGACTACATAGGAGTCAGGGCCGCGTTTGATGCGAAAAAGTATCCGTATCTTCTCAGATGCAGAGAACCATTCATGAAGGATCCGTATGAAGATCCTCCGTATAAAGAAGAATATGCGAAGAAGCACTTCATAAGCATGCTTAGATATGAGGCGGACAATCCGGAGTTCATGAAAATGGTGGATGGAACTACCGCCGGTATTGAAGGAGAACCTATCAAAGAATGGACCAACAACAAGATTCAATATATTGAAAGAAATGGTCTTAAGGTGTACGGATTCGCAGTAGATGCTACAAAAGAGATGCTGCTGAACATAGCAAAAAGCGGCAAGGTGTGCTGCATCGAGACACAAGAGAATAGTTAAGGAGAATATCAAAATGGAGAAAGAAAAGTTTTTGACTGCAGTGTTTATGACTATAGTATCGTTTGTTTGCTCATTTTTTGGTGATATGATTTTTGGTTTCTTTACAGATGGTGGTATAGGCGCTGCCATGGGCTTTTTATTTCCAACTTTAGTAGTCTACTGGATATCAAAATTCTTCCCGAATAAAGATCTTCATAGCGACCGCGATTATGATGATATACACAGTAATCAAGAACAGAAAGAAAAAACAGAATGAGTAGAGGTGCAAGTATATTATGATGCCATATGAATTTGACTATTTCTTCAATGTAATGTTCATGCTGGTATTTGCTATCGTAGCGGTTACCTTCATCGTAATATTGGTGCGCGGTATCTCAGAATGGAATAGCAATAATCATTCGCCAAAACTAGGCGTGGAAGCCACATGCGTATCCAAAAGAACAAGCGTAACTCATCATAATGAGCCTGTAGCAGGAGATATCAGCGGAGCACATGGATATACACATTCATCAAATACTACTTATTATGCTGCGTTTGAGGTGGAAAGCGGAGATCGAATGGAGTTCCGTATATCAGGACCGCAATACGGCAAGTTAAGAGAAGGCGATACGGGGACTCTGTCATTTCAGGGAACAAGATTCTTATCGTTTGATCGGCACGTAAGTCAAAAAGAGGATGTCAGTTTTGAGATAGAACACTGTGGTGATGACTCATACCGCGGATTAAAAATCTAAGGTCAAAATCAGGAGACCAGGCAAAAATGAAGAAAAAAATAATAGAGATAGTAGCGATTCTTATTATTGGGGGAATTCTGTGTACAACTGACTTGTCTCTTCGCGCAGCCGTATTTATCGTATCTCCACACAGCGCAGTAACAATGGAATATGAGCATTATAAGACAGAATCGAAATGGTGCGAATTGTATAAAATTACAAAAAATCCCCCTCATGAGGTTGAAACCGATGGAGACCTTGTTATATGGGCTGTTTACAGGATAGGCCCGTTACATTACTCTAAGTACTTTGGATGGGCATAAGAAGAGTCAGGGGACGTACCCGCTGACTCACAGAATGAGAGGATAAATAGCATACAATGAAATCTGATAACAAGGTTTATAACCTTCTGTTGCCGATATGGCTGCTGATATTCTTTCCATCATGGCTGTGGCTGCTTCTGATACCTCCCAACTATCTGATCGACAGGATTGTGCTCATGTGGAGTCTTGGAGATATGCCTGAAAAGGGCCTGTTCTGCAGGAAACACAACTGGATAATCTGCCTTGCCGGATTTGCGAGCGACTTTGCTGGTGCAATCTTGCTTTTTGCACTTAATCAGATCATGTTCGAGCTGAATGATAACGTGAACTCGTTTATATACAAGGCAGCTGACGGTCTCATGTTCAATCCATTTTCAAATGTTTTGTCACTTATTATTGTGATTGCTGCAATAGCACTATCCGCAGTGTGCATCTATATATTAGACAAAAGCATATTGATCAAAAAAGGTCTGGATATAGACCAGGCGAAGAAATCAGCGATCAGACTTGCGATAATCACAGCGCCATATGTATATCTGATACCTTCAGAGTGGTTCTACAATTAAATGGAATGAGGTATAAAAGCATGACAGACAACTATGAGAAGGAAAAACAAGAAGCAATAGAGGCCGGAAAAAAGGCTCTTAGCAGTCTCAGAAAGGCACAGGAATACCTTGATAGTGCCAGAGGATGGGGAATATATGACCTCATAGGCGGGGGCCTGATATCAACAATTGTTAAACATGATAGGATGGATAAGGCCAGACAATACATTTTGAATGCCAGAGATGACCTCAGGTGTTTCCAAAAGGAACTGGCGGATTTGAATAGTATAAATAATATCAACCTGGATACACAGGATGTATGGGGATTTGCAGATATACTCTTTGACGGACTGATTGCAGATATGGCAATGCAGAACCGCATTAATAATGCACGGAATGATGTGGACCAGGCGATAAGGCAGGTAGAAGGCATATTGAGTTCACTCCGTTTAGAGAGTGAATTATAAGGAGCTTGGATGATGTTAAAAAGGTTGATCAATTGGATATATTCATGCTTTTCAGGCAGTATTGCGGTCAGTGATCAAAGCCGTGGCAAGGTAAATGTAGATATTGCTGATAAGAAGGCAAGAGACAGAGGCTTCAGAGGAAAGCTGAATGGATAGATTACTTAAATGGGATGGTGTATGAAAAAAAGTGTAATCAGCAAACGAATTGGGAAGAAATCAGATGAAAAGATATATATTAATGATGATAGTATGCATAGCTGTGCTTGCATTGGTTTTCGGCGGATGCTCTTCATCCCGAGATAAGCAGATCAATCTGCCTGTGGGAGACAGTGTCCAAAGCATTCAGCTGCAGTTTTGCGATGATTCATGTACTGTTTCCAGGATATTGGATATCACCGATGATAATAAGAAAGTGATAACAGAACTGATCGAATCATCTTGCGGAAATTGGAGCGAATCGGTGAACGACAACCCACAGGAAGTCCCGTATGTCGTTGTCAATATTCGTACGGAAAACCCGGAGGAAGACAGAACAGTGTTTATCTATGAAAAAAGTAAACACTATTATGTTGAACAGCCATATGCAGGCGTCTGGAAGTCTACTGAGGAGCTCTACGATACGGTATACAACTATGCTGAGCCGGAGGAATAGCTCGCCAGGAGGATCGCATCACTCGTGTGATTTTTGTGTGATCTGAATCGTATACAATATATATACAAGGTAGCGGGGGCTGGATACAGGCACTGTTCCCTTTTTCTGCAAATGTATGATGATTATAAGGAGGCGTTGTGATGTTCAGGAAGAGTGTATCGGTAAAGCTGTTGGTCATGGTTCTGGTCCTGATCCTGGCTGCCGGGATGAGTGCATGCAGCGAAGACAGCGGAGCAAGGCGTGCAGAGAATGAGGAGAAACTCATCAAAGCGATGACTGAATATCCGGGCGACGGGCTGTATGATCCTGTAGTCACAGTAATAGGCATCGATGCACCGGAACCTACTGAAGAAGAGCGCGCTGAGGCTGAGCAGAAAGCTGCCGAAGAAAAGGATGCCTGGGAGGCCGCAGTCGGAGACTGCTTTGCTGAGGGAATGTTTGATACATTCTACGGCAAATGGTACAGAACCGAAGTTCTCGGAGTAGCTATGTCTAAAGAACTTACAACTACGCTTACGAGCTTTGAGGTAGCTGAAGATAATGATAAATCGGATAATATAGAGCATGCACTTGCCACTGTTACAGCAGCGGATGCTGATGGCGAAGAGAAGACATATGAAATGGACTGGATGGTGACCTTCGACAAGGATGACCCTGCGCTGATCCAGAGAATAGAACTTACCGATGACGGCGGCTTGTGGGAAGAATATCAGGATAAAGGCTCTGAATTATCATCCGGTCTCACTGTTGTTGAAGATGAAGAGAATGGAACAAGAACGCTTGATACGGATTACTTCACTCTGACGCTCGGGAATTATAAAACCTGGTGGTACGAAATAAATGAGTCAGGCGGGATCACCATATTTAATACTGCGGCACGTGATGAGGGACTCGGTGGACGTGTAATGTCTGTTGAAGTATGGAATGAACCGGACACAGAACCATATGACGGAATGATCCCTTATAAGGAAATCGGAACAGTTTACGATCACAGGATCATAGTGACCTATGCATCAGATGTACAATATGACTTCAATGACGAAGCGGAGGCAGCAGATTACATGGCTGTCAGGAATGAAGCAGAGAAAATCACTGAAGGCGGTACTGAAGGCCCGCTGATTCTAAAATAGAATTCATAGAATAAGCATCTGCACCGGATACTTCCGAGACAGGTGCTTTTCTTTATAAGCGGTAGATCATTTTGCAAGATAATTGCTTTATTGTTGCTGATGTGCATTAGCGATATAACCCTCTTAAGTGATGACAGCAGAGCGCTGACATTGAAAGCATCGGGAAAGAGAGAAATGGCAGACAGAACCGGCACGGGAAGCAGAATATATATCAGCAGCTTGCAGAAGCAGATGTTCCTGCGGGCATTTGTTATTTCATTTGCTTGCTATTTCGGCAATCACTTTCAAGAACATATTTGAGAAGTAAGGATCGCTTTTATGATTACAATAATCGAATGCTGTTGCTTTTTCAAGCATTTATGATTAACCCCGAAATAATGCTTGTTGCGCAGTCAGTTCTACTTTGAAGGGCTGTTGTTTTTTGCGTGAGGAAGTATCATGGAATAAAGCAATTATTATAGGAGGTTTATCCATGGATCAGAGAAAAATAGGTGGTTATATTGCTGAAAAGCGTAGAGCATTAGATATGACACAGATGCAGCTCGCAGAAAAACTTGGTATGAGCAATAAGTCTGTCTCAAAGTGGGAACGTGGTGTCTGCCTGCCGGATGTGTCTGTATATGAGGAATTATGTTCTGTACTGAACATCTCTCTGAATGAATTCCTTGCAGGAGAGGATCTTAAGCCGGAAGAAGTCATTGTGCAGTCCGAAAAGAATATTCTTAAAGTTTCTCATGACGGTAAGGCTAAAGGACGCCGTCTCAAAACAATAATATTGATTCTTGCTATCCTGTTGGTCGGAATGATCTTCTGGTTCTTAAATAGTCAGGGATTCTTCCGCAACAACTATCTTGAACCATATGACAAGTCATCTGATGAATATAATACGGCAACTATTCTTTTGGAGCCTGGGCAGGCGAGCCCCTTTCATTATTCTGTAGACAACAGTTTCAAGAGAGTCATACTTACCACATATGAATTCAAGGACGGAAAGCAAATATCAGAAGCTCAAACACTGGATACTGAGCTTATATCGTTTGATGAAAATGGCAAAGAAATCCATGAAGGTAAAGGCACGATTGCTGTTATAATGGATTATAGGAATCACAAAGTTAAACTCATTGTTACTAACGCCTCAAGCAAATGTAGTGCCGAACAGGAAATGGGATCAGATATCCCGGACTTTGATGAATATGGCATGGCAAAATCTGAGACCGAACTTGAGGAGAACATCAGGCCAGGCCGTGAGTATGCTATTTGCGGCTATTATTTTGGTAAAGGTGAGATAAGCGGAATAGATCCTATAGATGCATTGATTAACCACGAAGACAATCCATCAAAGGCTGATTATAGCGTTGTAATCACTGTGCGTTTTGACCAAGAGGGAGAAGATATGGTTAAGGCCCCGGATTTAAGTGGCATGTCACGGGATGAGGCGGTGTCTGCCTTGAAAAATGCAAATCTTACGCTTGGCAACGTCCAGTATTATGACACTACAAATGAGAAAGAAGCGGTTGTTTATTATCAGAGTATTGCAGCGGGAGAAGAGCTTCCTGCAGGGACATCAATAGATGTTTCTTTGCGGAAGAAATAATTTCACTGCAGATAATGTCAATAAAAACATCAAGAGTACAGACTGAAACAATAAGATTAAGGAAACGATATACGAAGTACAGAAATATGAGAAGAGGATACATAATAATCGCAGCAGTTATAACGATGCTGATCTGTGCCGGGTGCTCTTTCGGAGAGCTTGAATATGATATGAACCTGGGCTATGACCTGAATAAGGTCAAAAGCAAAGACATTACATTCAATGTATATCATGTAAACCCGGAAGACCATTCGTGGGAGCGGATCGCAAGTTTTCCATGCACTCCGGAGCCAGGGCATTATAACGATGTCAAGATTGAAGGCGAGAAAGGCAAAATCAAAGCTGTACTGAGTGATAATACCTATACTGAGTCAGATGACGGCAATTCGGCGGCGTATGACGGAGTTGTAGTATCTTCATTTGAATATGATGTTGACGGGTTCAAGGGTGATTTTCCTGGATGGAAATCGTTTGCTGTGAGGGATGAGGAAGGCGAGCAGATGGTCCGGCTGTATCCGATCTCAAATAGCGGTTCGGTATCATTTTTAGAGGATATCAGCCTAGATAAGCCGTATGATCTCGAGGAAACAGGCGGTGAGACCCTGGATAATATCCTGATTACCATCGTGATGAAGTAAGGGCGTTCGCGCCGAATAGGAGTGCAAACTGTGTCAAAGTCATGGAGCAGTATAAGAAAACGATTTGCCAGAAGCAGCCAGTATTGAAAGTATTCAACTGAAGTTTTGTGATGATTCATGCACAGTTACCGATATCGTAGATATCAAAGATGATAATAAGAACGTGATAACAGATGATCTAATCAAATCATCATGTGGAAAGTGGGACGAATCAGTGAATGATAATCCGCAGGAAGTCCCATATGTTGTCATCAACATTCATACGGAAAACCAAGAGGAAGACAGAACGGTGTTTGTTTATGAAAGAAACAAACACTATTATGTTGAACAGCCATATGCAGGTGTCTGGACTTCCACAGAGGAACTCTATGATATGGTATACAACTACGCTGATTCAGAGAAGCAAGACGAATAATAATAAAAATGGAAACGATATTTGAACTATCAGATTTATTAGGGATAATAATTGGCGTCTTACTTGCTCTCCTTACATCAATTGCAATCATTAGAATTGTAATAAAGACTAGAAGGGGAGGCCATATTGATGTGCCGCCAGTTGGGGTGATGAACGATCTCCCAAGCAGTGTGACAGGAATCAATAAGCATGATGATATGCGTGAGCGAGCAACAGAGAGGGCAAGCAGAAGATGAAGAAATTGATATGGGCAATAATGCAGATAATACTGGGATGTTGTGGCCTGCTAATGGTTATCGGTCGCTTTGTTAAAATGTCTCAGATTCTTAGGGATAATCTTTTGTTGGGATTAATAATTTCTGTTTGGCTTGTGCCGGGAATTCTGACAATGAGGGATTATCTGCGAGAAAGAAGCAATAAATAGTTTTTGTATTAATTTTGTATTAAAAACTAGCAGTGTGGAGTGAAAATGCTGAAATTTCAATGTGTTGAGCGATTCAAAAAATGACGCTTACGTCGAGGGTTCGATTCCCTTCACCCGCTCCAACGAAAACGCCCCAGCAGGGCAATGTCATTAAGTTAATGTGACGAGGAGATACTCTCTCATCAGAAATGATGAGGGGGTATTTTTTTCTTTCTAAATATACTTGACACAATGGTCGGTTTGTGCGGCCGCTTTTATTGGTCATATATCAAACCCAATAAA
>JAFRKO010000058.1 GCA_017431685.1 Mogibacterium sp.
AGCCGCCATACAGAGAAGGATACGTGGAGAAGAACTGCCTGAGCCTGCGAATGGCAGCGAGGGATTGAAGCGAATAGTTCTGAAGGCATGTTCTCCTGCATCGTCGGGACGTTACAGTTCTGCAGAAAAGATGCTGGAAGAACTGGAAGGATTAAAGAGGGCCGGCCGCAATAGAGTCAAAAAAAATATGAATAATGAGGAAGCTGTCGTTCCTGAAATAGCTGCATTAAACAGTATACAAGGAGATTTCATAATCGGCACAGAAGAACCGGCAGCGCAGGAGGTAAAGGCAGGAGGCGGTAAAATACTTTGGACTGTGTTTTTAGTCATTGTAATGCTGTTATTATTTGCACTCCTTGTTATTATAATCCTCCTTCAGACAGCTCCGGATTCAGCAGCGAGTGCTTGGATTGATTCGATAATAGAAATGCTTTTCTCTTCGTAGATAGATTAGTATTTTAATCTTTTCTATTATTTCGTTTGCATTGTTAACTTCAACAGAAGCTAATTAGATGGACCAACCGATGAAATACAATATGTTTATGGATCATGATGATTGAAGAAACGTTAATTTGCGTTATGAAATGTGGAATAAGAAATAAACGAGGCGGATTATAAACATGAAAAAGTACAGGATAGTATTGATTACCATATTACTGATTATTTCACTCAGCGCGTGTGTAAAAGAGGAGGAGCCGGTCGTTGCTGAAGATTCGTTTGGGGTCATTACACGCGAAGAGAATTCTAATGAAAAAGATGAAGAGGACCTGTCAGTTGTTCAGAATGAAAGGGCAGGCTCAGATGCGCTTTCAGACAGCGAGTACCTTTCATATGCTGACGCACTGAAGGCCAATGAGGATGCAATCAGAGCAAGCGAGAATGACGGGCAGCGTGATGTCAACGACAATGAATTTCAAAACAATGTTCTTCTTTATGATATCAATGGAGACGACAACCCTGAACTTATGCTTATGCTCGGAACCGAAGGAGGAGCACTTCACATATTAACAATGAAGGATGGAAAGGCCGTTGAATGCCAGTACGATGTAGTACCGACTGCTCCATACGTTGAGGAAAACGAAGCAGCATTCAAGTATATTAATGCAGGTGGAGGAACCGACTACATGATATATTCCGGCAAAGAAAAAGGCGTATTCTATATTGCACACAATATATGGAATACGCGTATGGATAGCCGCAGCATTAAATACAGTATGAATAGTGATGGGCTGGTTAAAGCTGATACCTGTGTTGAAAACTTTGTAACCATTGAGCCTACTGATAAGCCAAGCGATGAATATGAGATTGACGGAGAAGCCGTCAGCGCAGATGAAGGTGCTGCTGTATTCACAAAGCACAGGGAAGACTACGGAAAATTGCTGATGTACAACCTGAAATACGGGTCAGTGGAGGAGCATGAAGATTTCAGGGTGTTCCAAAATTTGAAAACCGATAAGCCTTTGGCATCGGGGTATGCTGATGTAATGAAGCAGCTTGGCGAGTGATAGTTCAGAATAAAGAACAGACGAACAGAAATCTGAAAACATACTGTAACAAAGCTGGTGACTGTAAAGGACAAGGACGCAAAGACATACACTAAGAAGTTCAGGAAAGGCAAGGAGTTCAAACTTGCCGGGAAACAGGTAGCTGCCAGCAAAAAGCTGAAGGTCAGGGAACACAGAAAAGTGACCTATGAAACCACAAATCCTAAGATCGCGAAAGTCTCTAAAAAGGGCGTGATCACAGGAAAGAAGAAAGGCACTTGCTGCGTATATGCATATGCTCAAAATGGAGTGTTTGCAAAAGTCAGGGTTTCTGTAAAGTAGCGTAAAAACAAAATCACAATAAGCGCATGATAAGATATAGGCATCAAAGTAAATTGAAAGCAGACTGTAGTATGCGTTATGAAATGTGGAATGAGAAATAAACGAGGCGGATTATAAACATGAAAAAGTACAGGATAGTATTGATTACCATATTACTGATTATTTCACTCAGCGCGTGTGTAAAAGAGGAGGAGCCGGTCGTTGCTGAAGATTCGTTTGGGGTCATTACCCGCGAAGAAAAATCTAATGAAAAAAACGAAGAGTCAATTAAGACGATGTATGTAACATCTGAGGAAGGTCTTATGTTCCGCAAAGGGCCCGGAACGGATCAGGAATCAATAGGATGCCTGAACTTTGGGGAAGAGATTCAGGTCGAGAAGATAGAAGGAGGATGGGCTTATACTACTGTTGATGGACAGTCCGGATGGTGTTATGCAAAATTCTTAACGGAAAACAAAGATGAAATAGAATCCGGTACGAAAGAAAATGGCAATCTTAAAGACTCGATCCTTGGAATTTGGCAAACCGAAGATGGTGATTTCAGCTATGAAGTACTTGAGGATGGCACGTTATTAGTGAGAAGCCAATATGGTGAAGACACATGTAAATGGTCTGCGGATGGCAATGAGGTTCTATTCACATATAGCGATGATGCGGGTACGGGTTATAGCTATGATGCAGAAAAAGACATTCTTGTAAACACATCCGATGAATCTTACCATTTATTCCGAGCTGATAGCTATTGAGAAACTCTATTATCACTTGTGGCAACGAATAACCAAGAATAGGAAACGAGGGGGAGCTTATCATGAAACAGTGGTCATTAAAAAGAACTATAAGTGTCATTTGCATGGCGATGATGCTGACTCTTTGTGTCTTTTCATCAGCAGTACAGGCAAAATCTCCAAAGGGGAAAATGACTGTTTACGATAATGTAATCAAATCGGGGAAATGTGTTTACTGCTGCGATGGATACCGGATCTACAGGGTCAATCTGAAGACAGGTAAAGTCAAAAATCTGGTGAAAAAAACAGGCTCTCCTGATGAGGCATACTTCGCAATGAAAAAGAAGGGGAAATACATCTATTGTCAATATGATATGCAGGGGGATGAAATATATATATATAGAGTGAAAACGAATGGGAAAAAAGTCCAAAAGTTGAATAAAGAACGTCTCTGGGTTGCAGATTACTGGATATCCGGAAAGAAACTCTATTATTCGGGAAGGACTCTGGAAGACATAGGTGTTAAAAGGGTCATGAATTTAAATGGTACTTCGCTGAAAAAATCCAAGCTTAAGTGCAATATGAAGAGAGCAAGAAGCAATGTAAAAGGGTATAGAGTGATTATCAAATATGACGAAAATGATAATGCAAAGACATGGCTGAAAAAGCCGGATGGAGAGAAAATACCTCTTGGGAATTATGAGTGTCAAGTCTAGGGAAGATTGAAGCGTTATTGATCAATGCTGCGGTATAGGAGTTTATCATGAAGAAAACGATAGCAGTTCGAAAAAGTATTACTGTTGCATTAGCAGTTTAATGAGTATTTGCGTGTTCACGGTATCCGATATCCATGTTTATGCTGCAACAAGTGTGCCTGATGCGAAAAAAGCATACAAAAGAGCTTTAGCCAGTGAAAAGCAGGCAAAAGATACATACGAAAAGGCAAGTATAGAGTATAAAAAAGGAGCCTTTGGCTTTTATCAGTGGATCATCGACAACTATGATGGCTGGATGGAAGAGGATGCAAAAGAGGCCTTGAAGCTTCTTGATATAACCTCATACAAGGAGTATACAGTTCAGGGCAATGAGCAGGATGCAACTGACCTTAATAACATGAAGCGTGCCATTGAGCTGCTCCCAACGCTGGCCAAAGACCGCGCGAATGATGAGTTCCATCCGGGCTTGCAGCCACCGACAATCAGAAATGTGTATATGGCACGGGCTCAGGTCAATTCCAATGTATCAAGCTACACACATAAACACACTTATAACGATCCCGGTTGTGCTCAGGAGAATGGAAGTGAGCTCGGAGAATCAGGCGAAGATCTTGCCTGGGGTTACTATGATCCGTTCGACGGCTGGTATGAGAAAGAGAAGAAGAACTTTATTGCCAAGAGAGATTATACGCTCGAGAAGTACGGAGTAGACATAAATACAACGGATTGGGATAAATATATCTACAGAGATGACTTTGACTATAACGCATATATCAAGGAGACCGAGCAGTTTGGCGAAACTGGCCACTATCATCTTGTGTGTGCAGGACGATATGAAGATATCCATCTTTCCTATGAAGGTGAGGTGACCAGTGTAGATCGTTATATGAGAGACATCGTTTTCTTTGGACTCGGCTTTTCCGAATATGGCTGGTGTCATAGCCTTGTGGAGTCGTCTGATGACTATAAAGAAGGATACAGCGTTGATGAATATACAAAGCTGTTCAACTCCTACTATAATCAGGTCAACCCGGAAACTGAAAAAAGTGCTTATGACAAGGCTAAGAAAGCATCCGCTGCCAAACTCCGCGCCTTGAAAAAAGCCGCAAGACCTTCAAAGCCGACTGTAAAAAGAAAGGGTAAAAAGGTCACTGTAAAGTGGAAGAAGATCAAGGGTGTAGACGGATATCAGATATCCATAGCAAAAGGAAAAGGTAAAACGAAAATCGTTTCCACGGTAAGCCGGAAAAAAGCGAAGAAAGCGGTGAGGACTATAACCACCAAGAGCAAGGCGAAGCAATATGTCAAGATCCGCTCCTATGTGATAGTAAACGGAAAGAAGGTATACAGTAATTGGTCAAAGGCCAGACGTATATAAAGAAAAGGCTTTGTGCCTGTAGGATAAGGGATAGAAGATGTTAAGAATGAATAAGAGAGAGATTGTTATGATGAAAAGGATTCGCGGATACGTTGAGAGTGTGAAATAAAGTCTGTAAATAGCTCCGTATGGCAGCTAACTTATTCAGGCTGACTGGATAGATATCGGTCAACCTGTTGAAAACACTGTAATTCATGCTTTCAAAAATGTCAATATAGCCAGGCTTTTTAGGA
>JAFRKO010000021.1 GCA_017431685.1 Mogibacterium sp.
GGCTTTGCTGGATAAATACGTTACTTATTACAACGAAGAAAGAGCGGCATATTCATTGGATTACAAAAGCCCTGTCCGATACAGGATCGAACAAGGCTTCTGATGCTTTTTTCAGTGTCTACTTTTAGTTGACAAGTTCATGTGCCCTTTTTAGTCAGTTTACAATTTTGCAATAATCATAGGCTGAGTCTGGTTTCTATGTCTCTAAGAAAACTGTCGCTCAGGTAGTCATCAAGCTTTTTTCTGGTGCTTTCATTTGCAATCAGCTTATCTGGGTTCTGATACTCTACCCAGGCCATTGCACACCATGTAAGGCCTCTCAGACATGTTATATTTATGAGCGCTTTTGTCCGCTCCCTGATCCCGGCTGTATCGAATCTTTTACCAACGGCTTCTAGATAAACATCAATCAGCCGTTCTGTTTCATCAGTGCTGAACACATTATCCGTCTTCCAGAAAGTAGTAGTAGGTGCAAGAAGATGGCCAAGGTCCTGTGCAGGGTCGCCGTATAAAGGTTTTTCCCAGTCCACCAGTCTGGCAAAGCCTTCGTCATCCACGAGGAAATTTGTTGAGTTGAGTTCGGTGTTTATGCAGCATCTTCTGAACTCTGTGTTATCTGTAAGGTTCCCGGCTAGCTCATGACCTTTATCAAGCAGTAAACGCAGTCTCCTTTTGACAGTCTTATCACTAAAATCAGAATCCATATAAGTGGCAGCCATGAGTTCACACTCATCCAGTATTGAAGATGCCGAACTCTGCGGTGCAATCAGTTTTACCGTATCAGCAGGTACACGCTCATCCCCGAAGGGCTCACCGTATATCACTTCTTCAAATGGTATTTCAACACTATGTATATCTGCCATACATTCCATCACAGCTCCCATATCCCCTGTGTTTACATAAACGGGGTACCGTCCGGGCAGATAATTCATAACAAGGATTCCATGGTTTAAATTACGCATGGAATCATCAACATAATAGACTTCCGGAGTCCTTCCGCTTTTTCTGAGTATGGATAAAGCATGCGCCTCATATTCTATCTGCCTGTCCAGATGCATCTGGCTCCCCATATTGACACGTAAAACAAGTTTGCGCCCCGTTTCCGGATGCGCAAACAGATAATTGACATTATACTCACCCTGAGCCAGGAGAGTGTAAACTTCGGTAATTTCAGACGGAAGGTTTAATGCATTTCTGTATTCAGAATCGGCAATCAGTTTTTCTATTATTGTATTTTCAGCCATATATTAGTATTAATGATACACTATTCTACTTCATTATCCACACACCAGTTCCAGTAAGACTGATCGTAATTGTATGTATTTTCAAAGCCACACATTTCAAGTATGATCTGGGCATATGCGGAACGGATACCGCCTGTGCAGTATGCTACGACCTTGTCTGTCTTGCTGACTCCCTGGGACTCAAACAATTCCGTTATTTCATCATTAGTCTTGAGAGTTCCGTCTTCCTGGAAGAAGTCGAGATACGGAACGAATACAGCACCTTTTATATGTCCGCCGTTGGCTTCACCGTACTTCGTAGCTCCATTATATTCGGCGTCTGTACGTACATCCACAATTTTGTACTGATCGAAATTAGCAGCAAGCTCTGATGTTTCCATGACATGAGACATATCAATAGAATCAACAGTGACCTCGCAGGGAACCGGATCGCTGGCTCCGGACTGTTTTTCAGCCCCGGCATCAAACAATGCATCAATACCACCGTCAACGATCTTCACATTTTTATATCCTGCTGCCCTGAGTTCCCAGGCTATTCTGGCGTCCTCACCCCAGCCTTTCAGTGTATGTCCAAGAGTTATGATCTGTTTGTTCTTATCGAGTCCGAGAGCTCCGAGCCTTGATGAAAGATCAGCTGCTTCTGGTATCTTTCCCCATTTTTCGTCTCCCGGGTTTCCATATTCTTCAGAGCAGGTACATAATTCCTGCCATGTAGTCGCTACAGCCCCTTTCACAGTACCTTTATTGGCTTCACCTGTGCAGTCAACAAAAATCACATCTTCATTTCCAATTAGTGCTGCTGCATCTTCCGCTGATATAATCATATCTCCGGTGAATCCCTCAGACTGTTCTTCTTCAGCAGTCTGCTGAACATCCTGACTCTCATCAGCTGCAGGTTCATTACTACTGCTGCATGCAGTCATTAAAGTCATTACGAACAGGCAAAGTATCAGAGCCAATATTTTTTTCTTTTCCATAATGAATCTCCTCTCAATAACTAATAATTATTTGACCTCATCAGAGCAGTCATCATTTTTCATGTCCGCTTCTTCCTGACTCCCGATGTAATGCTTTCTGATGTACCAGCCCAGAATCAGTACTATTATCAGAAGAACTGCTGCTATTCCAAGATATAGCCCTTTGTTTTCATCAGAAGTCAGTCCTGCCGTTCCTATGGTATATAGTGCTACCCCCGGCATCATGAAAAGAAAAGTATATATTGAATAATGCGTCAGAGATATGTCTGTGATGCCGTATGCGAAATTCTGAATGTTATATGGAAACAGAGGAACCAGTCTGGTGATGGCAAGCAGTACAATATCGCTTCTTCCGGCATCATCAAAGAGGATACGTTTGAGAAGTGCATTTTTCTCAACCATAGGCTTTATCGAATCTCTGAGAAAAAATCTTCCGGTTAAAAAAGCAATAATAGCTCCTATGGTTGTTGCGGCAAGGCATAGAAGAGTTCCCCACCATGGACCGAAGATCACTCCGGCAACGATGGCGAAAGTAACACCGGGAAGCGCTAAAACAACGCATGCGGCAACTGTGATCCCCATATATATAAAAGCTGCCAGAATGAAATTTTCCTCTATCATATCTGACAGAAACACCAGGTTCTCAGACTTGCTCAGGTATTCTGACCAGCCAAAACACCGGTTAAGTATCAACATTGTCACTATGCAACCAATAAATATTATCAGTTTGCTATGCTGATTGATTTTCCCCATCAGTGGTTTTCTGCGAACGCTCTCCTTCTGCTTTGCTTTTCCGGGAATTATATATCTGCCTTATCATAACCATTAAAACAGCAAGCGCAAACAGACAGAGGAGCGCTATAAATAACTTCTGTGCTCCGCCTGTCAGCATTCCTCCGACATATGAGTAAACAATACATGCCGGAAGCTGTCCGAGGCCTGTTGCAACAAAGAACCCCATGAAATCCATTGATGTCAGCCCTGCGGCATATGATACTACGTCAAATGAAATAAACGGCAGCAGTCTCGCGACCAGAATGCATTTTCTGCCGTATTTTGCAAAGAAATCTTCTATTGAAGCCAGAGCTCCTCTGGTACATATCCTCTCAACCACATCTCTTCCTAGTATGCGTGCTATCCAGAAGCAAAGAGCTGCTCCGGCCATAGATGAAGCCCATGACAGCAGACATCCCTGCCACCAGCCGAAAAGATTGGCATTGGTCAAAGTTATGAAGAAAGCCGGCAAAGGCGCAGCCAGAGACTGGAATATCATCAGAAGAGCAGACATCAGCATGGCCCATTTACCATATTGTGCTATAAATGCACGCATGTCGTCAAAATTGCCCGTCCTGAACATATTGATAACACTGTTGATCCATTCGTGCACTGAAGGTATTGCAAAGTACATACCAATAGCAATCAGGAACAGCACTGCGAGAATGATCCTGCCTGTCCAGCTTCCTTTTTTAGTATCCGATTCGTCAGTGTGACTCTTATCAGCGCTCCTGTTTTGTTCGCTAACTTTATCTATTTCTTTTTCAGTATTCTCTCTCATACGGTTGCCCTTTAATTATGAGTACTTATAAAGCCGGATAAAGATTTTTCTTAGTAAAAGCCAAATCTAATCATTGTTATTATATCCGGATTATATGTCTCTAACAAATTGATATGATCAATGAGCTCTATATCAGCATGATCGTTACTTTATCTTAGTAAAAACTCTGTTGATATAAGATTTCATTATATCGGGCTGTTCATCTATACCCATTATAAGCGGGAGTACATGATCGGATGTGCGCAGACCGCTTCTTCTGAATCTTCCAACACATGATGCACAGTATGTAAACAGGTTTCGCTCTGTACTTTCCCTGAGTTTCTCAACAAAGCCATCGGCTATCTCTTTCTCAAGCCTGATGGCGCTACCGCCGAGGCCGCAGCACTCTGCCGAATCATTTACCGTCACAGTTCCGTCTATGAACTTCTTTATCTCCTCAATCCATTTATGATCTGACCTGTCAGGACAAGGCAGATAGAATTCCATATCGCCTGTGAGAATATTGCCTTCGCCGATTTCATTCAGTTTGTCGTAGACGCTCCTGACTCTGATACCGAGACGGTCTCCGAAGAAAGCCATACAATTCGGGCATGCTGTTACTATCTCTGTTACACCAGCATTTTTCATACGTTTTCTGATTCCGCTGATTATTTTTTCTTCGTCATCAGCAAACCCCAGTTCTCCTATAGGTTTCCCGCAGCATTCATATACAGTTCCGATTCCGTATTTTTCAAAAAGTTTTGCAAGAGCAGCATTAGTTTTTGGATACATGGACGGAAAATTGCAGCCTGGAAAGAAGACAGTGCCTGCAGTCACGTGCTTCCAGTTTCGGTATATGTAGTCCTTCTTTTCTCTTATAAGACTCCTGTTCTTTTTCTCAATCGAAGCACGTTCATCGGTCAAAGATCGCTCACGTCTGAATTCCATTATCAGCTGTCGGCCATCTATTCCTACCGGACAGACGGCAGTGCATTTGCCGCACAGAAAACAGTGATACGCAAGCTCTTTCAGTTTCTCCGTATCACAGATATCGATCATATACTTTGACAGAAAGGCACAACTCTTTCTGCATTTATGACAGTGGATACACGATTCCACAGATATCATCAGTAATTTTCTCCTTTGCTTCTCAGTATTGTATCATGAGCAGAAATGATGTGTCATCTGTCTGCCTCAGAACAGGATATGGCTATAAACACAGCCGGGATCCCGCTTTCAGGTTCCCGGCTGTGTAAAAGCATCATTGACTATCGGCTGCTATGCTGTATAGATTTGTAAACTATTAGCTTAACCTGATATTTATGCAGCTGGCTTGAGCTGGTCATCTGCAAGTCCTGTAGCTCCGCCGATCAGATATGTTACCTTGGACATGTCTACGCCCAGATTCTGATATGCGATAGTTGTTTTCTTAGCAATGCCTACACCTTTGATACAAACGATCACGATTCTCTTGCCGCCTGCAGCGTCAAATGCTGCCTTGAGCTCTGTGGCGTTTGTAGCATCATCATTGGTTTTTACATCAACTTCAGCGTCACAGTCAACAGGTCTTTTTGTCTTCTCATCTGTCGGTCTTACATCAAGGATGAAATCGTTGGCACGATCGATCGCCTCAAATGTGATTCCGAGAGCAGACGGATTGGTTTCTGCAACTCCGGTAGCACCTCCGATGAGATAAGTGACTTTGCTCATGTCTGCACCGCTCTCCTGAAGAGCCTGCATTGCATTGCCTGCAAGAGTCCTGCCCTTGACGCAGACTATTACAACTCTCTTGCCTTCTGCCTCATCGTATGCAGCCTTAAGCCCGTCCTTGTCAACTGCTGAAAAATCGGACGGAACAGTGAAACTCTTGGATGCTACTATATGCCCTGCATTATACATTTCTTCAGGTCTTACATCGAGCACAAAGTCGTTTGCAAGATCAATATCGTCGAATTTGATTCCATATGATGCCCATTCATCAGAATCTTTGTCCATTGTTGCAAAGTTGACTGTTCCGATTTCAGTACATGTGATCGTATACTTGAAATCTTTGTACTTAGTGCAGTCGATAACGTCACCCTTTGCATCCTTCTGAACGCCGTTCATCTCAGCATATGGATATCCGAACGTATTTCTTGGTTCACCATTCTGTGCAGGTTCAAGAACAACATCGCGGCCTCTGCTGAGAACTACTCTGTTGTTATCTACACCGCACCAGAGATCCTTCTTTTTAGCAAGTACGGATTCGTCTGTTCTTGCCTTATCGATAGCATCCTTTGATCTGTCAGCTGCTACCGCTCTTGCCTGCTTGAGTACGTCGCCAGGGTCAGCAGCTGTCCAGCCTTCACCAGGTATATAGAACTCAGCCCAGCAATGCTGGCCGTCACTTGAAGTGTCGTTGAGTCGTATGCCGAACATCTCTCTTGCAGGAACGCCGACTGCACGGCACATTGCTACGAAGCATGAGTTGAGGTCAGTGCAGTGTCCGCCCCATCTGCCGTACGTTTCGAAATTCTTAAGAAGGTCGCCCGGATCGCCCTTTCCGCATCCTGTGTCATTTTTAAAGACTGTATTTCCGAGATCATCGTCAACGTCCAGTCTCTCAAGGTTAGCAATGATCCAGTTATAGATATTCTCAGCCTTTTCAAGGTTGGTTTCTGCATTGCCTGCAGCTTCCTTTGCATACTTCTGTACATACTTATTTTCAGGATCAACTCTTGAACTCTTGAGCCCGACATACTTCAGTGTATCTACAGAAATCGTTGCATCTTCATTTTCTTTAGCATCTGGACGGCTTACAGCATATCTTTCTGCATCAAATGTGATGGTTGCCTTTCTGTCAGCAGGAGCTGTGTTTTTATCCCACTTGATGTAAGCCATCGCATTGTCCCAGCCGCTGTTCTTTTCAGTATAAATTTTTGCAACAGCAGCTTTATCAGCTTTGACATTGTAGTTAGAGACTTTCTGATATGCTTCATCCGCCTTGCCTACAGGTACCCATACTTCAATTTCATTGCCCGCAGGATATCTGGTTGCATCGGTCATATCAACGGAAATGGTCATTGTTCTTGCTTTGACCTCTCCCAGTACAGCGTCTTTTTCTATGACTTCCTTATTATCTTCCGGAAGCGATCCGGCAGTAGCATATATTACGCTGTCGGAATCAGGGTCTCCGACCTGAACAGGATAGTCGTCATGCATGATCCACTCATACCAGCCGCCGTCAAACACGGAGATGTTTGTCATGCCGCTCTCATACAGACGAAGGAACGGAACCGTGGCTCTCCAGCCAGTGCCGCAGTAGAACGCAAGATGATCACTTCCATCTGTTTTAAACTCAGCACCTTTCCAGATGTCCTTTATTGATGAGAGTTTCTTTACCGTACCGCTCTTATTAACAAAGTCAGCAACATCAAACGCAGTCTGTGAGCCCTTGCCCCAGACAGCTCCTTTTGGCTCTCCTGCCTTATGAATGTAGCCATAGCCGCTGGTTTCTCCAAGCCATTCAGCCTCCGAACGGATGCTTACGAGCTTGAAGTTCTTATCGTATTTAGGATCATTTTTATCGAGCTTAGCCTTTGCATCTTCGACTGAAGTCCAGTACTCAAGGTGCGATTTTGCGCTGCCAAAGCTCTTTACGGCCTTAGGTGTGTTTTTCTTCTTCTCTACGCCGAAGCCGGCCTTCTTCCATGCAGCCAAATCGCCGTTAAGAATCTTAACATCCTTTACACCTGCAACAATATAGCCGTATGCCTGTCTGCCGACTTCACATGGATCTCCGCCTGCATCATACAGTACTACTTTAGTGTTGGCAGTAATACCTTTAGCTTTGAGATTCTTTCTGATGGCATTGACACTCAGCAGGTTATATGCCTTATATTTTCCCGGCGCACCTGTTGCATCCTCTACTTCTGTTGACAAAACTGTTATAGCACCCGGAATGTGACCTTTTGCGTATGATGCTGCAGGTTTACCATCCTTGTCCGGATATGAAACCTCGCATACTACAACATTCTTGTACCCCTTCTGCTGACCTGCCATTGCGCTGTTCAGCCATTTAGGAGTGACATATACGGTTTTTCTCTTGACTGCAGCCGGTTTTTTCAATGTCTTTTTAGACTTGACCGCGCTGAACTTACCCTTTTTTGAGCCGTTAACAGCTCTGACCTTAAAGTAATACTTTTTGCTGGCTTTAAGTGCCTTCTTGTTGAGTTTTCTTACAGTATAGGACCTCTTTGAGGACGATACTGTTGCCACTCTTTTGAAGTTCCTGGTTTTGCTGGTCGATGCATAGATCTGATATTTCTCTGCATTCGATGCCTTCTTCCATGTGACTTTGATCGAGGAAGAAGATACCGCAGTAACCTTTGAGATAGTAACCTTGCCCGGTTTCTTTGCGGCAGCATATGCCTGATTCATAGTCGCTGAACATGTAAACATAACAGCGAAAGCCAGCATGAATACAAGCATCCTGCTAATCCATGACGATTTTCTACTCATAAATCCCTCCATTTGTAAAACCGATAGCCTACAAATAGATTTTAGCAATTAAACAAACCCGTATAAAATCGTTACATTCTATACAAATACATTAACAAATATTAATTATCAATGTATTGTATTGTTCCTCCTTTCAGCTTTCCCATGTGCATGACTGTTCGCATATCAATATGCTCAGGATACAAAAACTCCGGCTGTATTGAGCCGGAGTTTTTCGTTTAGTCATCCTTTTCCGCATCTGATTCTTTCTTTTGAGCAGATGTATATGCTGCCTTTTTTCTGGCTTCCGCCCTCTGTCTGATAAGCATAGCGTTTCTTTCAGTAAGATACCACCATGCAACAGCGCATATCGCCACAAATAAAGCCGCTATTATGATTATTCCTAAATGGCTGACAAAATAATCCATTATTAGTTGAACTTCTTAGCAGTCTCGCAGAGTTCAGCAAATCCTGCTGCGTCGAAGATAGCCATCTCGGAGAGCATCTTGCGGTTGATCTCGATACCAGCCTTCTTGAGGCCGTTCATCAGCTTGCTGTAGCTGAGTCCGTTTGCTCTGGAAGCAGCGTTGATTCTTGCGATCCAAAGTCTTCTGTACTCTCTCTTCTTGTTCTTGCGGCCAACATATGCCGATCTCAGGCTTCTCATAACTGCTGGGTTGGCAGCTCTGAATGTGTTCTTTCTTCTGCCGTAGAATCCCTTAGCCTGCTTCAGAACTTTTTTATGTCTCTTGTGAGCGTTTACGCCTTTTTTAACTCTTGCCATTTGTTACACCTCCCCAATTATTTAGCCATTGATCTCAGCATACGCTTCAGATCTGCACTTGTAAGAGTAGTTGCCTTACGCAGGCCTCTTTTTCTCTTAGCGGTTTTCTTTGTGAGAATATGGCTCTTATAAGCCTTGTTTCTCTTGACCTTGCCGGAGCCTGTAACGTGCAGACGCTTCATAGCGCCTCTGTGTGACTTCATTTTGTTCTTAGCCATTTGGGTTATCCTCCTGTATATTGATCTTATTTTTTGTCTTTCTTAGGTGCAA
>JAFRKO010000022.1 GCA_017431685.1 Mogibacterium sp.
GTTCTCAATACACTCTGACCAGATACAACTTAACCCTTAACAGCTCCTGATGTAACTCCCGCAACGATGTATTTCTGCAGGAAGAGATACAGGATGAGGATCGGCAGCATGGCCAGCAGAAGTGCAGCCATTACCAGACCGATATCTGTCGAATATGTACCATAGAACTGCTGTGTGGCAATTGGAATAGTGTAAAGCGACTTCTCTGTAAGTACTAAGCTTGGCAGGAGGTAGTCGTTCCAGAATGCCATAGCATCGATGATAGCTACTGTTGCAATAGTCGGCTTGAGCAGAGGGAATACGATCTTCCAGAATGTCTGCCATCTGGTGCATCCATCGATCAGAGCCGCCTCTTCAAGTTCAAGAGGTATATTGGTATGGATAGCTCCGTGGAACATGAATGTAGCCATGGAGACTGAGAAACCAACATGCATGAGTATCAGTGTAATACGGTGATTCAGTACGCCGAAGATTCCTCCGTATACGGATACCAGTGGCACCATCAGTACCTGGAACGGAATTACCATCGATGCAACCATCAGAGCGAATACTGCGGTGCACATTTTCCACTTTCCGTTACGTACGATAACAAATGATGTCATTGCGGATACCAGTATTGTAAGTACTGTTGCGCATACTGTGATAATCAGAGAGTTCTTAAATACGTTGAAGAAATCCATCTTAGCCATAGCTTCAGGGAAGTTCTTCATCGTGAATCCGTGTGCACCGATAAGTGCGAGCGGATTGGTTACGATATCTGCCTTGTCCTTAAAGACGTTGATTATTACCAGGATGAATGGTGCAACGAAGAGGATAAAGAGCAGAATCAGGATGATGATCATGATAGCATGATTTCTCTTTTTAGCTGCTGCAGCTTTTTCGTTCTGAGTCATTATGCTTCTACCTCTCCTTTCTTACCTACCCAAACCTGAGTAATACCTACTACAGCGCATACTACGAAGAGTATGAGCGCTTCAGCCTGACCCATACCATAGTTCTTGTATGTGAAGGCTGTGTTGTATACGTGCATAGCTGCCATGATGGACTGTCCGAACGGCTCGCCCTTTGTCAATGACAGGTTTACATCGTAGATTACGAAGCATCTTGTGATGCTGAGGAAGATGCACTGTACAAATGATGAACGCATCAGAGGAATGGTTACATTTCTCATAGCCTGCGATGGTGTGCATCCGTCGATCATTGCGGCTTCCTTCAGTGAGTCAGATACACTCATGAAGCCCGCTACATAGATGAGCATCATATATCCTGCATATTGCCAGACTGATGCAAATATCAGACAGAACATGGCCCCTGATGGAGTTGCAAGCAGAGAAGTTGTAGGAGCTCCGGTAATTGCTGTTCCGATAGCTACAAATGCTCTGTTGAAAACGAACTTCCATACATAACCAAGTACGATACCGCCGATCAGGTTAGGGATGAAGAATCCTGCTCTGAAGAAGTTCTGTCCCTTGACACCGCTCGTGACCAGATATGCCATTGCAAAAGCAAGGACGTTGATCAGTACTACAGCAAAGACTGTGTAGATTACGGTTCTTCCCATTGCCAGCCAGTATTCGTGATCACCGAATGCAGCGATATAATTTGCTATTCCTACAAATGGTTTGTGTGGCGATACGCCATCCCAGCTTGTAAAGGTCAGGTAAATACCATAGATGAACGGTACTACTACAACAGCAGCGAACAGGAATGTTCCGATACCGCCGAACATCAGGTATTGTTTGACCTTATAGCTCATTGTGTTCCTATTCATATTTACCCCTTATTGTTCTTTCAGCATTTGTCTTAAAAGTATTTACGGTAAGAGGCGCAAAAGTGCGCCCCTTACCTGTAAAATGTCAAGCAAATGCTTCGGTCAGAAAATTAGTGCTCAACAGGTGTTGTGCTTGCCCAGTAATTCTGGATAGCAGCTGCGAGCTCTTCACGTGTGCACTGGTCACCGAGGTACTTCTGCATCTCGATACCGAGCTTTGAATAGTGATCATCAGGGTCATAGTCATAGTTAGGAACGAGATTTCCAGCATCTACGTACTCCTTAACAACCTTGCCGATGTCATTTGTGCATGGAACTGTGTTGCTCTTGAATGGGGATACCATTCCGCATGTGTCGGATACGAATGTCTTACCTTCGTCAGAAGATGCGAGCCACTCAAGGAATGCCTTAGCAGCTTCCTGATCAGCCTCTGATGTGTACTCACTTCCGTCTACGTAGAAGTACTTGGAACCGCCGCCTACGAGCTTACCTGTGTAGTCATCCTGTACGTTCTGTGGAACAGGCATGATTCCAACCGGACCATTGTAGTCATAAGTGAGAAGGTCGTTCCACTCCCAGCATCCGCCGAACTGGAATGCATCCTGTCCCTCGGACATAGCCTGGTGTACGAGCTCATCCTCAGCGGAGATAGCTCCGGCCTTGAACATGTTGTACTCCTTGAGAACATCAAATGTGTCCATGAGAGCGTTAAACTTCTCATCCTTCATGAGGTCAGCCTTGCCAGCATAGAGGTCCTGAATGAATGCTTCAGGATCTTCTCTTTCCTCGTATACCTGCTGCAGATAGTGAGCAGCGAGTGACCAGTCTGGCTTGAGGATAGCTGTAGGAGCCTCCATGCCTGCTGCAACGAGCTTGTCGCACATTGCCTTGAAGTCATCAAGAGTCTTGATGCTTGCAGGATCGAAGTCCTCTCCGAGAGCATTCTTGATTGCTGCTGAGTTGTACAGGATACCTCTTGCCTCGATGCATGTCGGGAATCCGAGAACCTTGCCATCAACCGAGATGCCATAGTCTGTGTCTTCCGCCCATGCAGCGCCTGTCATGTCAGCACCGTACTGCTTACCAAGTGAGTAGATGTCCTTAGCGTCAACCATGTTAAGTGTATATGGAGCCTTGGACGCATACTTGGTTGCGAGGTGAGCCGAAACTGTGTCCTGAGAATAGTAAACCTCGATATGAACACCTGTCTGCTCCTCATAAACCTTTGCGAGATTCTCGAAGTCTTCCTGAATCTCGTTCTTGGAGTTGAACAGGGTGATCGATGTTCCGTCTCCGGAGCCACCGCTAGCTGCTGCCTCTTCTCCGCCTTCGCTGCTGCCACCGCCGCCGCATGCTGTCATAGCAAATACCATGACGAACGCAAGCAGTGCAACCAACAGTTTTTTAGTTGTGCTTTTCTTCATATTATTCCTCCTATAAAGACAACGAATAACTAAACTCTGCATAGCTACATTGCGACGCAGAGAGTCATTACTGTGTACATTTTATCATTTTCTGTATGGCTGGTATACCTATTTTTAGTTTTTTTAAGGTACAAAGCCTTCATGACAGTACATTTTCGAGGCTTTTTTATTGTTTTGCCCGACTTCACGAGTTAACATTAGTAGAGATAATAAAAGCAATGCATTCGGAAAGGATATAAAAATGGATAACACTTTTGCTGCAGCACCTCCTATGGGATGGAACTCGTGGAATACATTTTTTGATAAATACGATGAAGACACAATTATTCAGGTAGCAGATGCCATGGTTGACGGAGGTTTCCTGGACTGCGGCTACCGTTATCTGATCATCGATGATTGCTGGATGGAAAAGACAAGAAATGCGAATGGCGATCTCGTGCCTTCGCGTGAGAAGTTCCCGCACGGCATAGAACAGGTCATTGACTACGTGCACAGCAAAGGTCTCAAATTCGGCATTTATGAATGCTGCGGCGTACGGACATGCGCCGGTTATCCCGGCAGCTTCGAGCATGAACTCCAGGATGCCCGCCTCTTTGCGAAATGGGGTGTGGATTATCTGAAGTACGACAACTGCTTTAAGCCTGCAGCGCAGACTTCTGACATGCTTTACAGGCGCATGGGTTATGCTCTCCGCAACACAGACAGAGATATTTTTTATGCAGCCTGTCAATGGGGAAAGGACAATGTAGAAAAGTGGATCCGATCGACAGGAGCCAACTCATACAGAATGGCTATAGATATCCGTGACAACTGGAACTCTGTCAGATATACAGTATCAAAACGCCTTGAGCATTTGGAGGACGGATCCCGCGGATGCTTCAGCGACATGGACATGTTGGTAGTCGGAATGAAAGGCAGCTCATATAATCCGGAAACCGGGGCTGAAGGCTGCTCGGATGCTGAGTACCGTTCTCACTTTGCACTCTGGTCACTGCTTGCTTCCCCGCTGATCATCGGTTGTGACATAAGAAATATCGATGAACGCTCAAAAGCGCTGCTGCAGAACAGACATCTTATTGCTATCAATCAGGATCCTGAATCCAGAGCGTGCTTTAAACTCACATGTGATGAAAGCCCGAGCACATTTGCTCTGGTAAGGCCTCTTTCCGACGGCAGCTGTGCTGTTGGCGTATTCAACTTCGGCGATGAAGCCATGAAATGTGTTTTCGCATTCTGGGATATAGGGCTCTCAGCCGCGGCCGGCCACGGAGTATCGATGTTTAACTGTCTTACAGGAGAAGATGAAGGCATAAGGGCAGAGTGCTTCGGCACAAAACTCGATCCTCACGACTGTGTTGTCTACAGGCTGAAACCGCTTATGTAAAAAAATATTTTTGTATCAGGATGGTATATAGATGAGTTTTCCGGAAAATTTTCTATGGGGAGCTGCCAGCGCAGCATATCAGGTAGAAGGTGCATATAACGAAGACGGTAAAGGGCTGAGCATATGGGATGCGCTGAGCGAGGGGCATATCGCGCACGGGGACAACGGCAATGTTTCCTGTGACCACTATCACCGCTTCCGCGAAGATATCGCGCTCATGAAAAAGATCGGCCTTAAGGCTTACCGTTTCTCTGTCAGCTGGCCCCGCGTGATGCCGGAAAGAGGTGTCATAAATGAAAAGGGGCTTGCTTTTTACAGAGACCTTGTGAATGAACTGCTTGACGCAGGCATCAAACCCCTTTGCACGCTTTATCACTGGGATCTCCCTATGTGGGCGTATGAATATGGCGGCTGGTACGCGGACGCTATCAGCAATGATTTCGCGGACTACACAGCTATAGTCACAGACGCTCTTTCAGACAAAGTGGAATGGTGGATGCCTTTTAACGAACCGACATCGTTCATTGGTGCGGGCTACCTGAGTGCAGAACATGCACCGTTTGAGTCAGTCGCTACAGGCACGGGTGAAGCTGCAGAAAAGCTTTCTGTCCTTACCAGAAATGTGCTTCTGGCTCATGCAAAGGCATCAGAAGTAATACGCAGCAGAGCCGCCCTTCATCCGAAGATCGGCATCGCCACCGACTGCACACTTTATCTTCCGGGCAGTGAATCAGACAGGGATATCGAAGCTGCAAGGCTGAAGACATTTGCCAGTGAAGCAGAAGTCCATTATCTCAACTGGTGGCTCGACCCTGTAATGAAAGGTGTCGCCCACCCTGCTCTGGCATCTGTTCTTAATGACGGCGAGCTTGAAATGATCCATAAGCCTCTCGATTTCATAGGCTGGAACTGTTACCTTGCAAATAACTATAATGACGGCCCGAATGGCCGGATGATGACCCCTTGGCAGGGGATTCCGAGAACCAACATGGGCTGGCCGATAACAAAAGATGCTCTTTACTGGGGCGTGAAGTTCATCTACGAACGGTACAATGTACCTGTAATGATGACAGAAAACGGCATGGCCAATGTAGACTTCGTAATGGATGACGGTCATGTGCATGATCCTCAGCGCATTCAGTATATGACATGGTATCTGCGCGGACTGAAAAGAGCAGCCGATGAAGGCTGCCCTGTACTTGGCTATATGGCCTGGTCAATACTGGATAACTTCGAATGGGCTCTTGGGTATGAGAAGAGGTTCGGCCTCATCTACGTGGATTACCTCACCCAGCAGCGCATACCGAAGGATTCCGCTTACTGGTACGCTGAAGTCATCAAAGAGAACGGAGAAAATCTCTGACAGCGTCGAGCACCTGATCCAGATGGTAGTTATAGCAGTGATCATCACCCTTGATGATCACTGTTTTTGAGTTTTTGTATTTCTTACCCGCTTCTGTTGAGCACGAGACCGGCACCGCTTCGTCTTCGTCTCCATGTATGAGAAGCACCGGGCCGCTGTACCTGGATATCGCTCCATCAAGGTCAATCATTTGCGCGGCTCTCAGGTAGTTTCCGTTCACCTTCTGTTCAGCATTGACATATATCTCTTCCGGCAGATGGCAGGGATCGAAATCGACGCCGAGCATGTGTCCTGATCTTGCGCCGTCAGGCATCATGAGTGCAGGCGACATAGGTATCACAGCCTTGAACACTTCAGGTTTCATTCCTGCAAGCAATGCAGTAGCAAGTCCGCCCTGCGAGTGCCCGCAGACATAAAGGTCACTTACAAAGTCCAGTGACCTCGCATAGTCCGTCACAGTCATGGCATTGTTTAGCCATTTGAAGATATTGTGGTTTTCAAAGGCGCCTCCACTCTTTCCGTGTCCGTACATCTCTACACGAAGAGACGCAATGCCCAGCTCGTTGAATGTAGCAGCAACACCTTTTATGTGTGGCTCTTCCATGTGCCCGGTCAGCCCATGGATCACGATTGCCAGCGGACATTTGTCACCATCTTTGAAACCTGCAGGCATATCCAGCTTTGCATGCAGTTTTATTCCATCATCATCGATGTAGAATTCTTTATGTATCCCGCTCATTGTATTATCCTCTCTTTATCCTTGAGACTGCGCATTCATATGCTGCGTATGTACCGTCTGCTGCATCTCTTCCAAGATTCGAAAGCGACGGTTTTTCACATTCAAATGGCAGTTTTATGCTGCGTTCTTTTTCAAAGTTGCATACAACAGCCCATTTTTCGTCACCCGATGTGCGAACGAAAACAAAGAAATCGTCTTCCGGTGCCGAGATGACCTCGAGGTCCCCCGTTGTGAAAGCGTCGTTATCTTTGCGGAGCTTCAGGAGTTTCTGATAAAACCTGTATACGGATTTCTCTGCAGCAAGGTCATTCTCTACATTTACTTCGGCTGCTCTTGAGTGAGGAAGGAGCCATGGCTTGCCTGTAGTGAAACCGCTGGTATCAGAGCCGTCCCAAGCCATCGGATGACGCGCGTTGTCACGGCTTCCGAAGTTGACCTTTTCGAGGCACACCTCTTCGCTGTAAGTCTTAAGGAACTTTTTGTACCATCCAAGGCTTTCGATATCATCAAAATCATTTATGTTTTCATAGTGCGCGGCAGGCATCCCTATCTCCTGCCCCTGGTAGATGAAAGGTACTCCTTTCATAAGGTATACCATTGTCGCGATATCTGTTGCAGACTCGTATCTGAGTTCCCTGTCATTGCCTATGCGCGAGACCATCTGAGGCTGATCGTGATTCTCTATGAAGAGACTGTACAGCAGATCATGTTTTGACGTCTCTTCCTGCCAGCCGGTCAGATAATCCCTGAGAGTTTTCAGACTATCATTTTTATGAGTAAATTTGTCTGCCCTGCCGCACTCCATATGATCGAAAATGAAGATAGTAGAAAGCTCTCCTCTTTCCGAAGCACAGTGAAGAACGATATCGTTTATGTCTTTTGTCGCCCCTTCTCCGACGGTGAACAGATGCGATGTTATGTCTCTGCCGAAAAGCGCGTTGATATATTTATGGAGCCGCGGGCCGTGTCCGTTCTTATCCTTCGGCAGGTCCTTGGATATGCAGTCTATCACATCGATCCTGAATCCGTCACATCCCTTATCGACCCAGAAGTCTACTACATCCTGCATTTCCTTTACCACAGCCGGATTGTCCCAGTTAAGGTCTGCCTGACCAACTGCGAAAGTATGCAGGTAGTATTGACCGCGCATCTCATCATACTGCCAGGCACTGCCGCCGAAAGCAGATTCCCAGTCGTTCGGTTTTTCGTCAAACCAGTAATAATAATTACTGTATGGATTATCCTTTCCTTTTCTGGATTCCTGAAACCATTTGTGCTCAGTCGATGTATGGTTCGGTACAAGGTCGAGTATGAGCTTCATACCACGGCTGTGAAGGCCTTCAATCAGTTCATTCATGTCGTCCATGGTTCCGAACTCATCCATGATGTCACAGTAATCCGCCACATCGTATCCATTATCTTCATTTGGGCTTTTGAAGCACGGGCAGAGCCAAACTGCATTTGCCCCCAGATCTTTTATGTAATCAAGCTTACTGATCACACCCTGCAGATCACCTATACCATCGCCATTGCTGTCCATAAAGCTGCGCGGATAGATCTGGTAGATGACCCATTTTGTAAATTCTTTGTACTTCTCACTAAGCATTATGCGCTCCCTGTTAACGGTTAAGTACTGTTTTTAATCCTCTGTCGATATACTCATTCCAGAACTGCCAGGTATGCCTGCCCGGTCCCTCTTCATAGAAGAAATCAGCCTTTTCTTTCTTCAGAAAATCGCGGAACGTGCGGTTGCTTTCGAGCAGGTTGTCGTCAACACCTATTGCAAGGTATATGAACGGCGCCTCCTTGCCTTGCTTCTTTATTTTCTTATAGAGCACTTCGGGATTCATGTCAGATCTGATCAGTTTTGATGGGCTTCCGAACAGTTCTTTCCTGAATTCCTTAGGGAGTACGCTTCCGACTTCCGAGTCAGGCTTTTTAGCAACATCTCTTACGACCAAAGCCGATGAAAGCGCTATACATGCGCTGAACTTTTCAGGATATGTAAGCGACGTGTGGAGAGAACCGTATCCGCCCATCGAAAGACCGCCTATCATGGTGTTTTCTCTTTCCATCTTTATTCCGAAGGTCTTCTGTATGTATTCAGGCAGCTCTTCCGCGATAAACTCGCAGTAGTTTCTCCCTTTATATCCCTGATCCAGATAGAAAGAGTTTCCGGTCGTAGGCATGAAAACATTCAGATTATACTGGATTGCCATCAGCTGTGCCACACCGCCGTAAAGCCAGTCCGTATCAGTACCGGTAAGGCCGTGCAGCAATATGAGATTCATCGGATCTCTGTCATAATACTTAAGGTCAAAAACTTCCTCCATCGCTACATCGTTAGGCAGCACAAAGCTGAAGTTTGCATGCTGCATAATTGACTCTGCGTGGAATTCCATTCTTCCGCTTGCCATGTTTTTCCTCCCAATTATAGTTAAAACTTACCCTTATTGTGCGGCAATACAGTCAATAAACCTTCTGAATGCCGCTCTGCCTTCTTCGGTTCTCCTGAATACTCCCGCATCCTCAAGCACCTCTGCAAACACCTTTCCTACCTCCTGCTGCAGTATTTCACCCGCATTCTCTGTATTCAGTTCCGGATGTTCTGTCCTGATGCGGGCAGCCCACTCAGCATGAGATGCTGTCGCAGGATCTTCCGTAAGATCTTCGCCTTTCAGAAGTCCTTTCTCTACAGCTTCCAGCTCATCCTTGAGTCTTGCAGGCAGAACAGCCAGTCCCATCACCTCTATAAGTCCGATGTTCTCTTTCTTGATATGATGTTTTTCTGCATGCGGGTGAAAAACACCCAGAGGGTTCTCTTCTGTTGTTATGTTATTGCGCAGTACGAGGTCAAGC
Organism: Mogibacterium sp.; assembly: GCA_017431685.1. Classification (GTDB taxonomy): domain Bacteria; phylum Bacillota; class Clostridia; order Peptostreptococcales; family Anaerovoracaceae; genus Crickella. The sequence goes on from JAFRKO010000022.1 coordinate 9,541, forward strand.
TCATAGTCATCACCCCTTCTGCGGGCAATCGGTGTTATTGTTGAATGCTTCTCACCGTCTGTCTCATGGAAGATGAATGCCTCAGGGTCGTCATAGACGCGCCACTTATTGAGTATAATCTCTGCCAGGTCGATGACTCTCTCCCTGTCGCTTCCTTTCAGACGGATCACAGACATAGGCCATTTCACAATGCCCGCTTCAACATCTTCAAATCCCGGTACGGTAAAGGATGGTTCAACTTCTGCCCGCGCCATGGCGAATTCATAATTTCCGCCCTGATAATGATCGTGGCTCAGAACGCTCCCCCCAACTATAGGAAGATCTGCATTAGACCCCACAAAATAATGCGGGAATACTGTCACGAAGTCCAGCAGATTGGTAAGCGCCTGCCTGTCTATGTGCATAGGTATATGCTTTTTGTTGAACACGATGCAGTGCTCGTTGTAATAAACGTAAGGGCTGTACTGCAGAAAGAAGTCCTGCCCTCCCAATTCGATCGGAATGATGCGGTGATTCTGCCTTGCGGGATGATCAAGTCTCCCTGCATAGCCTTCGTTCTCTGCGCAGAGCAGGCATTTCGGATATCCCGAGGCCTTTGCTCTGCCGGCAGCAGCAATTGCTTTAGGGTCTTTCTCAGGCTTGGACAGATTTATTGTTATATCCAGAATTCCGTATTCTGTATTCACAGTCCATTTGCGGTCCTTTGCGATACGGTCTCTCCTGATGTAATTCGTATCTCCCGAAAACTCATAGTACCAGTCGGTCGCCTCCTTTGGCGAACATTCATATCTCTTATAGAACTCCTCCGTGATCTCGGAAGGTCGCGGCATAATCAGACCTATGAGCGCTGTATCGAGAAGGTCACGGTATGTTGCGGAATTGCCTTCAATGACGCCGTGCTCATAAGCATAGTCGCATAATCCATTCAGGATCTCCTGTATCTGCGGGAGTTCTCCTTTTATGTCGGCCAGACCGTCAAAGCCATCCATGTGAAGGGCCTCGAGTATCCTGTTTGATGCCCATATTCTGTCAGAGTCTTCTATCCATTTTTTTCTTACAGCATATTCAATGAGTTGTGATATCAGCAGCTCCATTTTGATCCTCCTGATTTATCAGAATTGCCTGTGTATATCAGTCTATAAGTGTGCATCCGCCTACCGGACGTATATATGTGACCCTGCAGGCGCCTTCGCCAAGCACTGAGTCCATTCCGATCCTGAATTCATCCACCATGTCAAGCGGTACAAATGCCTGTATGGTACCTGCGAAGCCGCCGCCATGCACTCTGCGCGCTCCGCGGCCGGCAAGATAGTAGCCTGCCATTGCAAGTGAAAGAGCTACCGGCTGGTCTGCCGGGTCCCTGTATGTGGCTACATTCTGCAGATACATATATGACGAATGTCCCGAACTGCTCACCAGTTTCAGGAACTTATCGAACTCATGTTTTTCAAGGGCTTCGACCTGCTGTTCAACGCGGTGACAATCCGTGAAATAGTGTATTGCGCGCATCACAGCACGGTCTCCCAGCTGTTTTCTCAGTTTCGCGATAGAGCTGTAGAATTCCTTTTCGTCCACCTCGCAGAGAACGTCCTTGCCGAATGCCTGAGCTACGGACTTCATTTCAGCAGGGACTGCCGCATAGTCTCCTGTGAGGTCAGCGTGATCTGCTCCTGTGTCTATTATGCAGAGCGCATATCCCGCAGATGCAAAATCAAAATCTACCGCGTGGTACTGCGGGTTTTCTTTATCCTGAAAGTCTATGGCTACTATGCCGCCGAGTGCACATCCCATCTGGTCGAGAAGGCCGGATGGCTTCCCGAAATACACGTTCTCAGCATATTGTCCGATCTTTGCGATCTCTGCGAGAGGTATGCTGTTTTCGCAGAAAAGCCCGTTTACCGTAACACCTATCAGGACTTCGAAGCAAGCCGAAGACGAAAGTCCTGATCCTCCCGGAACATCAGAAGTAACATATGCATCAAATCCTTTGACGTCATAACCTCTCGAAGATATGGCAGCCAGAGTTCCGCGGATTATGGCTTTTGTCGTATTCTCCTCTTCTTTTACAGGCTCGAGATTGCTGATATCCACCGTTGTAAGGCCGTAGCCCTCTGAATAGATGCGTACTGCACTGCTCCCATTAGGCGCAGCGCAGGCTATGGCATCGAGGTCCACGGATCCCGTGAGAACCTTTCCCCTCTGATGATCCGTATGATTGCCGCCGATCTCTGTACGTCCCGGAGCGCTGTATACAGAAACTTCGGTATCCGGAGACGCGTCGAACTCCTTCATAAATCCGTCAAGGACCCTGACGATCCTGTCTCTGTATGGTCCAAGCATATCAACGGGACGGCAGTAGAGACTTTTGAGCATCATGTCATAACTGCCTGCAGAAAGTGATGTTTTGATTGATGTGATCGATCGCATAGTACATGCTCCTTTTTAGTAATTGATTATTTATGGTTCGCAGGCACCGCACGGTGTGTATCCCTGTGATGTCAGCTCCGTGCGTGTCGCCGTAACTGTCTTCTTGTTATGCTCCGACATTTCTTTTACGCCGTCGCATGTCGGATAGTGGAACACTCCGGAACGTGTATTTATTACGTACACTCTTGCATCCTGAGCAGCCTGTTCCTCTGTCGTCACGATACCCGTTCTGTAGTCGATCTCAGCACCCGGCGTAACGTTGAAGCAGTATACATTGAAAGATATGCCCTCGCCCTTGTCCTCTACCGACCAGGCTGTCATCTGCACCCCTCTGGCAACCAGCTCGTCATCTTTGAACCACGGCTTTATATAATACAGCACATGGTTTCCGGTGTCCCAGATATAATGCTCGACTTCCTCCTCTAGCGGTCTCATGCCATCGTAATTCAGGTAGTGCGTGCCGGTGATCAGGTTGGATGGATTGGCGTTCTCTGCCGAGAGCGCCCATGCTATCAGATGGCATCGCTCCCAGTTCTGGGCCTTTGCCCATCCGGAAGGATGTACCGGCGAGATATCACCACGTTCCTGTCCTTCCTGTGGCATAGTCTCCTCTCCAAGCAGGCCGAAAGCGTATGTGCACCTGCCAAGATCATCAGGACTGCCATAGCATTCGTATGGTGTGAGCTTGTTCGAATCCACCGTTCCGAAGAGATTACCCTGCGTTTTCCAGTCATCGCCATCCTTTATCAGTCCGGCACGTTCGCAGACTTCATCAGGGAATACAGGCGTTCCGCCGCTCACCTTAACGTAATTCTGTCCGTTGTACTCCGGAAGTGCTGCAGGATCAATGTCTGAGGTGACATCCCATTCAGCGGGTATTACGTCACTGTTTTCAGCGCTGCTGTTTTCGCCGCTGCTCTCATTGCTGTCCCCCTGATCAATGGCTTCATAACCAAGCTTCTGCATCAGGGAATCTCTTGCGCTCTTTACGAACGACACATCAGACAATATAAAGAACGCAGCCGCGATGAGGAATGCGAGCAATAGAGCAAGAGCCGGCCTTTGCCGGCTCCTGTCTCCTGTATTCTTATTATTCTGACTTGCTTTTGCCATTCCTTATTTCTGCTCTGTTCTTGCAGCAGCGATGTCCTCACCTGTCCATCTTGCATTAGCAGCGATGCCAAGCATCTTGTCTTTGAGCTCCTGCTCGATCCTTGCGAGCTCCTTCTCGGCCTCTGCTCTTGCGACCTTGCCGTCTTCCTGGACCTGAATGATTTCGTCGATAGCGGCGATCAGTTCCTGGTTGGTGTGCTGCAGTGTCTCAATATCTACGATGCCTCTCTCGCTGGCCTTCGCTGTATCAACAGTGCTCTGATGCAGAGCCTCGGCGTTCTTCTTGAGCATCTCGTTGGTAGCCTCTGTGACTGCCTGCTGAGCTTCGATGGCCTTCTGTGTATGGTAGTTGTTGAGCGCCAGCACCATCTGTGTCTTCCACATAGGAATAACATTTACGATGGTGGAACGGATCTTCTCAGACATGATGGTGTCAGAGTTCTGTACCATTCTGATCTCCGGAGCAGACTGCAGGCATACTGTTCTGGAGAGCTCAAGATCATAGATCTTCTTCTCGAATCTTGTGATCATGTCAGCGTAATCCTGAGCTGCCTGTGCATCTTCAACGGAACCTGTCTCTCTTGCCTTTGCCTCTAGCTCAGGGAGAGTTTCGTTCTTTGCCTTCTCAAGTGCGAGCTTGCCGGCCTCGATGTACATCGAAACTTCCTTGAAGTAGAGTTTATTCTTATCATAGAGTCTGTCGAGCTGAACGATGTCTTTGAGGAGCTGTTCTTCATGCTCTTCGAGCAGCTTAACGATTCTGTCAATATTGGCCTCGGTTGTGGAGTACTGTGTCTTCATTCTTTCGAAGTTCTTCTCTGCACTGCCGAACAGCTTTCCGAAAAAGCTCTTTTTCTCCTCACCGTTTGACTTGAGCTCAACAAGCAGGGATGTCAGTACCTGTCCGGTCTCGCCCATATCCTTGGTTCTTACGCTCTGGAGAGCGCCGTCAGCGAAATCCGAAACCTTGCGCTGTGCACTTGCACCGTAGCTCAGCACTGCATTGCTGTCTGTTATGTCAATCTTATCTGCAACCGCTCTGATCTGTCTCTGCTCATCAGGTGTGAACTTTGCCAGCGGATCTTCTTTTTTCTCTTCTTCAGGTGCGAATTCAGGCGCAAAGTCAAAAGCCGAAGCCGTATCGATCGCAGCAGCCTGTGCCGCTACTTCCTGTACTCCTGCCTCCAGTTCAACTGCCTGTTTTTCTGCTGCTTCAACTACAGCTTCAGGGTTAAGTTCAAAATCTGCCATCTTGTCCTCCTTTTATAACTATTAGATGTCGAAATCTGAATCCAGCAGGCCCTTGCTCGCGAGCGTAGTCTGCAGCATTTTGATATCGGTGGTGATGTCCATGATGTCGTCTTCATGGAGCTTTTCGAGCAGGTTCTCTGACGCCTCAGTAACTGAGTCGATAAGGCTTATAAGCTGAGCCTTGATCTCATCAGCCTGCTCCTGCAGATAATTCGGGTTGGTGTTGAGCACCGGAGCTCCCGAAGAATCAGTCGTAACTTCTGCCTTAGGCATTTCCGAAGCGAATTTGCCCATGTCTGCAATCTTTTCGTTGTAGTCATCGGTCAGTCGCACTACCTCAGGGTAATACTTTTCCCTGAAGTCCTTGACCTGCTTCTCGAGCTCTGGCACTGCTTCGACTCTCGCGTCGATCTTCTTTGTTATCGTTCTGAGAGCCTTGAGCTTGTTCTTGAGCTCGGTATCATCAGTCATTACGATGAGATCATCAAGCGACTCAGGTGCACCTCCGTCACGTGATTTTTTACGCTTCGCCGCTTTCACTTCAGCTGCTGATCTTTCTACCGATTCAAGAGGAATACCATTCCTGGTCATGACGAGCATGCGGTTATTGATGTCTACATAAGCTTCCGGGAAGAATCCGTCGGCGATCATGGCCTGAAGCTCGTCAGCTACCTTGTTGAAAGGTTTTCCGACAGCCGCGGCAAGATCATCTATTGATGTGTTGCCGTTCCTGTTGATCTTCGCCTCGTATGTTCTGATTCTCTTTGCTCTTGTATTCAGTACCAGCTTCATGATGCCCGCAGCAGCAATCAATACAGCTCCGACTATTGCAACGCCGAGTCTGAACTCCGGGGAATCCGTCGATCCGGCTGCCGACATCAGGAAAATTATTCCCGTTACCAGCGACGCAACAGTCCATCCTGATTTGCCGAGTCTCTTTTTGTTAAGCTTCTTTTCGTTGCGGCGCTGGGAGAATGAGCTGTTCTGATTTGCCGGAGCAGTGTTCACAGTACCTGAATTAGGCTTTCTTGTAGTTGTTGTTGTAGTTGTTTTTCTGGTAGTAGTACCGTTGGCATTCCTTGTAGTGGTGGTTCTGGTTGTCACCGTTTTACCGGCAGAATCAGGCATACCGCCCGTGCCGAACAGCTCGCCAAAAATTCCGCCGCTTCCGTCCGCGCCGCTGATGGCATCTCCGAAATCCTGAAGCTTTCCTGAGTATTCCCTTACGACAGGGACTACGCCGTCTGCAGGTATTGCTGTATAGTCTAGTGAATTGGCATACATTACAAAGGACAGGTTCCTTACACCGGCAGGTATGGCCAGACGCGATTTAAAGTTTTTCTTTTCTCCGCTTGCCCACTTGCCTGCGTTTATGGACGCAGTGCCGATTTCAACATTGTTTGTCCTGTCTATCACTTTGATTTTGAACGAGAAGTTTTCAAAGTCAAAGCCCGAATTATTAACAACTGAAAAGCTGTAACTCAGTCTTCCGTCATCAAGCCTCGATGTCTTTGTAGTAGCCTTTGCCGAATCTTTGAAATCGGTTTCGAACCACTCCGCGATAGCCGCGCGTGCATCTATTGCGTTTGTCATTTACGTTCCTTTCGTTCCGAAAAATCCTTTACATTATATTGTACCACAAACATCCCCGCTTCGTCAGAAGTCAAGGCTGAAATCAAGATCGATCTCCTCTCCGTCTTCAGTTATGCCGACGACTCCGTAGCTGTCTTCATCTTCAGCAGGCCGTTCTTCGACGGAAACATATGTGTCTCTTCCGGTAAGATTGTCCCATATTACGGTTATATGATCGTTAATAAGCTCTTTCGCGCTCATGGCTGATAGCGAACCGTCATCCATAAGGCATATAATAGTTCTGTAGCCGCCGTTTCCGAACCTGACAAGAAATACATCTTTTACTTTGCCGCTGTCCTCGAACGGATAGATGGCACCGTCAACGAGTTCGTTGTTCGTCTCAGCATTTTTCAGCAGATCATCTGTAGGAACGATCCTGAGCGTTCCGTCCTCAAACAGCATAATCGATTCGATCTGAAGCGGGAGGGCATTAGCATCTACGGTATCGATCTCGTCAATGACCTTAACAGCCTCTACGACAGGTTCCGGAGGTGTTTCCTGTTCAGCAGGCTCCACATCTCCCTCTCCGGCATCTTTTGCTCCGCACGCAGCAAACATCAATACCATCGCCAGCATTAGCAGAACAAGCCCCAATGATCTCTTTCTCTTTGTCATATATAATTCTCCCTAAATAAAAAGTTATCAAGTAATAATACCACAGCATACAAAAACAAAGAAACGGCAGAGCCGCTTCTTTGAGTGATTTTTTGATGAATATTAAGTGTATAACCTTTAATATGTCCTTATGTTAGCCTCCAAGATAAGCCTTTTTGACCTCTTCTGACTTTGAAAGCTCTTCGCCTGTACCCGAAAGGGTTATACGTCCGGTCTCGATGACATATGCTCTGTCAGCTACCGAAAGCGCCATCTGAGCGTTCTGCTCTACGAGAAGAATCGTAGTTCCGGCTTTATTCAGGTTAACTATGATATCGAATATCTGGTCTACAAGGATAGGCGCAAGTCCCATTGAAGGCTCGTCGAGCATCAGCAGCTCAGGATCAGACATAAGAGCCCTTCCCATGGCCAGCATCTGCTGTTCGCCTCCCGAGAGCGTCCCCGCGATCTGCGATGTTCTCTCCTTAAGCCTCGGGAACTGTTCATAAACATACTCGAGGTTGTGAGCAATGCGGTCTTTCTTCGTAACGAAAGCTCCCATCTGCAGGTTCTCTTCAACGGTAAGGCCTTGGAATATACGTCTGCCTTCAGGAACATGTGAAATGCCCATTGCAACGATTTTGTGAGCAGGTACATGTGAAATCGAACTCTCGAGAAATTCGATATCGCCTGTCTTGCTGCGCAGGAGTCCGGATATTGTATGGAGTGTTGTCGACTTGCCGGCGCCATTTGCACCGATAAGCGTTACGATCTCACCTCTGTTTACATCCAGAGAAATGCCTTTGAGGGCATGGATGGCTCCGTAGTATACATTGATGTTGTTAACTGTAAGTACTGTGCCCATCACTCACCCCCCTTTCTGTCAGGCTTTCCGGAAGCAGCTGATTCCAGTCTGCCCTTTCTTAGGGCTTTCTCGATGTCTGCTTTCTCCTTCTCTTCTTCCTCTTCCATCTTGCCGCGGCTCTTGCCAAGGTATGCCTCGATTACCTTAGGGTTGCTCTGGATCTCTTCAGGCCATCCCTTTGCAATTACTCTTCCGTAGTTGAGTACCACGATGCCCTCGCAGATTCCCATTACCAGGCTCATGTCGTGCTCGATAAGAAATACCGCTATCTGGAACCTGTCACGGATCTCCTTGATAGTATCCATCAGCTCAGATGTTTCGGACGGGTTCATGCCCGCTGCCGGCTCGTCGAGAAGCAGCAGTTTTGGCTTTGTAGCCAGCGCTCTCATGATCTCGAGCCTTCTCTGCGCTCCGTAAGGGAGCGATCCTGCTCTGTAATCAGCAGTCTTTGTCATTCCGAAGATCTTGAGGTATTTCATCGCCTCCTTGCGGATACGGAACTCCTCATGTCTGTACTTCGGAGTGTGAAGCATTCCGTCAATAAGGCTGTAGTTGGTCGTATGATGGAGAGCGACCTTGATGTTTTCTTCTACCGTGAGCTTGTCAAAAAGCCTGATGTTCTGGAATGTACGCGCCATTCCGGCTTTATTGATATCTACCGTGCTCATGCCCTTGGTGCTCTTGCCGTCAAAGAAGATCTCTCCTCTTGTAGGCTCATACACCTTAGTGAGCATGTTGAAGATGGTAGTCTTTCCGGCGCCGTTAGGGCCGATAAGTCCGCCGATCTCCGTACGGCCAAGAGTCAGGTTGAAGTTGTCTACAGCGGTAAGTCCGCCGAAATCGATACCCAGATTCTTGACCTGAAGGATAGGCGCTTTGCCTCTGTCCTTTTCAGGGATGAAGACCTCATCGTTATATGGCTCGTCAGGATCATACTGCTCTTTCGAGTCAACGAATACAGCTCTTCCGCCGACGTTATCGTTATAGTAGATCTCCTGTCTGTTTTCGTAAGCGTGACCGGAGTCGGCGATGCTGATATCGCGAAGTTCTTCGCGCTTGTCTTTTTTATCTGCCATCTATGCCGCCTCCTTTCTGCTCTTTCTCTTTTTGCCCTTGCCTTTTCCGCCGGACCGGTTCTTGAAAGGATTTATCTTCGTCCAGACTCCTGTGATCCTTGCCTTAATAGCAGGATTGTATGTGCATATCATTACCAGGATGAGTACGATGGCGTATGTCAGCATTCTGTAGTCCGCAAACTGTCTGAATGTTTCAGGCAGTACTGTCAGCAGTGCTGCAGCGATGATGCCGCCCCAGATGTTTCCTACTCCTCCGAGTACCACGAATACAAGAATCAGCACCGAAGTGTTGAAGTTGAACTTCACCGGTACAAGTGTGCTGTAGTTGAGTCCGAAGAGACAGCCGGCCATGCCGGCAAGAGCAGCACTTACGACAAACGCCATGAGTTTGTACTTTCTGACATCAAGTCCGATCGATTCACCCGCGATGCGGTTGTCTCTTATGGACATGATAGCGCGCCCCTGCTTGGAATTCTTAAGGTTGAGCACGATGAAAACAGTGAAGAGGCACAGCAGAAGTCCCCATGTGAACGTTGCCATGGTCTTGGTTCCGGTCGCTCCAATGGCGCCGGTGATTATCCTGTCATTGTTCTCAACGCCTTCTATCGTGTGGTTGAACGCGAATCTCAGGCGTCCGCTGCCGTCGAATCCGAAGTAGAGGACGTTCATGAAGTTTCTAATGATCTCGCCGAAAGCGAGCGTCACTATGGCCAGATAGTCTCCGCGGAGTCCCAGGATAGGGATGCCGATTATGAATCCGGCGATCGAAGCTATAAGCGCTCCGAACAGCATCGAGATTATGATAATAGCAGGCTCAAACGACATGCTCTGTCCGAGAATACGCGACATCAGTATTCCGCTGAACGCGCCTACAGCCATAAATCCCGCGTGTCCCAGCGAAAGCTCTCCCGATATGCCTACTACGAGGTTCAGGGAGACCGCCAGTGAGATGTACACGCAGATAGGTACGAACTGTCCCTGCAGGTTGTGGCCGATGAGTCCGGCAGCGGTGAGGATCTGGAACAGAACATAACCGCCTATAAGTATGCCATACGAGATAGTGGCTTCCTTACGGTAGTCATTGCCTCTCAATGCGTTTTTGAGGCCTCTGCTGCTTATGTTTTTAAGTATTCTTTCTGCCATGGCGCACCTACACTTTCTCGCTGATCTTCTTGCCCAGCAGGCCCGTAGGCTTGACGAGCAGCACGATGATCAGGCACGCAAACACGATGGCATCCGAGAGCTCTGTTGAGATATATGCTCTCGAGAAAATTTCTATTATGCCGAGGATAAGTCCTCCAATCATAGCACCCGGTATTGAACCGATACCTCCGAATACGGCAGCGGTGAACGCCTTGATACCAGGCATGGCACCTGTTGTAGGCATGAGTACAGGGTATGCTGAAAGCATCAGTACTCCGGCTACAGCAGCAAGTCCGGATCCGATGGCGAACGTCAGCGAAATTGACTGGTTGACGTTGATACCCATCAGCTGGGCTGCTCCGTTATCTTCAGAAACAGCTCTCATTGCTTTTCCGGCCTTTGTTTTGTTGACGAAGAGTGTCAGCAGGATCATGATGATGATGTTTGCCAGGATCGTAAATACTGACTCCATCGTGATGGTGAGCTGTCCGCCCGCAGCATGAATAGGATTCATACCTTTAAACAGACTGGTGAACATCTTCGGGTTCGCGCCCCAGATCAGGAGCGCTATATTCTGCAGAAAGTATGAAACACCGATAGCCGTGATCAGGACAGCCAAAGATCCGGTTCCTCTCAGCGGTCTGTAAGCAAGTCTTTCGATAGTAATACCGAGAAGAGTGCAGATAGCCATCGCCACCAGAAGAGCCAGCCATCCGTTAAGCCCCATATACATAGTCATTACGAACGACATGTATCCGCCGATCATAATAACATCACCATGAGCAAAGTTGAGCATCTTGGAGATACCATATACCATTGTGTATCCAAGCGCTATGATCGCATATACGCTTCCCAGGCTCAGGCCCGAGATGATATTTGTCAGTAAATTCATGGTTTTTCTTCCTAATAATAAGTTGTGCAATAATACGGCTTTGGGGTGCCGCACCTGAATGCAGCACCCCTGGGCCAACAACTATACACTTAAGTCAGTCAGTGTATTACTTAACCGGAACGTATACGCCGTTCTCGATGACCATAGCGTTCGGAGTCTTGTTGACTTCGCCTGCCTCGTTCCACTGCATCTCTGCACCGGTAACTCCGCTTGCTGTGAAGTCGCCTGCGAATACCTTGATGAGTGCTTCGCAGATATCCTCGTGTGATGCTGATGCATCGAGACCAGCTTCGTTCATTGCCTTGTATACAGCGTATACGCAGTCATATGCGTCAGCTGCGAACTGGTTAGGCTCTTCGCCGTAAGCTTCCTTGTATGCTGCTACGAAGTTCTGTGTAGCTTCGTCCTCAGCTGTAGCGATGAACGGTGTCAGGAGCATAACGCCCTCTGCCAGCTTTGTATCGAATCCCTCAAGTGTGAGGATTCCGTCCATACCGTCAACTCCGAAGAATGTTGGAGCGTATCCGATCTTGTCTGCCTGGATCAGGATGTTCGAAGCCGGTGTGTAGTAGATTGGCAGGAAGACGAAGTCTGCGCCTGCGTTCTTCATGCTGTTGATCTGAGCCTGGAAGTCTGTGTTGGCATCATCAGAGAATGCCTCTACTGCTACGAGCTTCTTGCCTGCTGCTTCATATTCTGCTTTGAACTTGTCGAAGATTCCTGCGGAGTAGTCGGATGCGTTGTTGTAGATAACTCCAACCTTAGCATCTGCCATGTTTGCTACTACCCAGTCAGCTGCAGCGACACCCTGGTTAGGGTCGGAGAAGCAGAGCTGGAATACGTTGTCCTTACCCTCTGTAACTGCTACCTGGGAAGCTGAAGGTGTGAGCTCGAAAACTCTGTCTTCAAATGCCTTTTCGGAAGCTGCTACGCAGGAACCGGATGTTGTGGATCCGATGAACACCTTCATTCCGTCATCCATCAGCTTGTTATAAGCGTTAACTGCCTTCTCGCCGTCAGCTTCATCATCCTCTGCCTGCCATGCAAGCTGGATGCCGTCAGGATTTGCTGCGTTGATCTCATCAACCGCGAGCTGTCCGCCGTTCTTTACTGCATTTCCGTAAATAGCAGCAGGTCCTGTGAGAGGCCCTGTATTACCGAGCAATACCGGGCCAGCTTCTCCCGAATCACTGCTTCCACCGCCACATGCTGCCAGCATGAATGCCATCATGCAGGAGAGTGCTACAACTACGACTTTTGTCCATGTCTTTTTCATTTTCTTTCTCCCTTTCTCTTCTGATTATTGGATCTGACTGTGTTATAGTTGATAGTTGCCTGTTTGCCTTAGCCGGGCATTTAATAAGCCCGCATTGCTGCGGGCTCCCAAGCTCAGGTTTATGACCTTTGTACTCAATCGCCCTACAGCATAACATCGCCCTCTACCAGTCTTACGACCAGAAGGACGCTGATAATACCGATGACGATAATGCTTGAGCTAAAGTACATATGGTCTCCTTTTGTGCACAGGTTTTGTATACAGTGCGATTATAGTATTGTGAAGATTGTGTGTCAACCTTTTTGTGAAAAAAGTCAATTTTCGGGCTCTAAATTGTGTACATTATACAAAACAATCGGTTTTTGTATATAAAAACACAAAAAACCTCCCAAAAAGGGAGGTTTAATCGCGTTGTTTTTGTTCTCTTAAACTATTGCGGAGTACCGTCCGAATTGAAGAGTGGCAGATATTCAAGGAAAGTGATATCTGTGCGGTCAGCCGCTTCTCCCTCGGCAAGTACGGTAAACTTGCCTACGATTTCTCCGCCGACAGTCTCAACCAGAGTCTCGAGAGCTGCGAGGGATTCGCCCGTGCTTATAACATCATCGACGATCAACGTGCGTTTCCCCTGAATATGTTCTCTCTCATCTCTTCCGAGGCAAAGTGTCTGAACGTGGTCTGTAGTGATCGAATTGACCTGGACCTTTACGACATCCTGCATGTAAAGCTTTGCTCCCTTACGGGCTACGATATATGGCTTTCCGGACTGGCGTGCCATCTCATAGCACAGCGGAATGCCTTTGCTCTCTGCAGTGATGAGTACGTCGAACTCAGGAGCCTGCTTCAGGAGGTCGCGCGCTGCTGCCTCAGTTATCTCTACATCATTGAACATAATGAAACCTGCGATATACAGGTCGTCTGTGACCTTGCAGAGCGGCAGATGCCTCTCGAGGCCCGCTATAGTCATCTTATAATCCATGTCATTTCCTTTCGATTAACACATTACCAACAGAAAGATTTTATCACAACACACAATAGTTTTGTAGTATTTTTGTTTCCTCAGGCTATCTATTCAAGCGGAACCATCTTGCATACGATTATGTATCGCGCGTCTTCAAACTCATATGCGCATGTTGAGAGCATCACCAGCCTGTCTTCAGTGGTGACCTCCACATCCGTTGTGTAACTGGCAAGGCTTTCAGCCAGATTTAAATACATCTGCTTGTCTTCCTCGCTATAGATATTGGTCAGATAAATGTTGCTGTCCGCCGGTTCGTTCAGAAATGCCCAGATCTCAAGATCGAAAGCCCCTTCCGGAGTTATAAGCTTAAGCTTCGGATTTTTTTTGCAGTACTCGGGATCCCTGAGTTCCTTAAGACACGCAAACATTGTGCCGTCTTTCATATGGTGCCCGTATACTATCGTATTGAACTGCCTGAACGGAGCTTCTGTAATGCAGTCAGCAAACAGTGTACCGCAGCCGCCCCAGGTGCGGTCAAACAGCATGCTCAGGTACATTTCGTTATTCTCTCCCTGCACCACCGGATAGTCTATTATCGTATCCTTGTAGTAAAGCCAGCCAATGACATCCGGATTGATCTTTCTGAGCGCATCAAAATCCACACCGGTTGCCAGATTCCCTGCCTGCTCGGCTATATTACTGTAAACCGACCTGTCAGCGAGATAACCTTTTACTATCTTATAGACATTCCAGCCCGATACAAGCATTATGCCCACAAGGCATATCATGATTATATTTCTGGATATGCGTCTTATCTTTTTACCTGTTGAAGGTGTTTTTTTTGTTTTTTCGTCCATTATCCTGTTTCATCCCCGGTCGGTTTTCGGTCCTAAGGGAGCTCAATCTCCTTGTAATCTTTCATAAAATCATAGATGGCAGCCAGAGCCCTGTCAACACCTCCGGCATTCTCCGACTCAATATTGAGCGGCATAACAGGATCATGGAGTGACATCCTCAACAGGAACCATCCTTTGTATCCGTCAAGATCGTAGTTGACCCTCACGCCCTCGTAGTTTGGCTCTACCACCTCCAGGCTGTTTGAATACTCAGCCCACTTGCTGAAATCCTCGAGCACGCCTTCAGCGTATTTCCGGAAGTCTTCAGCCTTTATCTTCAGTCTTACTTCTTTCGATTCTGCCGGCGATTCCAGACCCTCAAGGAGAGACATGATGTCTTTTCCCTGCGCCCTGAGTCTTGCTGCGTTGATTACTATCTGCACTGCAAGGAATGCTCCGTCATCCAGATAATAGTTATCAGAATATGCGGCATGACCGGATGTCTCTATCGCCAGAAAAGCCTGCTCTCCCGCAGCGCTGAGTTCTTTTGCCTTGTTTATGACGTTCCTGTAGCCCCTTTTGTATCTCAGATGCTTAAGCCCAAGCTTCCCTTCGAGGAATTCGTGAAGTTCATTGGACGTGACGCTGTCGGTTACAACCGTTCCGCCCGGATAGTCGTCTGCAGCGAGAGCCGCGGCAAGAGCTACTATCTCGTTGCGCGCGATCGGAACACCTCCGGGCGCGACAGCTGCTGATCTGTCTCCATCAGTGTCGAATATTATACCGAGATCGGCGTTATTGTCCTTTACTGCTTTGCATATGGCAGCCATAGCTTCGGCATTTTCCGGGTTAGCCGGATGATTCGGGAAGTGTCCGTCAGGCTCAAGATAGAGGCTGCCGCTGATATCAGCGCCCATGCGCTCTAGAACTTCTTTCGCAAAGAACCCCGCGGCTCCGTTGCCTGCATCTACAACTATATGCATTCCTTTCAGGTATCCCGGCACATCTCTGAGTCCCATGGATATCATCTGACGGAGGTATGCCGCATACATCATGCGTACATTCGTCTGATTCTTTTCGTAAACACCTCCGATAAAGTTATAGCGGCTTGCCAGTCTGAGTATCTCGGCAATATCTTCCTTATCAGTACCGCCTTCAGCTGTGAAGAATTTGAATCCGTTCCTTTCATATGGCAGATGGCTGGCAGTGATCATTATAGCCCCGTCAAATTCAAACTGAGGCATCACGGTAGCCATGAACATAGCAGGAGTAGTCGCAAGCCCTGCATCATAGCCTTCAGCACCCCACAGCGCTATAGCTTCAAGCACGCCCTCCTTAAGCTCATCACCCGACAGTCTTGGATCCTGTCCTACGCAGATCTTCAGCATCACAGGGTTCTTCTGTACCTTTTTGGAAAGCCAGTATACAAACGAACCTGTAATCTGACCTGCAACCTCTCTGGTAAGATTTACCTCAGGCCCGCCTTCAGTCTGTATAGCGACCCCGCGGATATCACTTCCGTTCTGCAGTTTTTTAAAATCTATCATTTTTAATGCCTCTCCTTGATTATCCTGACAGGACATATTATTTCATTGTTATTTTACCATAAAAGAAGCAGGGGCAAATGCCCCTGCATCAAGATTATTTAACGGATGTTTATATGATAGCTTAGCCTGCACTATTGAGCAGCAGCAGACCGAATACCAGTGTAAACAAAGCTACTGTTTCTACGATACCGATAACGATGAAGTAGTTAGCAGTACCTTTGCCTGTTGCTCCGAGAGCATCAGATGCAGCAGCTGCGCATCTGCCCTGGAAAAGAGCTGACATTCCGATAGCGAGTCCGCCGAAGAGGCCTACGCCAAGAGCCATGCCGGCATCGCAGTTTGCACTGTTGATGAAGTTCATCAGCAGGAATCCGTAGATTGTCTGTGTGAGCGGAGCACCGGTGAAAGCGATCATGATAAACGGAGCTGGCTTTCCGGCAGCATAGCATTTCTTCCATGCGCCTACCGATGACATACCGGCAAATCCGGCACCAAATGCAGAACCAGCAGCAGATAAACCAAGGGCCGCAGCCATACCTATAAATGCAAGATTCATAATAATTTCTCCTTTTCTATTTGTTTAACTTCTTAAATGGTTCATATGGCAGTCCTGTCCACTCGAGGCCGACCTGACCCGAGAACTCGAGTACGTTCAGACGCACGCCGTGAACGACTACCGACAGGAAACACATTATTATGTTGAGTGCATGGCCTATAAGTACGACCAGTACACCGAGGATTATCAGAGGGCCGTGCATACCTGCCGCGATTCCGTTGAAGCTCTGTGAAATCGCAACACCGGCCATACCGACTGCAAACAGTCTTATGTAACTCATTACATTTCCGAAGCAGCTTATCGTATCCAGGAAGTCCGTAAATGCATTTGCCAGACCTGCTTTAAGCCCCTGTCCGAAGGTCTTGTCAGGTGACATTCCACCGAACAGCAGCACAAGGACGAACGCAACGCCGATCAGAGCAAACACCGGCACAAGGCTGATGTTTTCATGGATGACCAGGTTGAGCGCCAGCAGGTACATCGCTACTACAGCGATAGCCCAGCCTAAGTTTGAAACCCATGACAGATCCTTTTTAGGAATCTTCTCCTTAATAGCAAGGATGGATCCGAGTACCATCTGTATCGCGCCTATTGAGAACGAGAACTTCATTATCGCGTTCTGAGTCACATTCGAAGTAAGTCCAAAGTACTCCGGATATGTGGCCAGGCTCGGTATTACGAGGTTTTTAAGCAACGGCACCTTCATGGCGCTTTCCATTCCGAACCACGTACCGGTAACAGCTCCCCATATTATGGTTGCTATCGACAGCACGAAGAGCAGGAATGTGACTGTGCTTCCCTCCTTCTGCTTTATCCTGAGTGCGATCGTTCCGATCAGAATGAGCACACCGTAACCTCCGTCTCCGATTATCATCGCGAAGAACAGTGTGAAGAACAGGAAGAACCAGAGCGATACATCCTGCTCTCTGTAGCCAGGCAGAACGCCGAGTATGTTGAATACCGGCTCGATGAGTTTCGACACCTTGTTGAAACGAAGCTTAGTAGGTATCATGTCATCGTCTTCGGCTACATCATCTGCCGCCCACGCGCAGCTTTTCTCTGCTGCCATGGCTTTGACCTTATCGAGTTCGACTTCAGGGACATAACCGGATATCCACACGAAGTCATCATCCCCCTGAGCAGTAGCATTTGCCGATGAGTAGTTAACCTCATTCTGCACCTTGAACAGCTGATCTTTAAAGCTGGCGTCATAGATGGATGCGGCTTTAAGAGTATCGTCACATTCAGCTATGCCTTTCCTGGCATCTTCAATCTTTTGCTCAAGCTCGCTTATGCTGCTTTCACCAGGTATAAACTCGGTTGCCTGAATGGATGCAGGAAGTGTTCCGAAGACAGCTACCGCATCCTGCTTATCGACAGGAGCGAGATGAATGTACCGCACGTCTTCTTCGGCCTGAAGAGCCTGGAATTCTTTGCTGCCCATGCGATAGAAGTGGAAATCGTAGCCGGCTTCCTTAAGATCTTTCAGCTCAGCAGGTGAAAACTCACCCCATGCTCCGATCCTGTCTATCTCTGTGTTGGCAGCACTTATCTCCTGCCCCAGGGCCGACTTGCGGTCTATTGCCTCAAGCACCCCATCGTACATTGTTTTAAATTCATCGTCTGTGAGGACCTCGCTGGCCTGTGCCTGTTTAGGATCGGCATAGTCCTTAAGGGCCATTTCCGTCTTTGACAGTGTCTGGAAGCGATCGGTTACCTCACGGTCCGCACTTTGTTTTTCAGCGAGATGCAATACGCCAATATCTCTAAGGCCTTTCAGCATCTCATCTTTAGCAGAGGCAGTTGTGACGATGTGCACCATTTTCATTTTTTCTACCATCGCTATACCTCCACTAATTTCTTCTTTGAGATCTTGCCGCGGACTACCGCCGCCGTCTGCTGGTCACCAAGGTATACCTGGATGACACGGATATTCTCCTTGGCTTCAGGGATCTTGACCTTTTCAAACAGGTTTACCCTCTGTGAAGTCGTACGGAGTTCTTTTTCCAGAAGCTCTGTCTGCTTCCGGAGTGTTGAGACTAAAGCGTCCAGTATGGCGATCTCACGAAGTTTGAAGACTGCAGTGTCTACCCAGAGCGGATAGTCGTCCACATCGTAATTGATGTCTTTGAACGTGAGCTCTTCGAAGGCAGGTATCGTAACACCCGCGATGTTATCGTCTTTGACGATTACCCTGTCAGGCTGCACGAGCTGATCAAGTCTTTTCTTTTCTTCAAAGAGTTCGTTTTCTGCGAATACAGCTACCCAATCGTCCAAATCACCGATCATCTGAATGCGTTCGGCTTCCTTGCGCTCGAGCTCAGCACGTATCCCCATTATTACCGTCTGCAGCTGCTGTTTCTTGAGCTGAAGGGTCGGAAGATAGCGCTGGAACTGCTTAAGGTTGTCCTTCTGCTTCTTCAGTTCATTCTTTGTAAGTTTGATAGCCATGACCCGCTCCTTTTGTTAGTTCAACGCATCCTTTTTCGGCCATCTCTCCTCGATCAGACTTGTCTTCATTCCTGTTTCAACAGGGTCGAAGCATTCTGCGAGGATATCCCAACCGAGGTCAAGTGCATCTTCAAGCGGAATGTTCACGGAAAGATCCATCATCTTTGACTCGAACATCTCACCATATTTAAGGAGCTTGTCATCCCACTCAGTCATCATGAATCCCATGGATTTCTTCTCGAGGGATTCCTTGTACTGAGCGTAAAGCTTGATCATACCGTCCATCAGGGCACGGTGGTCATTTCTCGTTTTGCCGTTTACGTTCTGTTTAAGACGTGACAGCGATCCGAACGGCTCGATACGGCCGCCCTTGAGGTAGTACTGACCTTCCGTGATATATCCTGTGTTGTCAGGTACCGGGTGAGTTACGTCATCACCAGGCATCGTTGTAACACCAAGGATAGTGATGGATCCTGCACCTTCGATATCTACTGCCTTTTCATAACGCGAAGCCAGGCAGCTGTAAAGGTCTCCCGGATATCCACGGTTCGACGGTACCTGCTCCATCGTGATAGCCATTTCCTTCTGCGCGTCAGCAAAGTTGGTCATGTCTGTCAGAAGTACGAGAACTCTCTTTCCTGTAAGAGCAAACTGCTCAGCAACTGCCAGCGACATATCTGGCACCAGTGTGCACTCTACGATAGGATCCGCAGCAGTGTGTATGAACATTACCGTGTGGCTCATGGCTCCGCCCTTCTCGAGGGTATCACGGAATTCCATGTAGTCATCGTATTTGAGTCCCATGCCTCCCAGGATGATGACGTCTACTTCAGCCTGCATCGCGATTCTCGAGAGCAGCTGGTTGTAAGGTTCTCCGGAGATGGAGAAGATAGGGAGCTTCTGGCTCTCAACCAGCGTGTTGAAAACGTCGATCATCGGAATTCCGGTACGTACCATCTTATTAGGAAGGATACGCTTTGCCGGGTTGAAGGACGGACCTCCGATTGGGATCATGTTCTCGGTCAGAGCCGGTCCGTTGTCTCTCGGAACTCCCGCACCGTCGAAAATACGGCCGAGCAGGTGGTCAGAGAACGAAACCATCATAGGTCTGCCGAGGAAACGTACAGGGTCAGTGGTGCTGACGCCCTGTGCGCCGGCGAATACCTGGAGCGAGACGATGTCTTTATCCAGTTTGATTACGTTCGCGTAACTGTCGCCTACGAGAGCAAGGTCGCCGTTCTTGACGCCAGGCGCACGTACGGTTACTACGTTACCGACTATTGATTCTATTTTTGTATATACTTTTTGCATGTTCTTCGACCTCCTACTCTACGACTTTTGCCATATAAAAGTCTGAGATCTTTTTCTCCTGTGCTTCGAACTCCGGAGTCTCGAATACTGTGCCGTGCCAGTCAAGGAATTCCTGTCTGAGCTGGTTGAAGAATGCACGGATCTCTCTCTTGTCTGTGATATCGTATTTCTTAGTCAACGCATCATAGAGCCTGTTGAATTCCCTGCGCTGTCTCTCAGGCACGCAGGCCTCATCGATAGGGTCGAAGGAGTTCTGCTGCAGATATACCGCATCGAGAAGTTCACCCTTCTGATAAATTGTGTAGTCTTCAGATGAAGTACCTTCTTCTCCGACTACCTTCATCATCTGGTTGACTTCTGTACTCCTGATGAGGATGCTGCGGGCTTTGTTGACAAGATCCATGTCGACTACGCCTTTGTACTTTGACCAGGAATCAACCGGATGGATCGCAGGATACTTACGGGCATCAGAACGTTCTCTTGCGAGTCCGTGGAATGCTCCTACTACCTTCAGTGTCGCCTGTGTTACAGGTTCTTCGAAGTTACCGCCGGCAGGTGATACTGTACCGCCGATAGTGATGGAAGCAATCTGTCCGTCATCAAGACGTACTCTTCCGGCTCTCTCATAGAACGCAGCGATCGTGGATTCGAGGTAAGCAGGGAACGCCTCCTCGCCAGGGATCTCCTCAAGACGTCCGCTCATCTCACGCATCGCCTGAGCCCAGCGGCTTGTAGAGTCAGCGAGCAGCAGGACGTCAAGTCCCATCTGTCTGTAGTACTCAGCAAGTGTTACTGCTGTGTAGCAGGAAGCTTCACGGGCAGCAACCGGCATGGACGATGTGTTGCAGATGATGATGGTTCTTTCCATCAGTGAACGGCCTGTCTTAGGGTCGATCAGTTCAGGGAACTCCTTCAGTACTTCTACTACCTCGCCGGCACGCTCTCCGCAGGCAGCTACGATTACTACATCTGCCTCAGAGTTTTTGGCCTGCATGTGCTGAAGTACTGTTTTGCCCGCTCCGAAAGGTCCCGGTGTGCAGAATGTTCCGCCCTTTGCTACAGGAAGGAACGAGTCGATACAGCGGATCTTTGTTACGAGCGGTTCTGTCGGGCGCAGCTTTTCAGCATAGCACTTTACTGCCTGCTTGATAGGCTGTGTGAATATCATGGTAAGATCTTTTGTTTCGCCCTTTGCGTTTTCGATCGTGCAGACTGTGGATCTTACATTGTATTTACCCGCTTTGTTGATTGACTTCACAGTCCAGTCACTTCCTCTCAGTGTGAAAGGCACCATGATGTGGTGTGTGAACAGACCTTCAGGTACGGTACCGATAGTCGAACCAGCTTTTACGTGGTCACCGACATTTGCTACCGGTGTGAAGTCCCAGTCGCGATCAGGGATCGCGTCGAGATATACTCCTCTGTCCAGGAAGAAGCCGCACTGCTCCGCCAGCTTAGGCAGCGGATTCTGCAGACCGTCGAAGACCTGCGTCAGCAGTCCCGGACCCAGATCTACGCTCATCAGCTCGCCGGTGAACTCTACCTGGTCACCGACCTTGATGCCGTTTGTCATTTCGTAGATCTGCATGCTTACTTCCCCGTTGTTGATACGGATAACCTCTCCTTTAAGGCGCTTATCGTCAACGAGGATGTAACCTACTTCATTCTTTCGAACGGAGCCATCGAAATCTACCTTTATAAGGTTGCCGTTGACTCCGGCTACAAATCCTGTTTGTGTTTTCATATAGCACTCCTGTTACAAACTGTATACGCGCTGCTGTATCCCGTCGAATAGAGACTTGAATTCAGCCTTGCCCTTCGTATCCTCGAAGCAGTTCTGGCGCTCCAGCAATTTTAATTTGATCGCATATCCGAACAGCACATGATCATCAAACATATGCAGTCCGACCAGTGAGTCAAGAGCCTCGAACTCATACTCCAGAAGCACCTTCTCCGCTTCAAGCGGATTCTTTGCAGACAGTGCGGCAGCTACTACCTGGGAGATCTGACCATCCTTATCAAAGGCTGATGAATAACTCTTTCCGAGATTCATGCTTCTCTGATAATTCAGTTCTTTTGTCAGCATCCCGTAGAACTTTGCCCACTCGTCTACAAGCGGACCTTCGGTGGAAGAAAGAGTGAGGTCTTCCAGCAACTGATATTTTGCATCACTTACGTTTGACTGGCAGCATGACAGAAATTCGTCGTACGTTATTGGCATATCTCCGTCTGCTCTGAGGTCAGGAAGGCTTGCTATCAGATAATAATACGAAGCCATACCGCTCCTCCTTCTTTACTGGAAGTCAAGATCTCTGAAGTAAGGCATCAGCATTTCCATTATTCCGTCATCTGAACAGTCAAAATAACCGGATCCATCCTTAGCTGCAAGGCGGAATCCCTGCTGAACATCCTTTGTCGGCCTGATTTCCAGTCCTTTTTTGATTTCCTCTGCGAGCTCCTTTTTAAGAGCTTCGCCGACCTCGGATACTTCTGCTGCGTAATCTGCAACATTTTCACCGGCAACGGCCGCACGGATCAATTTGCCAAGCGCTGCACCAGAAAGCTCTTTTCCGATATCAGCAGCGAGGATTTTCTCAAACTCGCCCTGTATCTCGGTCTTAAATGCCAGGACAGCATCACGCTTAGCCTGCTCGGCACTGACTGCGGCACTTTCTCTAAGAATAGAAATTTCTTTCTCAGCTGCATCTTTGTACTGCTGTGCCTCAGACTTTGCCCCGGCAACGATTGATTCGGCTTTCTTTTTTGCTTCTGCAATAATAGATTCCGCTTCGGCATTTGCCGCCTCTATCCCTTCTTTACGGATAGAAGAGACAAGGTCTTGAATCTGTAATTCCATAGGCACCTCCTGATTTTGAATCAATAACATTCATCACCGAAAACTTACATATTTGCCCTTGAAAACTCAAGGGGCACATTTCCCCTATGCTAATTATAGCGGCTGATTTGATGCACTTCAAACAAAACATAGTTAATTGCTTTGATAATCTTTTAACGCAGTTATTTCAAGGCATAAAAACCGGGTCCTGACGGACCCTTCTGCAAAAAAACATAATTTCTGTCTTTATCTGCAATCTGACACTTTATATCAATCCCAGAGGAACATGCCTGCGGAGATCACATAAAAGACCACCATCGACGCGACAAGTATCAGCGCCATTACTTTGGCACCCATGTTGAGACGCTTTCTGCTCTGCTCGTAGTCCTTCATGGTTTTATTTGAATTGTTGTTTTTCTTAGCCATCTTTTTTCCTCTTTTATCATTTATGGTATGTCTCGCCTGCGTTGATCTTGAACGCCCTGTATATCTGCTCAAGCAGCACTATCCTTGCCAGCTGGTGCGGAAGGGTGATCCTGCCGAAGCTCAGCCTCATAGACGCGCGTGATTTCACTTCCCTGCTGAGACCAAGACTGCCGCCGATTATAAAGTCTATCGTGGAATTTGTAAAGGAGATTTCTGCTATCTTTGCAGCGAGATCCTCCGACGAAAGCTCACGCCCTCCGATATCAAGCGCAATAACATAGTCGCCCGTTCCGGTCTTATCGAGAATCGACTTGCCTTCTTTTATTATAACGTTCTCTTCATCTGCATGTGAAGCGTGCGCAGGCAGTTTCTCCTCTTTTACCTCAATAACCGAGATATTGCAATACGCGCCCAGCCTCTTCATATACTCAGCTGAAGCGGCCTCCCAGTATTTCTCTTTGAATTTTCCTACACAGATGATCCTTATGTTAAGCATCTTTTTCCCTTTTTACAATAAGTTTTCCGTCTTCCACATTCAGCGGATCGATGAAGGTAAGGCCCTCCCTGGCAGCCACTTCAAGCGTATAGTCTTCTCCCCTGTGAAACCCGGCAGCACTAAGAGCGTCTTCGACAGTCTGACGGGCAAACAGCGGAGCATTGTTATGGAAGCTCAGATGAGCAAGCATTATGCGGAGAGGTTCCATCACCCTGTTTGATTTTCTGTCCGCCAGAATACTGGCGATCACCTCTCCTGCATAATCGTTGGACAGATGTCCTTTTTCGCCTTTTATCCTGACCTTTACCGGATAAGGATAGTCTCCGAACATCAGCATGTCCACATCGTGATTCGCTTCGAAAACGAGCACGCCGGCATCGCTTATAGCAGAGTATATCTCCTCGGTTACCACACCCGTATCTGTCACGACTGCGAGCTTTTCACCTCCTGATGTTACGGTAAACCCCAGTGGTTCGGCAGCATCATGACTCAGCGGAAAGGCCCCGATCTCCACATCATCATCATTATCGATCCTGACTATCTCCCCCGCGGACAGTAATACGATCCTCTCCTGAGGCACATGGCAGAAGCTTTCAGTGCTTTCTACCGTGCCGCGGCTCGCATAGAAGAACGCGTTGCGGCACTTGCGCGATATTGCTCTTACGCTTTTTACATGGTCGATGTGTTCATGAGTTATAAGCACGGCATCGACATCGGCAGGATCTGTCCCAAGCTGTTCGAGAGCGCTGATTATCCTTTTGGCCGGAAGCCCTGCATCGATCAGGATGGTGCGGCCTTCCGTCATTATTATATAAGAATTTCCGGAGCTGCTGCTCCCTACTGAAACTATCTCTATCATTATTTATTCTTTCGGTTTTGTTTTGATCGGCCGGTATGAGTTTTTTACATATCCGCGGTCGCGCCTGCATATTGACTTATAACTGCAATAGCCGCAGGCAAGCCTGCTGTCGACCCGGAGCGGATTAATGCCGATTTTCCCTCCCAGGATCCCTTCGGCTGTTTCTTCAATACGGGAGATCACTTCTCTGCGTACGTCTTCATACTCTTCGCGGCTGATCGCGTCTTTCGTTGATGAGAGTACTTTTTCAGGCATCGCTCCGAGCACGCCCTCTTCATTTATGAAAGCTCCCTTAAGCTTGAATTCGTCTGCCGCATCTTTAGCGAGCAGCGAATCGATCTGGTTCTCACTCTTGTCGTTGATCGATTCTATCGGATCTTTGATGTTGAAATAGAACATCCCGGCAGGAGTAAGATCTCCTGAGGTAGCGGAGATCATATAGATCATCAGCTGCATTTTGTATCCCTGGCGCATCTTCCAGAGATCAAGTTTATCGCTTCCTGTCTTGTAGTCAATGATGCGGACCCTGTTCTCACCGCCCACGTCCATGATATCTGCACGGTCTATCTTTCCCTCGACATACACCTCGCCATCAGAAGTGCTGACCCTGAGGGGCTCAAGTTCTGCATGTCTTCCAAACGGTTCTTCGAAAGACGCGCTTACCACAGATCCGGCAGCCAGCTGTGTGGCCATCGCCTTTGCAGCTGAAGCGCATATTTCACGTATACGGCTCATGCGGTATTCTTCACAGCCCGTAGATATGAAAAGTCCTCCCATGTAGTTCTCAGACAGCTCATCCAGAGCTGCTGTCACCATCTCTTCGAGAGAATCATCATCAGGGATCTCGTCAGCTTTTATTATCTGCCTTGCGACAGCCATGAGACACTCATGGTAGACATCGCCTACAGAACGGGAATCGCTTGCGAATGCCCTCTCCTCTTTTGGCCTCAGGCCTCTGTCGATGAAATATCTGAACGGACAGTCTATATAATTGCCTATAGACGATGCGCTCAGTGACAGGCTGCCGTCTCTCCTGCAGAAAAGATCTTTTGCCGCAGCACGGCTGAGCGGATGCTGCACGTTATCGTAAGCTGCCGCTTTGAGCATGGTATCAAGCTCATCTTTGCGGTTATCTGCATACCAGTGAAGCATAGCCCTCGTCAGAGCATCAGGCTCATCCGGAGCATTTTCATCTTTTATGCAGTTGATAAGATGCCTCATGCCGTCACCGGCGGTGTTGATCTTATCGATCACGCCCGGGTTCAGGGTCTCACCGCGTCCCATGCTTATAATGTCTTTGCGTATCAGACCATCGGCATCAATGCGAGGGAACAGCGTTCTCAGTGAATCTATAACAGACGACGGGCTTGTGTCTTTGCCCTCCGTGTCTGTCATGGCCCAGCTGATATATATCTTTTCGGAAGGTCTTGCCATCATGCGGTACATGGCGGCATTCTCTTCATCCATCTTTATGTCATCAAGACTTCCGAGCGCAAAGCCCTTCGTCCTGAAATAATCTTTCTCATCTATTGAAAACAGGCCTTCAGTCTGAGGGGAGAGCGGCATCACGCCTTCACACGCGCCGAGTATCACGGCAGCTTTCATCCGGCGTGGTCTGGTCCTTATCATAGTACCTATTGAAAGTCCATCGACAGATGGAGGAATTACTCCGACCTCTACATCAGATAATCCCGCAGTATATATATCCGTGAACTCCGCAAGATCCATAGCTGCATCGCCCATTATAATGTCTATCTGATCCAGGAGCTCCATTGCTTTTGTAAAGCTCTGAGTCATGCGCTGAGCTTCATCATGAAGGCCTGCATTATCCTGTGCCGAAGCGGCTTCTGCGACTTTATCCGCCAGCCTCCATTCATCAGCCAGGTATGTCCTGAACTTACCGATGAACTCAGTGACTGTTCCGGCTTCTGAAATCTCAGACAGTCTTGATACCGACTCCGATATGCCGGCTCTTATGGATTCGATTTTGTTGAATACCTTTTCGCCGATATCATCCATACCGTACCTGAAAGGCTTGTCCCACATGGAGCCTTTGATGCGGTATCCTCTCGCGTAGTTCTCAAGATCTTCTATGTCGCAGTCATCATAGTCTGTGAGACCCGTCTTGAGCATCGCGAAAAGATACTGCGATGACTTGCGGTGCACCAGAAACTCCAGAAGATTGACGATAAAGCCAACAGCGGCGCTGTCGGTTATATCGCGCGATGTATCCGCGAAGACCGGAAGTCCGTATTCTGCAAAAACACGCCTTACTACGGGCTGCATCGCGCTTTCGTCATTGGCTATCAGCTGGATCTCGCGCATCTTGTATCCGAGGTCACGGATCAGATGCCATACGTATGCGGCCGCACTCTCCGCTTCATAATACGGATTGGCAGCGCATACGATAGTGAGATCCTCCGGAATAAAATCAGCATTCCGGGATCTTTCCGCCGGACTCATGACATCGTTCCACAGGGACTGCTCCATGCGCCTTATGGTTTCGCTCTTATGCGCTTCGTATGATGCCGGTATCTCTTCGTGTCTATACTCTATATTATTATCTGCGCAAAGATGTGTCAGTGAAGCAATCAGGCGTTCATCCAGCCCGAAATCGCTTCTGTTTACTATAAAGTTGACAGATTCCGCAGTCTTTGCAAGCTCTGCTGCTGCTCCGGCAAACTTTGGGGTAATACTGTCGTATCCGTAGATCCAGACCGTTTTACCGCGCACATGCTTCGAATCCTTTATAGCACTTACATACATGGCTATGTAATCTTCAGAGTCCGTGTATCTGCCTTCGATAGCCTCCTCATATGCCTGTATCACACCGCTGAGCTCTTTCAGTTTTGCTTCGAGTATAGGGTCTCCGCCGGTATCTCCTATCATCTCCTGAAGCATTTCCACAGTGCAGTCCTGCTGCTTGAACTCAGAGATGAAATCATTGAGCATGGAGGTGAAGGTCAGTTTGCCCGCTGCCCTGCTGAAGATCTCAAAGTCGTCGGCATGCTCGCGTATGAGCATGAAAAGCAGCATAAAGCGCCCGTACTTGTCGATCATTTTCACCGACTCGATCCCCTGCTCCATAAGAACTTTAAGTCCGAGACGGTTCATCGATGTGATCTCAACGTTGAACAGGCAATCGGTTTCAAGATACTTAAGAGCCTGTTCTTCAGCCACTAAAGTGTACTGATCAGGCACCAAAACAAGCGTCTCACCCCCATGCTTCCTTACACGGTCATAGATGAAACGCTCCTTATCTATATTCTCTCTGCCTGCAAAAGACTTCAGCATTTATTGTTTATCCGTTTGCCTTCGCTGCATCCTGCGAAAGTTTGGCCCTGACGAAAACATCGATGTCTCCGTCCATAACAGCCTCTACATTGCCTACCTCAGCTCCCGTACGTGTATCTTTCACCATCGTATACGGCTGGAAAACGTAGTTTCTGATCTGTGAACCCCATGTCGCCATAGACTGATCACCCTTTATCTCGTTTAGGTTCTCCTTGTGAGCTTCCTCTGCGATTCGCGTGAGTTTAGAGATAAGGATCTTCATTGCTACCTCGCGGTTCATTATCTGCGAGCGCTCATTCTGGCATGTAACTACTATACCTGTCGGGATATGGGTTATGCGTACAGCCGAGTCAGTCGTATTTACATGCTGACCTCCCGCTCCTCCTGATCTGTATGTGTCTATCTTAAGATCGTTAGGATCGATTGTGACCTCTACCTCATCTCCGATATCAGGCACAACTTCTACAGCGGCAAACGATGTCTGCCGCTTGCCCATGGCATTGAACGGCGAGATGCGCACGAGTCTGTGAACGCCTGTCTCAGACTTGAGCAGACCGTATGCGTTATCGCCGCTGACCTCGATGGTAGAGCTCTTGATGCCGTAATCGACGTCGTCCTGCCTGTCGAGAATCTTTGTCTTAAAGCCCTTCTTTTCACAGTATCTCAGGTACATTCTCTCGAGCATCTCCGCCCAGTCATTGGCATCTACTCCGCCCGTTCCTGAATGTATGCTAAGTATACAATCCTTGCTGTCGTATTTTCCGGACAGCAGCATGCTGGTCTTTAAGTCCTCAAGCTCATCTGAAAGTCTGCCGAAGCCTGCGATAACGCTCTTCGCTTCAGCCTCATCCTCAAGTGCTTCTGCTATATCTATAAGCTCAGGAAGTTCATCCGCCTCGGAAGCAAGTTTTTCGTACAGGCCAAGTTTGTCCTCAAGAGATTTTTTCTCCTTGAGGACTTTCTGCGCCTTTTTCTGATCGTTCCAGAACCCTTCTCTGAGGCTTTCATCCTCAAGCTCTTTTATCCTTTTTCTGAGACCCTCCGGGTCAAAGATAACCTCCCACTTCCGCTATCTGCTCCTTCAGAGCCGGAAGCTGGCTTCTTATTTCATCAAGCTGTAACATTGTTCCTCCAATTGTGAAAAAGCATTCAGCGTGAATTGTTTCTCGCGGAACTGTCCCTGATAAGGACAGCATGATTCAGAAGTCCCACGTGTTCCGCCTGCATTATCATGTCGAGATGCAGCATCATCTGGTTGGCTGCTGCTCCGAACGCATTGAACAATATATCAAATATCATAGCTGCTATAACATATTCTTTTCCTATGCCGAGCTGCCCTATTATGACGACATATGACAGCAGATTTACGCCCGGGATAGGAGGCGCGGCAACGAGCAGTATAAGTGCGAAAACTATCGCCTTCAGTATCCATACAGGCGATATCCCCACACCGCTCCTTAATGCGGCAAATATAACGAAAGATATCATCCCTATAATGCTCGCCGGCATATAGAGTACCAGCCCGAGAGGGAACACTTTTTGTGTAAATATTTTTTGTATGCCGAGTTCCTTAATGCAGCACTTTTCAGCCAGTGCATATGAGTCGCTGTCAAGTCCCGTTTTCAGCGTAAGCATGAATGATGGCCATAGCTTTGTGAGCAGCACGTTCGGTTTTACTCCCGATCTGCTGCTGATAATAAGCAGTACCAACACCAACATCAGTACGGAAACTATTATTGAGAACGGAATCACTATGAAAAGTGATGTAAGCAGCTGGGCGTTATGGCTGATAATAAGCTGTGCTGTCAGGAACACCGTAAACAAAGGCATAAGTCCGGCGATCCATTGTGCAAGCTGCGTGCTTACCAGATTCAGCTCGTGTATCAATGATACGATCCCGCCGGCCTGCTGGCCTACTGCCATGGCTGCATATGCGAATATTATACCCATAAGTATGAGCTGTGCCGTATTGAAATCTCTTATAGGATCGAGCATATTCTCAGGGACTATACTGAAAAGCCCCCTTATCAGATCAGAAAGGATATCCCTCGAGAACCCGTTATATGCGAAATGATTTCCGGAAATCAGCACTGCTGCTACGATGGTGATCACTCCCAGTATCAGGCTTATCACAAAATATCTTCCTGTGATGATACCCGCGTTTCCTCCTTGTTCCGACACTTCACGTGTATCGAGCATAGTAGACATGACTATAATAAGCATCGCAGGTGCTGACACGCTGTAAAGTATATTATTCCACAAATCATATACCGGCATCAGAAGTCCGTCAGTCACGTACCTGGCGTCACCCTCTGCCAATGAGAGAAGAGCAACGCTGCCTACGATAATGCCGAACACGATAGCAAATATAACTACGATGACAGGATTCACGCTCATTCTGTGAAGCGGGATCTTCATTATATTAACCCCGTGTGTATAGCTGTACGTCGGACTTATCCCTGCTGAAGAAAGCAGCCCTGTGCTCCACTCGTCAACTGAAGATTTCGTCTTACTGAAAGGATTATATGCGTCACCTGTATGCTCTATCCTGATCGAAGGTCTTCCGAATCTTATGCTCGCGATCACTTTCACCATGTTAAGATCGCCGAACTGTCTCCATATGCTGAGCAGCGCTTCTTCGACCGTAAAACGTATTCTTATGCGATTCTGCCTTTCGGTGCCGGTACCTTTGAGGAAAACATCAAGATCATCTGATATGCGCTCGACGCTTTCTCCATTCAGAATGAAGTTCCTCTTTACCGATATTTCATCAATGATCTCACGTATGAATACCGTTGTCATAATAATGACCGCAATGGAATTGCAGATATTTGCAAGCGATATGCCATAATACAGCGTCTGGGCAGCCATTCCAAGTACAGGAAGTACCCATATGCATATAAACGCGTTATATTCGCTTTCAGAAAGAGCCTCCCTCTCACTAAAAGTCCTGATGAGCAGAATAATGACAGCTACGGCTGACAATACCGGCAGTACAGGGAAAAGAACGCCTCTGTGATAGAAGTTCTGATCGTCAAAACTGTACAGGAACCGGAAAAAAGCCGAAAGAACTACCAGCGCCGCACCGGCACCGCATATTGCGTAGACCGCATTGCGCTGTCTCTTGTCTTCGCCTGCGCCTCTTTCCTCCAGCATAGTATCGAGAAGCTTGTTTCCGAATGCAAGCAGCACAAACATGCCGACAAAAACAACAAAATTGCTTATTCTGACCATGTTGTACCCGATGTTTGTCGGATCACCGCGATAAACATATGCCAAAGCATCAGCTATGTTGATAAACACACTCGTAAGCAGGGTCGCTATTATCACCTTTGTCGCTTTGCGCTCCTCCGTATCATACATGCGGATCGAAATAACAGCCAGAAGGCAGAACAGCGCAAATCCTGATTCAATTATTACGTGCAGGAAAGTTATAAGATTCATTTTCGGTTCAGATCAGCTCCAGTAACTCTTCAGGTCTTTCTATATGGTAAACAGGCACAAAACCTTCAGCAAGCATGGCTTCTTCATCAACATAGTGGCTCCAGCCTACCATTACACTGTCTACCCGTGCATTATTGGCGCAGCCAATATCATATTTAGTGTCCCCTATCATCAGAGCGGCATCCCGGACTGAGTCAGGGATCCCGTGATCGCTGTCATACGGTTCGTTATCATGTGCCATCATTTTAACGAGGACCGCGTCAATGGTCTCCGGATCAGGCTTGTGTGAAGTCACATCATTCATAGTAACGACCTCATCCACATATCCGTCTATTCCGAGCTTTTTCATGTAATTCCAGAAGCTGTACGCGGTACGCGAAGTACCGACGCCTATAAGGCATCCGCGCTCCCTCAGCTTTTCAAGTAATTCCTTCACACCTGCAAAGACATAGACTTCATACTCCTGCTGGTGCGAGTCCTGATAAGCCCTGTAATAATCTACTACCTCATTTACGGGAGCATCCGGTATCAGCCTGCCAATGGTGTTAACGAGAATTTCCCCGAAAGTCGCCTCTATATCCCTGACCGGCAGAGTATATCCCAGAAAGTGCTCAAAAGTCGCCTGCCATGACGCTATTATTATGTTGTTTGTATTGGCTAAAGTGCCATCAAAGTCAAAAATTATATACTTTTTATTCATCAATTTTGTAGCATGCAAGCTTTACCAGCCGCCGCCTCCGCCGCCTCCGGCACCGCCGCCGCTGAAACCGCCTCCACTGAAGCCGCCCCCGCCGCTCCAGCTGCCGCCTCCGCCGCTGAAACCGCCCCCGCTTCCGCCGGAGCCGCCATATGATGGTGTAGGAATAACTATGTTATTGCCAACGCTCGCGCTGCAGTCACTCATCATTCTTCCCATCATGTAGTAGTCGAAGCTGTCGAAGCCGCGTGTGCCGCGATACCAGTGAGGAGCAACGACAGGCAGATCCTCGAAGTTCTTGATCCACTTGTTGCTCAGACCAAACACATAAGCGTACGGCATTATATGATAGAAGTACTGAGGATCCTCCTCAACCAGTTCATTCAGCTTGTCAAGCTCAGCAGTCTTTATGAAATCTCTGAATCCGAGCACCCTGCCGAGGAGGTCTGTATACGTATCAGTCTTTGCTATTGCAATGACAGCAAAGAACATGCTTATCAGCGTACCTATCACAAGATACATCACCAGCGCAATCGCTTTCGGCCTTGTGAGAAGGCTGAGCGCATCAGATGTTACCGGAAGTATACCGATTCCCATGGTAAAAAACCAGATTGCGCCGAGGCTCTTGATCACCGTCATCACCTTGGATGTAGAACGGATGTTGTCGTAAACGGAACACATGAGATATACCGATATAAGTATATGCGCTGCGGACCAGAACAGCAGAAAGCCTCCCATCTCATCACCGTTGATACCTGCCCATGTTATGTATGCCGCGGAAGGAATTATAGCCGCTACCGTGCAGCCCGCTCTTGACAGACGTGAATCCTGTCTGATTATGGCCCGGCTGCCCTGGAACATTTTCTCAAGCTGCTCCTTGGATTTCAGATACTTCTTTCCGAATGTAGTTGAAGATCCGAGCTGATCACTCGTTCTCACGGTCTTTTCACCCGGGAACATGCCGTCAAATATCGTGCGTACATATTGCGGGACTTCCGTGCCAGGCTCCCTTATTGCAATGAATCTGAATTTCTTTCTGTCCAGCTCTTCTATCTCGATATACCCCTTATCTGCCAGGTAAACGATTGTCGAGATCACATCCTGCTTGTCAGCCTTGCCGTCCACGAGGTAGCCTATCTCTCCCGGGCTCAGATCATCAGGCGGATAGAACTCGAGAGTCTTTACCATGTGCTTATCTCTGCCATACAGATACCAGAGCAGTACTGCTCCGACAGGTCCGAGCAGGAACAGAAACATATTGGCAATGCTGAGTTTTCCGAACTGAGGCGCACCTTCCCAGTATCCCTGCGGAAGTTCAAGCTGGAATGTCACACCGTGATGTGCGGGTATGTCCTTTGCAGTGACTGTTATGGTCTTTCCGTCACTTCCAGTCTTGAGAACGGCATTGTCTTCGTTGGAATCTGTGCCGTATGGACCCGAATAGACTTTAGCTTTGCTCAGATCAGCCTCTTTTGGAAGGTTGATCACGCATGTGCTCGAACCTATATCGGTCTCCCAGTCTGTCGGGAGCAGATTGAGAAGCAGCATATCTTTCTCACTGTTCTCATCCTCATACATTGAGATTTTGTAGAGAATATCGTAAGGATTCTCACCTGTAAGAGTATAGCTGCCGCTTCCGATCTTTATGACCTGATATCCCGACTGGTTATACGTCTCATAATCATAGTCAGGCACCCGTATCCCGGATATCTTCTGGCCCTGCATAGGCAGGTATCTGTAGATGCCGTGATGCGCAGTAACATAGTACATGTCAAGGTGCTCATGGAAATCATATGAATTGTTTTTCGCAACATCGACGGTAACATCATAGTTGATGGTATACATCGTATTGTCGCTTGCATAGCTGCCTGTTTCCGATGCTGCGAAAGGCATCATCATTACCGCGACTGCTGCGATTGCCAGCACCGCAGCAGCCCTTTTCAGGATGCCGGTACTGCGAGTCTTGATAGTTTTCATGACAATATCCTCCTAGAGGCCTTCATCAAATTCCTCAGTGTGCATCTTCGGAAAGTTGAACATGTTCGCGACAATGCTGGTCGGAAAGCTCTCGACCTTGTTGTTGTAGTCGCGAAGCACAGCGCTGTAGTACTTCTTTGCGTTGTCGATATCTTTAGGATCACCCGATTCCTCGTACTTGCGAAGCTCAACTTCGGCAAGCTCGATGCGGTTCTTTTCTTTTGTCAGTGAGTTGTAGGTAATCGCAAAGAATGCAGCCACTACTATCACCAGAATAATAACAAATGTCAACATGCCGGACTCCTTTCATTCCTGGTGCTGTAACTTCTGTTTATCAGGCATTTCTGCCGCAGCAGTTCTTGTACTTCTTGCCGCTTCCGCATGGGCAAGGATCGTTTCTGCCTACCTTAGGCATATCGCGCCTTATCGTCTCCTGCTTGCCTGTCTTTTCAGCTTTAGGAGCTGCCGATGGCATATTGCCGCCCTTTGACTTTGCCTGGGCAGCTGAATCATCCTTGTAATCTTCCTTTGCTGCGGATGTTCTGCCGGTCACTACATTACGTCTCTCAGTTCTTGTGGTCACTGTCACGTTGTAGCAGAACTTGACGGTCTCTTCTCTGATATCAGCTACCATCTCATCAAACATAGCAAAGCCTTCCTGTGCGTAAGCCACAGCAGGGTCCTGCTGTCCGAGTCCTCTGAGTCCGATACCGTCCTTCAGCTGATCCATCGCATCGATATGATCCATCCAGCGGTTATCTACTACTCTCAGCATGATCATACGCTCGACTTCTCTCATCTGCTCACTGCCGATCTCAGCTTCTTTCTCTGCGTACATTTCATCGAAGATCTGCTTTATATCGTCCTTGAGCTTGTTTTCGTCAAGGCCTCTCATGTAGTCATCATCGACTTTAAGCCTGCCTCTGAAATTTGGCGTTATCTGTTCGAGGCCGTCAGTGATTCTCTTGATGTCCCACTCTTCAGGATACTTCGACTCCATGACTACAGGATCGACTATGCCTTCGATCAGCTCGTATGTCATGTTCTTTATATAGCCTGAAACATCCTCTCCATTGAGCACCATACGCCTCTGATCGTAGATGATCTCACGCTGCTTGTTCATTACGTTGTCGTACTGCAGCACGTATTTACGGATACCAAAGTTCTTGCCCTCTACTTTCTTCTGGGCGCTCTCGATCGATCTGGACAGCATGCCCGCTTCGAGCGGCTCATCCTCATCCATACCTACCCTCTCGAGTATGCCCTGCATCCTCTCTCCTCCGAAGAGTCTCATGAGGTCATCTTCAAGCGCGATGAAGAACTGTGTGTTGCCCGGGTCTCCCTGACGTCCGGAACGTCCTCTGAGCTGGTTGTCGATACGCCTTGATTCGTGACGTTCGGTTCCGACTATGCAGAGACCTCCGAGTTCTTTCACCTTCTGCTGCTCAGGAGCTCTCTCTATCTTGATCTGTTCGTGGAGCTCATTATATTTTGCGCGCGCCTCCAGCAGTTCAGGGTCATCAGATTTCTCAAAACCGGTTGCGAATGAGATCTGCTCAGGCGTATATCCTTCTTTGCGCATCTGCTTGCGCGCTTCGAAATCCGGGTTGCCGCCCAGGATGATATCGGTACCACGGCCGGCCATGTTGGTCGCGATAGTGACCGCGCCGAGCCTGCCGGCTTCAGCGACTATCTCAGCTTCCTGCTCATGATGCTTGGCATTCAGCACGTTATGCTTAACGCCTCGCTTCCTGAGCATGTTGCTTATAAGCTCTGATATCTCTATCGAGATGGTACCTACCAATACAGGCTGTCCCGTTTCGTGGGCTTCCACTACCCTGTTGACTATCGCCTTGTACTTAGCCTTCTGATGTGCGTATACAGAATCCTGTCTGTCATCTCTGATGACCGGCTTGTTAGTCGGTATAACAACGACGTCCATATTGTAGATGTCGCGGAATTCGTCTTCTTCGGTCTTGGCTGTACCGGTCATTCCGGCGAGCTTGTTATACATTCTGAAGTAGTTCTGGAGCGTGATGGTTGCGAGAGTCTTTGACTCCGATCTTACCTTCACGCCTTCTTTAGCTTCGATTGCCTGGTGCAGGCCGTTACTGAAGCGTCTGCCGTACATGAGACGTCCTGTGAATTCGTCTACGATGAGAATCTCGCCGTCTTTTACGATGTAGTCTACATCCTTCTTCATGAGGTAATTAGCACGGAGAGCCTGATGAACGTAGTGGTTGAGCTCCATGTTGTCAGGATCCGAGAAGTTGTCGATCTTGAAGTAAGACTCGCAGAGCTTGACTCCCTCGTCAGTAAGCGACACCTGGTTATCCTTTTCCTCTACCTTGTAATCTTCTCCCTCAACAAGAGTTTTTACAAAGGCGTTGGCATTTCTGTACATCACGCTTGAATCGACTCCCCTGCCGGAAATAATGAGAGGCGTTCTTGCTTCATCGATGAGGATCGAGTCCACCTCGTCGACTATGGCGTAGTTGAGTTCTCTTTGTGTGAGCTGCTCTTTGTATGTGACCATGTTGTCGCGCAGGTAGTCGAAACCGAATTCATTGTTGGTTCCGTATGTAATGTCAGCCATGTACTGTTCGTGTCTGGCTTCGCCCTCTACCGCATGTATAACGCACCCTACCTTGAGACCCAGGAACGAATAGAGCTTGCCCATCCACTCCGCGTCACGTTTGGCCAGATAGTCGTTGACCGTAACGACGTGGACACCGCGTCCCTCAAGAGCATTGAGGTATGCAGGCAGGGTCGCCACAAGAGTCTTACCTTCACCGGTCTTCATCTCGGAGATGCGGCCCTGATGGAGAACTACGCCTCCTATGAGCTGTACTCTGAAATGCTTCATTCCCAGCGAGCGCCATGCTGCCTCGCGGCATACAGCGAATGCTTCAGGCAGTATGTCGTCAAGAGTCTCGCCCTCAGCAAGCCTGGCCTTGAACTCCACTGTCTTATCTCTGAGCTCGTCATCCGATAGAGCCTGCATCGCTTCATCGTATGATTCGATGACATTTACTATCTTTTCGACTTTTTTGACTTCTTTAGCGTTAAGATCTCCAAAGATCTTCTCCATTAAACCCATTGATATATCATCCTTTCGTTTTTTATCGAGCCGCGCTGCCGGAGCTGCGGCTTGTTTCAAAAGAGTATCAGTCCTCGTCCTCAGGTTTGTCTGTGACAGCAATGCGCGTCATAAGAGCGCGTCTCGCGTCAGCCTTCGTTACCTTGACGTGGAATAATTTGTGCTTTGATTCATAATCAAACTCATCGCCTACTTTTGGCAGCCTGTCGAGCTCTATCATCACCCATCCGTTGACAGTTGTGGCATCAGCCTCGATTTCTTCGTCGAACAGCTCAAAGAAATCCTCAAGATTTGCGCCTCCGGCAACCATGTAAACATCGTCACCTGCCGGTCTCACATCCCTTGATGTTACCGTATCGTGTTCATCGTAGATGTCACCGACGATCTCTTCGATGATGTCTTCGAGCGTGACCAGTCCTGTCGTGCCGCCGTATTCATCGACGACTATCGCGATATGGGTCCTCTTTGCCTGCATCTTCTTAAGAAGAACAGCAGCCTTGAGAGTTTCTGCAACGTAAGCCACAGGCTTGATGATCTTTTCGGTGTCTTTTATGGTCTTTACATTATTATTGTAGAGATCCTTCTGGTTGATGACGCCGATTATATTATCGAGGTCGTCTTCATAAACCGGCAGTCTCGAAAGGCCTGATTCCTTGAAGACCTTCTTTATATCTGCGACAGGGGTTCCTCTTTCGACCGCAACGATATCTACTCTCGGAGTAAGGATGTCGATTGCTTCAATGTCGTTGAATTCTATCGCGTTTGCGATGAGTTCGCTCTGCTCCTCGCCTATAGCACCGCCTGCTTCAGCTTCCTCTACGATGGTCAGCAGCTCATCTTCGCTGAATTCCGGTCCGTCCTTTTTGCCGAAAACTTTTTTAAGAAAGATTTTGAGTCCGTTGAAGATGAATGTCAGCGGTGTAAGAATGAGTATGAGCGCTCTGACAAAAGGCGTCAGGAAAAGAGCCACCTCCTCAGCGTACTCTCTGGCGAGGATCTTCGGTGAGATCTCGCCGAGTATGAGTACAAGCAGAGTGACCATGATAGTGGCGATGGTCGGACCGATCTTCGGGCCCCATGTCATGATACCGTACACAGTAGCTACGGTCGTCATGGTGATGTTGGAGATTGTATTTCCGACCAGCACCGCTGTGATCAGCTTGTCGAAATCCTCGCAGAGCCTGAGAGCATATTCTGCCCGCTTGTTGTCGTCAGCCGCGAGGTTCTTGAGCTTGATCTTATTAGCCGAGCTGAACGCCGTCTCGGTAGCCGAGAAGAACGTAGAGCTCAGCGTAAGAAGTATTATTGCTATAAGATATCCGTTCATTTATTCCTTTCCTGCGATCTCCCAGTCGATGGTAGTGTCGATCTCAGGTGCTTCGTAATTTTCATTATCGTATGTCAGATACGCCTTGGCAGTATATTTACCCGGAGCGATAGCTCTGTTGTCTCTGTATCTGACAGCAATCTGCCAAGGAACACCCTTCAGCGTGATGTGCTTCTCGGTGCCGTCATACTCAAACGGCTCATCGTAATCCCAGTGAACTGCCGAAGTATCATACTTCGCTCTGAGTATCCTCCACTTGAGGTCAGGTATCTCTACGGCCTCGCAGTTGCGTGTATCATAGATCAGCCTTGCCCTTGCGGTATATGTACCGGCGTTGATCTTGCAGTTATCGGTGTATACTACCTCAATATCCTCAGGCACTCCCTCGAGCTTCACCTCTTTTGCCTTATCGTCGTATACGAAGACTGTATCATCGCCGTAGTTCCATTTAACTTCTGAGAGATCGAGTTCCTTCTTGGCGATCCTCCACCTGAGTTCAGGCACTGAAGGTGCTTCAAAGTTCTCTTTGTGTCTGTATCTGAGCTTTGCCTCAGCGGTATATCCGCCTGCCTCTATGCCCTTGTTGCCTACATATGCCTCCACTCTTACTCCTTCCGGAAGTCCGAGCAGTCTGACACTCTTCTCCTTGCCGTTATACACGAATTCATCTTCGTAATCCCAGCGCACTTCAGACATGTCGTAGCAGGCTTTGTCGATATGCCACCAGCATCCGCTTACAGGAGCCGGAGTCTCAAAATTGACAGGATCCTTTGCCTCAACAACGGCCATAGCTTCGTATTCTCCGGAGTTTACAGCTCTGTTATCAGTGTATGTCACTTTGACTGTATCAGGCAGACCGACGAGTTCGACGCTCTTCTCCTCACTGTCAAATGTGAACGGCCCCTCGTAATTCCAGTGAACACCGCTCATATCGATAGGTGCCTTCAGTATCTCCCACTTGAACGGCGGAAGCTCACGCTCCGTGTAGTTGCCCGGCTCCCTGTTCACGAGTTTTGCCGTTGTGTAGTAGACACCTGCATCGGTCGCTGTTTCGCCTTCGTAAACAACGTCGAAGCCCTCCGGGATTCCCGCGAGGTATGTCTCAGGCACTACTCTGCGCAGTTTCTCGAAGAAGCCGAGCGGACGTGTCTTTGTGGCTATGCAGACGCTCTTAGGCGTGCCGTCATACATATATGGACCGTCATAGACCCACTCTACTGCTTTGGTGTCAACATCTACGGCAGCCGGTGCGATGCTCCAGTTGCAGCCGCTGAATGTTGGCTTCTCATAGTTTTCAGCGTCGTATTCCAGAGTAACCGAGGCTTCATATGAGCCTGCATCAGTGGCTGTATTGCCGGAGTAGACCGGTGTGATACCCTCAGGCAGTCCTGTGAGTTCGACAGTCTTAGGGCTTCCGTCGAATGTGAATCCGGTGACACCCTGCCATGCGGTCTTTGACAAGTCGTATGCAGCCTTGCTTATGCTCCATTCACAGCCGCCAATCTCTGGGGTGTGGTAGTTTTCGGCATCATATACCAGATCTGCTGATGCGCTGTAGCTGCCTACATTGACTCCTGTGTTGCCGTGATAAACCGCTGTGACTCCCTCAGGGAGACCTGCTATGTAGACAGATTTCTCGCTTCCGTCATATACAGACCTGAAGTCTCCTTCCCATCTTGCGCCGGACATGTCATATGTAGATTTGATGATGCGCCAGTCGCAGTCTCTTATGGATGCGCCGTTGTAGTTTGCAGGGTCTTTCGGTGTAAGCTCTGCGTGTGCGGTATACTGACCGGCAGCAGCTGCCGTATTCCCTGTGTATGTAACATCAAGTGTTCCCGGAACTCCTTCTAGTTTCACAGTCCTCGTGTCACCGTTATAGACGAATGAACGCGAGTAATCCCATCTTAATCTGCGGATATCCGGATCTGCCTTCTCAATAGCCCAGTCGCAGTACATTTCTTCAGGAATATTGAAATCCGAAGTGTCGATGCCGAACCTTGCGACAGCTCTGTAGCTGCCGGCGTTTACGGCTGTGTTGCCTTCATAGCTGACACTGACACCTTCAGGAATACCTGTAAGCTGGATCCTCTTCGGCATTCCGTCAAATACGTAACTGCCGTCATAGTCCCATGCAGCTTCGCTCATATCGTAGTCAGCCTTGTTGATGCTCCAGTCGATCTTGATCGGTTCAGGAGCTCTGAAGTTGCTGTCAGATGTTGCAAAGCTGGCTGTAGCAACGTAATTGCCCGCTCTGTCGGCACTGTTCTCGTTGTACTCAGCTGTCACATTCTCAGGCAGGCCGCTCAGCTCGATGGTCTTTCTGCTGCCGTCATATGTGAAGCAGCCCGGCTCATAGCCCCAGCTGACAGCTGACATGTCGTAGTCAGCCTTTTCGATCTCCCAATCGCAGTCAGCCACAGACGGTGTATTGTAATTTGCAGGATCAGATACCGTGAGCAGCGCTTTGGCTGTGTATCTGCCGGCTTCCTTGCCTTCATTGCCCGTATAGTCCGCCTTGATGCCGTTCGGGAGCTGTTCGAGCATAACGCTCTGTTCTCTTCCGTTGAACACTTTAGGGCTGCTGTAGTCCCACCTTACAACAGACATATCGTAATCAGCCTTCACTATCTGCCACTTGCAGCTTTCGATGAACGGCTGGTTGTAGTTATATGAGTCATAAGGGATAAGTTCCGCAGCTGCCTCATATGAACCTGTATCAGCTGCTGCGTTGCCGGAGTATACGGCACGGACTCCGTCAGGAAGTCCTCTGAGCGACACCTCATGCATCCTTCCGTTGTAAACGAACTCACCTTCATAGTCCCAGGAAGCTCCCGACATATCGTATTCGGCTTTCCTGATCTCCCACTCGAGCTCCATCGGCTCAGGAGTGTTGAAATTGCGGCTGTCCGAAGCGGTAAACGTAACACTTGCCTTGTATGTTCCGGCATCGCGCGCTGTATTGCCTCTGTATGAAGGCAGAGCGCCTTCAGGCAGTCCCTTCAGTACCACTCTGAACTCGCTGCCGTCATATGTGAAAGGCTTTTCGTAGTCCCAGCGGACGTGGCTCATGTCGTAGTTGCCCTTATCGATTCTCCATGTGAGATTCTCGAGTCTGGACTTTGTAAGGTTATCCGTGTCATCAGGGATAATCTCAGCAGCTGCTACATATGTGCCTGCCTGGTTTGCTTTTGCGTTATTGTATTTGACTGTTGTTCCTTCAGGAATGTTTCTGGCGGCGACAGTCTTCTCTTTGCCGTCATATACGAAAGCTTCATCATAGTCCCAGTTGACTGCTGAAATGTCTACCGGAGTCCTCTCGATTACCCAGTGGCATGTCGCAACTTCAGGCTTTCTGTAATTCCTCTCATCGTATTCGAAGCCGGCTCTTGCAGTGTATTCGCCTGCTTCAGAAGCCGAGCTGCCTTCGTACTCCGGTGTAAGCCCGTCAGGCAGTCCTGTCAGTCTGACACTCTTGATTTCGCCATCATACGAGAATTCCCTGTTCTCCTGCCATCTGACTTCGCTCATGTCAAACGACGCTTTGTCGATGCGCCAGTCGAGCATCATGTCAGGAATATTGTCTTCATAATTATCAGGATCCATGACCCTGAACTTTGCAGTCGAAGTGTAAGAACCTGCATCAGTAGCGGATGCGTTGAAGTATTCGGCGAATACTCCGTCAGGGAGTCCCGCGACTTTAACGGTCTTAGAGATTCCGTCATAAATGAACGGCTCGCTGTAATCCCAGTAAGCTCCGCTCATATCAAATACCGCCTTGTTAATGCTCCATGAAAATCCCTGTGGATCAGGCGCCCTGAAGTTATCGTCATCGACCGGCGAGAATACTGCTTTTGCGAAATATCTGCCGGCGCCAGTTGCAGTGTTGCCTGTGTAATCAACTGTAACAGCATCACCGAGGTCGTTTACTATGCTGACAGACTTCTCACTTCCGTCATAGATA
Source organism: Mogibacterium sp. (assembly GCA_017431685.1). Lineage (GTDB taxonomy): Bacteria > Bacillota > Clostridia > Peptostreptococcales > Anaerovoracaceae > Crickella. The sequence goes on from JAFRKO010000022.1 coordinate 51,892, forward strand.
AACGAAGATGAATCCGTCCATGAGAGCAGCGGCAGTTTGTATTCCGCCTTGTCGATCGACCATGCGCATCCGTTTATCTCCGGAACTTCATAGTTGTTGGCATCAGTCGGTATCAGTACCGCGCTCGCAGCGTACATGCCCGCGCCGCTTGCTGTATTGCCTGTATATTCGACTTCGACGCCCTCAGGAACGTTTGCAAGGTAGATGCTGTGCTCATTGCCATCGTACACGAACGGCTCGGAATAATCCCAGCATACGTCTGAGATATCTATCTTCTTCTTGAGGATCCTCCAGCTGCAGTCCGCAGGGGACTCAACCTCGAGATTGTCTCCGTCAAATCTGAGATTAGCGTGAGCGTTATATATACCTGCATCATATGCCGAAGCATTCTCGTATTCGGCATAGACACCCTCAGGCAGTCCTTCGAGTTCCACCTTTCTGACCTCACCGTCATAGGTGAAAGCTTCGGTGTAATTCCATCTGACACCTGACATATCAAGGCTCTTCTTGCCTATTCTCCAGTTGATGATCATATCATCAGGTGTATTGTAGTTGTGTGTGTCCGGATTGATGAAAGACGCGCGGGCTGTGTATTCGCCTGCTCTTCTTCCTTCGCATCCGCTGTATCTGACTTCGAGCTCTTCCGGGTACGACATGAGATGCACGCCATGTGTATCTCCGTCATATTCGAAGTCTGTCTGTCCGCTCCATGCGGTGCGCGACATATCATAGGAAGCCTTTGCGATCTCCCATTCGTATTCCGCCTGACCCATGAAGCAGTAATTGCCTCCCAGAGAAGCTCTCGCAAGATATTTGCCTGCCTGGGTTTCTTCTGCTCCGTCATATTCGACTTCCGCATCCGCAGGCAGATTCATGATGAACACTTTTTTCGGAGAGCCATCGTATACGAAATCCTCGCAGCCCGACCATTCGAGGTCTGAAGCGCTGATTCCGACCTTCTTAATCTCCCATACGCATGGAGCAACATCCTGCGGCTTCTCGTAATTAGCGCTGTCGTATTCAAATTTTGCTTTTGCTGTATAGACTCCGGCTTTAGAAGCAGCATTGTCTTCATAAATCGCCGTTACACCTTCAGGCAGCCCTTTCAGACTTACCCCGTGATCCGCGCCGTCATATACGAACGGTCCATCGTAAACCCAGCTCACCTGCGACATATCGTAGGATCCCTTGCGGATAGTCCACTCATGCTCGCGAACGATGAGAGGTTCGTTGAAGTTGTCCTGATCGAAATCGAAACTTATTGTCGCAGTATATGTGCCTGCCTTGACACCTTCGTTTCCGATGTATTTCGGCACTACACCATCAGGCAGACCTTCAAGCCATACACGCTTTACGCTGCCATTGTATGTCATATCGTCTTCTTCTGCCCAGCGTACGCCTGACACATCTATGTTCGCTCTTCTGATATCCAGTTTTACGCTGTTTGAAACCGCTTCACCGATGCTGTTTGCGGCATGCAGTCTGAGGAGATATCCATTACATGATACAGGGAGGATCGCGTTATGATTTATAGCGCGCCATGTCCCCTCCTCACCGGTCTCGCTTATCTCGAGATAGCCCGTGACATCAGGATCATTGATCGAAATGATCTCCGGAAGCTCAAACGGGATCGTCTCTCCGAATGAGAAGGCAGCCGGTTCCATGATCTCTCCGATCTTAGGAGCATGTCTCCACACCGCGTAAAGATCGATATCCCTGTCGACTGACTTTATCTCTGCTCCGGCAGGTATATCAGCGCCGGTACCGTCAGCCTGCGTGTTCCATGTTTTGAACGACCAGCTTTCATCCGGCCTTGTGAACATGAGCTGTTCTACCGGATATCCGCTGTTTGGTACGGTCTGTCTTTCTTCGACCAGTTCTTCGGCCTCACCATCAAAATTACTGTGGTAAAGCACTCTGAATCCTTCTACTCCAATCGGCTTTGCCTTTTTGTACTTGCCGCCGTATTCCTTAACGGCAAGTCTTCCGCAGTCCGTGCTGCCGTCACCTTCAGTATTGAATTCAGAACCCATCAGAATGTCGTCGAGCTTTGCGCACTGAGCAAACATTCTGCTCAGGTCTGAGCAGCGGCGCGTATCAAACGATGATATATCGAGCTCGCAGAGATTTGCGCATCCCTCGAACATCGAGTCCATACGTGTGACATTCGATGTGTCGAAGCCGCTCAGATCCGCCTTGACCATCTTCCTGCAGCCCTTGAACAGTCCTGCAAGCGATGCCCCGTCAGGAAAGCGCACATCGCGCGTTGCGACCACGGATCTGATTGCATCTTCAAAACCCTTCCACGGAGCACCTTCGTCTCCCAGGTCTGCAGCCAGTCCATTGTCTATAAGGAGGTTTCCATTCTCGTCCAAACCCCAGAGGCATTCGCCCCATTTGCCTACTTTTTTAAAGTTGCCTGCCATTATTCTGTCCCTTTTTTTATCGTTAGTGTTATCTTTCCAGTGCTGCTTTGAGCACATAATCATACATAGTAGATTATACTAAATATTCCGTGCAAAATAAAGAAATCCGCAGACCTATTTCAGATCTGCGGATTTTTGCTTTATATAATAAGTTGTTTTCTAGCGGTCCGCCTCAAGCAGGCTCCTGAACATTTCATCAGCAGGATCTATGACAGGCAGATCTGTCAGTCCAGCCAGCTCTTCCATGAAATACGGGAAGTGCGTGCAGCCCAGAACGATAGCTTCTGCGCCGCATGATTCCATGTACTTTACCATATGAGAAAGACCACAATGATCAATTACCCCGGCCGGTACCATTCCGTCCTCTATCGCACGGACAATCGCCATATTCCCGGTCCCGATCATATAGATATCAGGATTGGACGCCATCAGAGCTTCTTCAATCGCATAAGCGGAGAGATTGTTTGCTGCCATTACGCCGAGACGGCTGTATTCACAGCCAAGTCTCCTGTAAACCTGAAGCGGCGTATAGACTCGGATGTCCACGTCTTTTTCCAGCGATTTCATGACCGCATATGTATCGAAATCAAATGAGCCCGACAGCGAATTGCAGTAGATGAAAAAGTCCCTCACACCTGCCTCTATCTCCGGATTGAAAATGTTATCCATTACAGCGCGCTTTTCATCATCATCCGAATACTGGAACTTGATCTGCGCGTCGCAGTCCACCGACACAGGGTCAGAAAGGGGCAGCAAACACTGCCCCTCTGTTTCAGAGTTCTTCTTATTTATATATTCGACACCCATTGCGGTATCGACCGGCGTGCCCGCCAGAACTGCTACTTTTCTTTCCTTCATGCTTTAGAACTTAGGCTGAACAGCTCCGTTGTACTTGTCGAGAATGAAGTCCTTAACAGCATCTGTCTGGATAGCCTTTACGAGAGCCTGTGTCTTCTCACTGCTCTCGTTGCCTGCATTTACTACGATGACATTTACATATGTCTCAGCAGCCTCAGAGTCTGCAGACTCGTATGCTACTGCATCGTCTGTTGTGAGGCCTGCACCGAGCGCGTAGTTTGCATTGATAACGCCGAGTGCCAGATCAGGGAGTGAAGCCGGGATTGTTGCAGCCTCGAGCTCAACGATCTCGATGTTCTTAGGATTGTCTACGATATCGAGCTTTGTAGCTTCGAGTCCAACACCGTCCTTCAGTGTGATCACACCGTTTGCTGCGAGCAGCTGGAGAGCTCTTGCTTCATTTGTTACATCGTTAGGAACGCCGATCTTGTCGCCGTCAGCGAGTGCGTCGAAGCTGTCTTTCTGGCCCTTGTATGCTCCCATTGCCTCATAGTGTACGTTTCCTACTGCTACCAGGTCTGTGCCATTCTCTGCATTGTACTGGTCGAGATACGGAACGTGCTGGAAGTAGTTGGCATCAACGTCGCCGTCTGTTGTAGCTACGTTAGGCTGTACATAGTCATCAAACTCTACAACTTCGAGAGTCCATCCGTCTGCCGCAAGTGCTTCAGAAATCGAATTGAGGATCTCTGCATGAGGTGTAGGAGAAGCTGCTACCTTTATAGTCTTGTCTGCGGAATCACCGCCGCCTCCGCCGCATGCTGTGAGGATGCCGAGTACAAGCACGAGTACTGCTGCAATAATGCTGAATCTTTTGATGTTCTTCATTGTTCTGTCCCTTTCTACTTCTTAGTTATATTAGTGATATTTTCAGCTGTATTTATTATTACCCGCAGGGGGCTTAACTAATTGATGCGGTTGTCGTATTTGTTGACCACCTTTATTCCTATCTCCTGGAAGATCTGTACCATTATTACCAGGACCACTATCGTTATCCACATTATCGACGGCTGGAATCTGTAAAGTCCGTATCTGATGGCGATTTCTCCGAGTCCTCCGGCTCCGACGATACCCGCCATTGCGGTGTAGCCGAGTATGTTGATAGTGGCTACCGCTGCTCCGTTCAGCAGCGACGGCCTTGCCTCAAGCAGCATCACCTTGCGGATTATCTGCATGTTGCTGGCTCCCATCGCCTGTGCTGCTTCGATGACTCCCGGATCGACTTCCAGAAGCGACTGTTCCACAAGCCTTGCTACGAACGGTGCTGCCGCTACTATCAGGGCTGCTGTCGCCGCTTCCTTGCCTATGCCCGTTCCGATCAGCTTACGTATGTAAGGCATCAGGGCTATCATCAGGATAAGGAACGGCACCGATCTCAGGATGTTGACTATGAAACCTACCACCTTGTTGTAGATGCCCAGCGGTCTTATGCCTCCCGGCGCTGTTACTATGAGTGAAACTCCTATAGGCAGGCCGATAAGGTACGATACCACCGTGCAGATGATGATCATGTACAGGGAATCAAGTGTCCCGTGTCCGAGTAAGCTAAGCAATTCATGAATATCCATTATGCCTTCACCTCCTCTTCGATCTCATCCTCATCGATTTCAATGAATTCCACACCCTTCGCCGTGAGGTACTCCTTCTGTTTCTCAGCAGTCTCCTTGTCGGCCGCCAGGCATATCACCATCTGTCCTTTCTGAGCTCCGCCGAGCACGTCCAGGTTAGCATACAGGAAGTTCACAGGTGCCTTGAGCTCCATTATCATGTTGGCGATTATCGGTTCGCCCGCGTTCGCCTCGTCGAATACCAGTCTGACCCGGTTCTTCGTTGAGGTTTTCGTCAGCGGTTTTTCATGCGCCTGACCGTCAGGGAAGAAGAGCTTACGAGCCGCCTTGGTCTTAGGTTTTTTGAAGATCTCCGACACCTCTCCGCGCTCCACGATCTCACCGTTTTCAATGACCGCCACTTTGTTGCAGAGCTGCTTTATTACATCCATCTCGTGGGTTATGACTACGAGCGTTATACCGCGCTCCTCGTTGATCTTACGAAGCAGGCTCAGAATAGAGCGTGTAGTCTTAGGGTCAAGAGCTGATGTAGCTTCATCGCAGAGGATGACTTCCGGATCGGATGCCAGTGCTCTTGCTATCGCTACTCTCTGTTTCTGACCGCCCGAGAGCTGTGACGGGAATGAGTGCGCTCTGTCCTCGAGGTCTACGACTTTGAGGAGTTCCTGAGCTTTCTCAAGAGCTTCTGCCTTAGGCACTCCCGCGATCTCCAGCGGAAAAAGTATGTTGCCTATGGCGTCTCTCTGCATCAGCAGGTTGAACTGCTGGAATATCATTGATATCTTGCGCCTGTGGAGGTTGAGGTCTTTGTTTCTCAATCCGGTCAGTACACTGCCGTTGAAGACGACCTTTCCTTCTGTAGGCTGTTCGAGGAGGTTTATCGTTCTTACCAGGGTCGATTTGCCTGCGCCTGAGAGTCCGATTATACCGTATGAATCCCCTCTCTCAATGTCCAGGTCGATGTCCTTAAGTGCAACCACCTTGCCGCCCTTGGTATCGAACTCTTTCGTTACCCCCTGCAGTCTTATTATGTGTTCTGCCATTCTGTCCCTTCCTGAAAAATATCTGAAAATAATATGGGGCAGGTCTTAACGACCTGCCCCGGCATCTCACACATGAGAAATATACACAGTTTTCGGATTTCGTTACGACCTTATCCTATGCTATTCATCGGCTCTGCACATGCACATGCCCATCATTCCCATTTCCATCATCATGTTTCTTGTCATGTGAATGTGCTCCTTTCATAGAATAAGTGAATAAGCTCAGTAGCTAATATAGCAACAATTAATGGTGTTGTCAACTAAAGAGTTTGCCAAAATTTGTTGTTTTTCACAAAGTGCATTTATTTGCTGTCATCAGAAAGCGTTCCGCCGGCTTCCTTGATCTTCTGTCTGATCAGCTGGTACGCCTCCTTCATCTCCGGCATACCGGCGAAAGCGTGCAGTGGAATTGGCATTATCATCGTCTCGCTCATCCATACGTATATAGCCTCTTCAGTCAGGTCAACAAGCTGCAGATCCTTGTAGTCAAACGACTGATGATCGTCTCCTGCGTCTGTTGTGAGAGCATCGTCTCCTATTGTGACTACATTCTCCACCGCATGTACTCTTTCGATAGTGTCGTATGAATTTTTAATTGCTTTGTCCTGCTGCCTCAGCAATATCCTCTCAGCCATTATTGGGCCGCCTATACCAATGACTGCTGCCACAGCGTATGCGATCATGGTAAACTGATGATCCGCATGGAACAATGTAAACAATCCTGCGATCGCCAGTCCGCTGATTAAATATGTAAGCCTCTGCCTGTTTACCAGCTTGCGCCCGCCCGCAGTATAAAGGATGCGGTAGCGTCCGAATGCCAGATAATCGTCATCGGTAAGCACAAACTTTATTACTCTTGGATTCTTTTTGGTTGCCATCTCTGTCTCCTTTTTGCCGGCAGATCACAGCCGGCCGTTTTCACGGTTAACAGTATACCACATGAATGGCTGCATAGTTTCATTTTAAGTACAAAAACAGTATAATTACATGGTTGGACCCGTTAATGGAAATATGGAATCGTACGGAATGACGGAGAAGGGATAAAAACATGAAGACAGTTGCATTTATCGGCGGCGGAAGCTTTGGTACAGCTCTCTCAACAGTACTCGCAGGCAAAGGCTGCAGGATCAACATCTATGATATCGACCAGGATCACCTTGCCCGCATGGCAGCAGACATGGAGAACAAGGATTATCTTCCGGGCGTTAAGCTCAAAGGTGACTACCACTTCTGCAAAACCAACGAAGAAGCTCTGAAGGAAGCAGATTTCGTGATATTCGCGCTTCCTGCGCAGCATGTAAGAAGCGCCATAAAGGCAGCCGTCCCTTTCATCCGGGAAGACGCAATCATCACCTGCATCTCCAAAGGTCTTGAGCAGAAAACGCATAAAAGAATGTCCGAGGTCATAGGTGAATACTTCGACCTCGACAGATACGTCTGCATAAGCGGGCCTTCGCACGCTGAGGAAGTAGGTATCGGCGTTCCGACGGTGGTGGCAATGTCATCAAGGAAAGAGTCAACTGCGATGGCCATGGCAGAACTCTTCAGCACAAACAAATTCAGAGTTTATCTAAACGATGACATGATGGGCATGGAGCTTGCAGCTTCTCTCAAGAACGTTCTTGCTGTAGGCTCAGGAATCGTTAACGGAGCCGGCTACGGAGACAACACCCTGGCTGCCCTGCTTACAATAGGCTGTGCTGAAGCAACATCGCTCGGTGTTGTGCTGGGAGCAAGACCTTCGACATTCTTCGGTCTAGCGGGTATCGGCGATATGATCGTAACATGCACCAGTATCCACTCCAGGAACTTCCGCTGCGGCAGACTTCTTGGTAAAGGGTATAAGCCTGAAGACGCGATCAAAGAAATCGGAATGGTCTCTGAAGGCATGTACACCGCAGAAGTGGTAAAAGAGCTGTCGGAGCAGACCGGCGTTGACATGCCGATCTTCACCGCTATCTATGACGTTATCAACGGTAAGATCACGGTTAAAGACGCAATGGAAGATCTGATGTGCAGACCGGTCGGGCACGAGGTCGACTACCTCTAGAATTCGTATTACATATTTAAGATCAGCATTCAATTGAAAGAGCGCGAGACTGTGAGAAAAAGTCTGTAAATGTTAACTGAGATAGCCTCCTATGGTAGCATAAGAATGTACCATAGGAGGTTTTGTTATGGCACGCAAGAAAAAAGAAGTATACCATGTAGGTCCACTGACCGAAGGAAAGAAAA
>JAFRKO010000023.1 GCA_017431685.1 Mogibacterium sp.
GGCTTTGCTGGATAAATACGTTACTTATTACAACGAAGAAAGAGCGGCATATTCATTGGATTACAAAAGCCCTGTCCGATACAGGATCGAACAAGGCTTCTGATGCTTTTTTCAGTGTCTACTTTTAGTTGACAAGTTCACATTTCTGCACGGGTCAGCTCCTTTTTTGGTGCCCGCGATAGTAACTGTAAATGCTCAAGAATATAATGGAGAAATAAATATGAAAATATCATTAGTATCTATAGATGAAACAAATCGTGAGGCGGTCATTGCACTGTCAGTGCGCGAGGATCAGCCGTTTGTCGCTCCTAATGACTATTCGCTGAAACAGGCTGATGAGACCAACGCAAAACATCACGGCGTTGCACGCCCCTTCGCTATCTATGCGGATGACAGGTTGGTCGGCTTCTGCATGTTTGCTTTTGATCCGGAAGCTGAAGATGAAGATGACAGATACTGGCTCTGGCGGTTCATGATCGATAAATCCGAGCAAGGCAAGGGTTACGGTCAGGCAGCACTCACCGAGATAATCAAATACTTCCGCGATAATAGTGCAGACAGACTCCACCTGTCAACGGAACCTGAGAATGAGATCGGCATGCACATCTATCATAAGTTCGGATTCAGAAAGACCGGTAAAATAGAAGATGGTGAAGCGGAAATGATGCAGTTTTTGAATTTTGAGATGCAGCCGTGCGAAGAGGATGATGCGGAATTCTTCCATGAAAAAATCGATGAGATCTCCGACTTTATCGCTCCGCCTATGAAAGGTGCACAAGATGAATACATATTCATGAAAATTACCGATGATGAAGACAATGTCATCGGGGGATGCATTGTGGAAATAGACAGCTGGAAAATAGCGGAACTTGATGTCCTGTGGGTGGATGAGAAATACCGCAGACAAGGACTGGGCTCGGCTCTGATCCACGAAGCTGAACGCGCTGCGCGTGAAAAAGGCTGCTACGCTATGACGCTGGGAACGTTCGACTTTCAGGCAAGACCACTTTATGAGAAGCATGGGTACAAGATAGTCGGCAATATAAAAGACTGGCCAAGAGCCCATGAAAACTATTCCATGATGAAAAAACTGGATCAGCCTTCGCAGGAGTATATTCCGTCAAAGGTCTGCGATTATGAGATCCAGCAGGCAAGCGGAGAAGACGCGGAGATCATTGATGACGGTCTGGGCGAATACAATCACTCTCAGGTGCCATACGAGCATGAATTCATCTTGCTCAACAAAAGGGTTCTTGATAATGACGGGAATCTCATTGCCGGAATCATCGCAGGTGTCCACGGCTGGAACAGCGCTCATATCGAAATGATGTGGGTCGACGCGAAGCAGCGTAACCGCGGCATAGGCACATATCTTCTCAGTGATTTCGAGCGTGAGGCTAAAGCAAACGGTGCATACATGGTGATCATTAATGCGCTCGACTGGCAGATGCCGTTTTTCGAAAAGCATGGCTACACGGTATGCAGCACACTCGAAGATTGTCCAAAGGGGCATCGCTGGTGCCAGATGCAGAAGATGCTCTAATGTATTCGGCTTATTATAGAAGGGATATGCTGAAAAGAAGGCACGTCTGGTACCGGTAGAAGTGAAAGCTGCAGACAATACCCAGGCTAAGAGCTATAAACAGTTCTGCAAGAAATATCAGCCGGAGTTTGGTTTCAAATTATCCGAAAAAAACATCGCTGTTAATATGTGTGAGCAGACAAAGACCTGCAGTTTGCCGTTATATATGAACTGAAATGTGGATAAATACTATTAAGCACATGGAATAAGAAAAATGAGGAGAAAAACTGATCGCAATATATCAGACATAATAAGTACCATAATCGCTTACGCAGTTCTTTCTGGTCCGGTAATTATTCTTGTTGTTATGATGGCTTTTTCCTGCTTTGAAAGAGTCAAAGGCAATATATCATTCCATTCACCATTTGAGAAAAAGGTGTATTACACTATAGATGGTGAATTCTATCATGAATCAAAAGACTGCCCCGTATTGAAGAACAGCGATCGTGTTTATAGTGCTTACAAGAAGGAACTTAATGGGAAAACTCCATGTGAACAATGCGTTGGCTGGAATTAGAAGAAAGTGGACTTTCATTTCGGTGTGCAAATCGACATTATAAAAATGAACTCATTTATAGATTCGACCTAGCTGGGTATTGCTCAGACATACGGCTGAGTCCGCATGATTTTCAGAAATGTTGAAAATCCAATCCCGGGATTTGGGTTCGATTCCTGGCATCTCCACCAACAGTGCCTTGGAATCACTTCAGGGCATTTATTATAATTAAAGTGATGGAGAGGGGTATGAGTGACCGGTTTTGCCGGAAGGTATCGACGTAATAATGTGATCCTTACCTATAATCGTTGATCCCGAGTTATCTTTTGCCGAGTTCCTCAAGAGTTTCTCCGAACAGACGGTAGAATATCCAGTCTTTTTTCTGGGTGGCATTCAGTTTGAGATACAGCTCATTTGCCGGCTCGTTCCATTCGAGGCAGTGCCATTCGACTTTCTTGTATCCGCGGCTTACCGCGATACGGCAGAGCTCCCTCATAATGGCTTCGCCTATACCTTTTCCCCTGTATTCGGGCCTGACATAAAGGTTTTCAATGAACATACCTTTGGCGCCGAATATGGACGCGTAGTTGTCGAGAAACATCGCGAATCCAACATCTTTTCCGTCCGAGCTCGCGAACAGCGTCTCTATGTCCCTGTTTGCTATTGCAGTGCGGATGTCTTCTTCTGTCGTTGTGATCATATCCGGCAGCTTCTCATATTCCGCAAGCTCATTGATGAGCCCAACTATCATGCCAGCGTCATCAACCGTTCCGAGTCTGAATTGAATATCCATTTTTCCCCCTTTAAAGTTCTGTCCATTAGTCTTTTCGATTATATCATACCGTACCGGGAGCGTTACTGCTGATGTTTTTTAACCTTGCGCTTATCGAATTTGTTTTTGGATCTGTAACCGACGAGGCATAATCTGATACGCAATACGCCTGTGAGTGACAAGCCACCAGGCGCGGACAGAGCAGATGTGCACGAATCGTTAGCGAATGCCCTGGAATAACTCCGGGCATTTATGGTGCGATGGTTATGCTATTATAAGTAAAAGATGATAAGAATGAGGCAAAACAGGAATTGCCGATGCTTAAACATAAAGGGGTCAGGGATATGGAAGAAAAAATACTGCAGACAAATAAAGGCAAGGTCTTTTATTGGCAATCGGAGTCCTGGGATGCCGGGAAGGATACGATTTTCTTCCTGCATGGACTCACTGCTGATCACAGCATGTTTGACGGGCAGATATCAGCGTTTGCGGAAGATCATAATATCCTGACATGGGATACTCCCGCACACGGAAAATCCAGACCTTTTTCGACATTCGATTTTGGAGACACGTCTGAATACATCAGGAGTATTCTCGATAAGAAATCTGTGGATCAGGTCATCCTTATCGGGCAGTCACTGGGCGGCTTTCTGTCACAGTCTTTTATAAAACGATACCCGGATCGCGTAAAAATTTTTGTCTCAATTGACAGCACACCATATGGATCCGGCTATTATTCAGGATTTGACATCTGGATGCTGAAACAGGTCGAATGGATGGCTCATTTGTATCCATTTCAGTGGATGAAGAGAGCGATGGCGAAACAGGTATCAACAAACAGGGAGTCATATGAAAACATGATGAAGATGCTTTCGCCTTATAACAAAAATGAACTATGTCATTTGATGGGACTTGGCTATGCAGGTTTTATTGATGATAATTGCGAGTTAAAGATCAATTGCCCGGTTTTACTGATTCTGGGTGAGAAGGACAGGACAGGTAAAGTTGCGCAATACAACAGGGCGTGGACACAGCAAACCGGATATCCGCTGAAAGTTATCAAAGGTGCTGCACATAATGTGAATGTAGATAAACCGGAAGAAGTAAATGCCTGCATTCGCAGCTTTCTGTCATAATCGATCTGAAAAAGGCCGGATTGTAATGCGTACCCATGTGTGCGCCTTTGTTATTTGTATATGATATAATGCCGGTGAAAATTTCATTAGTATTGCAAGATTGGAGGTTCATAATGCATAAAAAGCTATTCTGTCTTATTCTGACTGCATGCTTATTAATAACAATGACAGCTTGTGGCGGAGCTGCTCAGGAAGAAACGGAAACTGACGTACCTAAGAGTGAGCAGACCGGAACTGCGGGAAGCAGCATTCCGTTAAAGGACAATCAGGAGGAAGCCGGAAAGCAGATCACTGCTGCCATGAAGGATATGTTAGTAGAATCCTACGAAGACAAGATCGATGACTTCAGGATCAACGTGGAAAAAATATATACAGCTGAAGACGAACAGGAAATTGAAGTACTGAAAGACTACAATCTTGGTCCTGATGAAGTAGCTTTCGAAGTGCATTATGATCTTCACCCGTCAGAGGGGGTAGATCCGAATGAGCTGCTGCCGGCAAATGGCGAATATGATGAAGAAAGCGGCTGGGTCATAAACAAATATGGCCTTGGAGTCATCAGGCCAGCCGAAGATGGCTCATACACCATTACCGACTTTGGAACAGGATGGTAATACTGATTTAAAAGCAAATCGCGGCTTATTTCAAAGCGGTGTTCTGTGGTAAACTGTATTGGATATCAAAGAGGGCCGCTTTTTTTATGCCCGGAATGGAGAATCGATGAGACCTGAAGAAATCAGAAGAATAAGAAAAAGAATAGACACAACTCTGAATAATTTCAGAAGCATATACGGATGTTATGTCAATGCCGCAGGTGAAATCGTTACAACGATGGAAATACCGGTGCTCGACATGGAGACTGAAGAACGTGAAATGTATGCTGCCATCCTTAAAAAGGTGCTTTCCGGCAAAGCAGAGAGAAATCAGATATCTCTGGAATTGCCGACTGACAAAGTAGGAAACAGCGATGAGCACAGACTTCTCATGGCTCTCAAAAGCACTCAGCTGAGAGATGAGAATATGAGGGAACTGCTGTATCAGAGGATCATCGGATCCCTTGACATGGATGGAGACAGCTACGTGATAATCCTTGCTGCGGACACATACGATCTCAGCACTAAGGATGTAAGGAACGAAGAATGGTCTGAAGAATCAAATGAGCAGTTTGATTACTTCATCTGCGCGATTTGTCCGGTAAAAACATCCAAAGCCGCACTTCAGTATCAGCCGGGACAGCAGGAGTTCAGGGGGATTTCAACAGGAACGCTGCTGGCTCCGCCTGCGATAGGATTCATATTCCCGGTACTGGATGAAGGCAGCGCTGATATTTATCAGGTCCAGTATTATACAAAGAGCACATCTGTAAATCACGGAGAGCTTATCACAGCACTGTTTATGATAGACAATCCGCCTATGGCTGCTGACGTTCAGAAGGAAACTTTCAATTTCACTCTTGCCGAAGCGCTCGGAAAGGACTGCAGCCTGGATGTTGTAACATCTCTTCAGGCAAAGCTGTCAGCAAAAGCTGAAGCGATCCACGAAGAAAACCCTTCCGAAATAGCTGAAGTATACATAGAAGACATTGAGGACATACTGTCAGATAAGGGAATCTCTGACGATAAGATAAAGAATTTCGGCGATTCGGTAGGGAAGCGTTTTGACGGTGCAGGAGCTTTCAATATCGGAAATCTTATACAGAAGAGATCGTTTGAGGTCAGAACCCCTGAGACCAGGATCATCACAGATCCTGAAACAGCGCTGAGGATAAAGACAAAAAAGATCGACGGAGTGACCTACATACTCGTGCCTGCAGGTGAAAGCGTGAGCGTAAACGGAGTAGATATAACTTTAAAACCAAGTGAATAGTGCCTATTGATCTGATGATTCCTGACCGTAATAATGCATAAGCATCAGCGTTGTCAGCATGCCGTATGACTGTATCCCGTCCTTTTGGTCGTTTGCCTTCAGATAAGCATCATTGACGCGGTCCTGCACTTCAGATGCTTTGGTTTCATGGGAAGACCAGAACAGGCTGTCTTCTTCGATTTCGGAAACAGCATATGAAGGAAGTCTTTTGTAAAGCTTTTCATAACGCTCAGGATCGACTCTTCGGAGCGTGCTGCCTGCATATAACCACCCCATAAGCCAGCCGCTGCGGTTGAATGACGGATCATCGGATTCTATGCAAGCTAACCAGCCTATATAGTTAGCTTCGCCCTCATTCATATATCCTCTGAGGTGAGACAGCTCATGGCATGCAGTAAATGGCTTTTCCATATCCGGCATTTCACAGTTTATGTTTGCTTCTACAGTAAAAGGAGAGTAGATTCCGCTGACACCCATACTGGAGAATGCACGTGAAAGGAAAGAAAGCTGTTTAGGGTAAGGGTAATATCCACGGAGTGACGGATAATTCTCTGAAAGATTGCTCATGGAAAGCCGGGCTGCATCTGCAAAATCTCTGCCATGAGGATAATCAGTCGCTGAGACGCATTCCTTTATCTGGACGGTAATATATTCACAGAAATCTGCAAGCTGATCTTCCGTAAACTCGGCACCGGACAGCGCTTTCTGATCAACAAACGTATTTCTGTGGTAGTTGATCCCGCAATTTGCTGCATACAGAAAGAACAGAATCGATACGATCAGAAAAATGTGCATGAATGCTGCCCGGAGCCTTTTCCGGCAGCGCATGATATCCACAATGACTGAAAAAAGAAGGATACATGAAGCAGCTTCGGCAATAGAAAAAGGAACGGTTCCGGCAAGACGTCCTATAGACGCTGTGATCAGAGAATAGATATTGACGCTGTACCATTCGGCAAAGCCCCGGACATTCTTTGCGGCAAACAAAAGTGCTGCCGCGATACACAGCAGAATAATCGATATTATTGCAGCCTTAGGCGTTCTTTTTTCTGATCTTTTCATGAATCGATGATACAGCACGCATTACCGGGAATTCAATACCCGGATGAGAGTTCAGTCTCCTCCGTCGCCATTACAAACTATGCCCTGGAGAATAGTACTCCGGGGCATTTTATGTGCGGCGGATATGTTATTATTAAAAAAAGGATATAAAACACAAAGGAGATCGATATGTTTACAGCAGATATGATCGCTCCGTGCGGCCGCTCGTATGGTGTAAAACAATCGGGGACATAGATCAGGAGCTGGATATCGGAGCTGTACTTCGGCATGTACGGGCTGAATCTGTAGAGGGGGAAAGAATATGGCGATGAAGAGGCTTATTATAGAATTCGGACAGGGCGTGGATATGCACGGCGGCGACCAGAATAACGCGGTGCTTAAAGCCACGAAGGACGCAATTCACCACTGCTGCATGGCAGGAATATCCGAGATATTTGACATAACCGACCGGAAGACACAGGCATATATCAAGGCAGATATCTATGCACCGCATCCTGAAGAAGTGGATCCGTCGGTAGTGACAGACTATCTCAGCTGGTGGAATGTGGATGCTGAAGTGCATCAGGGCGGAGCAAACCCTGAAGGCATCGCCCTGAATGGAAAACCTAAGACTGAGATCACTATCGCTATTGTTGCCCTGACTGTATATGTAGATGCATAGAAGAAATGAGCGAAAAAAGTAAACTGCTGTATGATCTGATGATGCGCAAAGGATATCCGGAGGCTTTCACCCGGCTTATTTGTGCTGAGATGAGCACTGATTTCACAGCTGAGAGGATGATAAGCTATATATCCCGCGGAAAGCACCGGCTTGAGGATGTTGCAGACGAGATGCTGGCGATCATGGATCTGAGAAATCATATTAAAAGCAAGCATATTGCAGAACATGCTCAGGCGGCAGTAAATGATCTGTACAGAAATATAAATGAGGAATGAGGTAGTTCATAATGATTAAGCCTATCGTCAGAGATGCATTTTTTCTGAACCAGAAATCCGAAAAAGCAACAAAGATCGATTTGCCTGTAGTACAGGACATGGAGGATACTCTCAGAGCTAACCGCGAACGCTGTGTAGGTATGGCTGCAAATATGATCGGATACCGCAAGAGGATCATTATTGTGGCTACCGGCTTTGCCGATCTTATTATGATAAACCCGGTAATAACTGAAAAGAGCGAAGCATATGAGACTGAGGAGGGATGTTTTTCTCTGCCCGGGGTAAGAAAAACAATAAGGTATAACCGGATCACAGTAAGATATCTGGACAAAGCCTTTGCGGAGCATACCCAGACATTCAGCGGTTATATCGCCCAGATAATACAGCATGAATGTGACCACCTTGAAGGTATACTGATATAACTTGAAGGACTCTCTTAGCTGCAGGGGTGAAACTTGCAGCTTGTTTTTTTGCTCCAAAAATATTTCAAAAATTTTAATTAAATATATTGAAATAAATATACAGAAGGTCTATACTGTCCCACTGTACATTCTGAAAAGAAACGAAAGGGACACAGTAATGAGTGAAAATATACATGTAAAACAGCTGAAACCGGTGTATCCGGCGGAAGAACATGAAAACGTACGTGCTCTGTTGGAGTATGCAGCCGAAACTTATGGAGACGACGCTGCCTTTATACTTAAAGAGAAATCTGCCGGACGCAAAGGTACGCCGGTTTACAGAAATATTTCATATGGGGAGCTGAGAGAAGATGTGCGCAGGCTGGGTGCGGGCCTGATGGCAGCAGGTATCGGCAATGCCAGAATAGCCATAATAGGAGAAAACTCCTATCACTGGCAGCTTGCGTATCTGGCCACTCTGTGCGGACTTGGCATTTGCGTACCGCTTGACAAAGGTCTTCCGTATATCGAACTCAAGACATCCATACAGAAGAGCGGCTGCAATGTCCTTATCTTCGACAGAAAGCATGCATCTCTAGCGGATCAGCTGCGCAGCGAAGCTGCAGATCCGATGTCGGCGCCTACAGCAGTCTCGTCGTATATCTGCATGGAAGATGATGAGCATTATCTCAGCTTCAGTAAGCTTCTCAATATGGGAAGTGAACAGATCGCGTCGGGCAGCACAGCGTTTGACGATCTTCCGATCAACCGCGAGGCTCTGTCCAACCTCATTTTTACCTCTGGCACAACCAGCGCCGCAAAGGCTGTTATGCTGAATCAGAGAAACATCATGTTCAATGTTTACAGCCTCAAGCAGGTAGAAGATGTAAGGCATGGAGATGTGAACATAGCACTTCTGCCGTATCACCATACTTTCGGAGCTACAGGTCAGCTGCTCATGTATTCATGCGGAGTGACGACTGTTTTCTGTGACGGGCTCAAGTATCTGCAGAAGAACTTCGTCGAATACCACGTCTCTGTATTTATCGGTGTTCCGCTTCTGATGGAAGCTATGTATAAAAAGATCATGGCCGGAGTCCGCAAGCAGGGCAAGGAAAAGACTTTTGAAAGAGGGGTGAAGCTGTCGCGCATGCTCAGAAAGATCAGGATCGATGTCAGGAGGAGACTGTTCAAAGATGTTCTGAATGAGCTGGGAGGCAGCCTGCGAATGGTTGTCAGCGGCGCTTCTGCGCTGGATAGTGCAGTCATCCGCGGCTATCAGGATATGGGCGTAGAGGTCGTTCAGGGATACGGAATGACTGAATCTGCTCCGGTCATAGCTGCTGAGAATCTGTTCAACCGCTCACCGGGCTCGATCGGACTCGGAACTCCCGGCATGGATGTGCAGATTGCGAATCCTGATGAAGAGGGTGTAGGCGAGATAATCGTAAAGTCACCGAGTGTTATGATGGGGTATTACCAGGATGAAGCAGAGACGGCAAAGGTGCTTAAAGACGGCTGGCTGTATACAGGCGACCTGGCATATCTGGATGGGAAAGGATACATACATATCACAGGAAGATCCAAGAACGTCATCGTGCTCAAGAACGGTAAGAATGTCTATCCGGAAGAAATAGAGACTATAATAGCCGAACTCCCTTACGTAAAAGAGAATATTGTGTTTGGTGAAGTCAGACGTGAAGGTGCTGACGACAAAGACGAGGTGCTGGTCGCCAAAATCGTTTATGATGAAGACGTAATGAAAGATAAATATGGTGCAGTTACTGACGCGCAGATCCGCGAAACAGCGGAACGGGATATTGACCGGATCAACAGTAATATGCCAAAATACAAACACGTACACAGACTTATCCTGCAGACAGAAGAAATGGCAAAGACCACAACAGGAAAGGTGAAGCGGTACGAGGAAAAGGTGAGCAACCTATAGAATACTTCATGACAGAGGCGCATTATGAGAGATCTGGAACGGCATTTCAATAAAATGTATGACAAATTCAAGCTGCTGCTGTACGACCGTGCTTTGAAGGAACGCGGAAGCAGCATGCCGGGAGATCTGAGCCTGCAGGAAGTAATATACATGGAGATCATCATTGCTCTCGGGTCTCCGACTGTGGCAGAGTTTTCGAGATATGCAAAGCTGTCTGCTCCTAATACTGCGTATCGTCTTAAAAAGCTCGAGGAAAGAGGATATATCAGACGCATAAGGAGTGAACTTGATAAAAGAGAGTTCCGCATAGAAGCAACTAACCGCTACCGTGAAGAATACGGTGTCATATTCGACTATATCCACCTTGTGTGCGACAGGATAGAGGAGCGGTTTTCTCCAGAAGATGTGGATAAATTCAGGGAGATGCTGGGTATCATCAGCGATGAGCTGATGCCTGAAGCCGGAAGCCAGCTCAGTGAGCGAAGCGGGAAATGAATCGGTGAGCTTATCGGGGAGACAGCGCAATGTCATTTACCGGCACTTCCGGCTGCATGCTGATGCTTGTTGCATCGTTCGGAATGAACCAGACGATGACGAACTTCCTGGATACCTTTTATGATGGTACTGCTGTGTATTCTCTGAAAGTCTTTATGTCAACGGATGCCGATAAATACTTTGTAAAACAAGATGAAGCACCTGCACGATTATCTTATCAGCAGGTGCTTTTATGGTATTATATTAGGGTCATTGTAAATATGGACCTTTTCCTGGACGATGAAACCCCGGAGAGCACCTGGGGAGAATACGATAACTATAATAATAAGGTAACGGAAGAAAATCCGGAGACTCTTGATATATTTGAACCTGCTATGCACAATCTGTTTGATACCGCAAGTATCGTCATTGACAGCATACTGGACGGGACAATAGGAGAATAATATGAAACGGTTTGATAAGTACTACAATGAGAACTATGCAAGAATATCGTTCTATACGATAAAGACTGTACTGGAAATCTTTATTCTGGGACTGATCATATACTACCTGGCCGGGAAGACCGGAACAGCAATATCTTTTACCTCGGAAGTCCTGAAGCCGCTCGTTCTCGGACTTGCGCTGACATATCTGCTCAGCCCGGTTGTTATAATGTTTGAGACCAAGCTGTCTGCTTCACTCAAAAGACCTAAAACTCTAAGACTGGCTGCAGTTATACTGACATTTGCAGTGGTATTTGTTGTCTGGTTCTTCATTCTCGGGATCATAGTCGTTACTATTACCAAGAGCCTCGCATCATTCAATCTCGAGGATATCAAACTGCTTCTGCTTGGACTGGCTGACCAGTTCTCGAGATTCTGGACTACTATAGAGAAAACTCTGGCTGCCATGAATATCAATCTCGGCAGCGCCGGGGATTTTCTGGGCGGGATCTTCAATGGCGTCAAAGATGGAGCATCCACTCTGCTGTTTGCAATTATCTTTTCTGTGTATTTCCTTTATGACGACAGTATCGCTATATACTGGAGTGGAATTGTGGATGCTTTCTCAAATGCGCAGACAAGAGCAAAAATAGGAGCCTTTGCTGCTGATGCAGACAGAGTCTTTTCCGGATATATAAGAGGCCAGTCTATGGATGCACTGCTCGTCGGGGTTATGGTATCTATTGCGATGCTCATTGCCAGAATACCTTATGCGCTTGTAATCGGTATACTGACCGGCATAGGAAATCTTGTGCCTTATGTCGGCCCTGTGGTCGGCTTCGGCTCGCTTATAATCGTGTCTCTTGCAGAAGGTTCAATGAGCAAGCTTATTATTGGAGCTGTCATACTGGCTGTTGTCATGTTCATCGACGGAAATGTGATCAATCCTAGGATGCTCAGCAGCAATGTTGAAGTGCATCCTGTGCTGGTTATTGTCGCCCTTCTTGCCGGCGGTAAGGTAGGCGGTGTAGTGGGAATGCTGATAGCAGTGCCTGTGGCAGCCCTCCTGAAACTGCAGTTTGAAAAGTACGTAGAAAAGAGAAAGAGAATCGTACGGGAACGGGAGCATGAAGATAAGAAAAACCACGGAGAGGGAAATCCGGGGACTATAGAATAGGAGCATAATATGGAAACCAAGTATTATATCGTCATGCGTATAGACGGTGATTACGCATGGCTGAAGAGGACAGATACAGATAAAAACGAAGAACCGATATTCATTGCCCGTGCGCTTCTACCGGAAGGAATTGATGAAGGAACAAAACTAAAAAGCGAGTTCCTTCAGTATGAGATCGTCTGAACAAGGATATGTATAAATGAAACTATTTCTGACAAGCAGTCCTATAGGTATATATCGGAGCGAAGAACCGCTGGATTATAAAGGGTTCAATCCGGCAAACGGAATGGCTGAAGAACTTCGCCGGTTCTGGAAAAACGGATCCAGGTGCCTTCTTATATCTGCTTTCCCTGATGAGTATAAGGTCAACGACAGGATGAGGGGAGATTATGAGAGTATCGTACAGGATACAGGACTTTCCATATCCTGCATGGATATCTGTGACTTAAGAAATGGGAAAGAAAAGGCGGGAGAACTCTGCGGTTATGACTTTGTAATACTCGGAGGAGGCCATGTTCCGACAGAAAACGCATTTTTCAGGAGTATAGGGCTTGCGGACGGGTTCAAAGACTATAAGGGTATCGTTATGGGTATCAGCGCGGGAACCATGAACTGCGCCCGTATTGTATATGCGCAGCCTGAGCTCCCCGGAGAAGCAAGCGATCCGGCTTTTGAAAGGTTTATTCCGGGACTCGCTCTTACC
Organism: Mogibacterium sp.; assembly: GCA_017431685.1. Lineage (GTDB taxonomy): Bacteria > Bacillota > Clostridia > Peptostreptococcales > Anaerovoracaceae > Crickella. The sequence goes on from JAFRKO010000023.1 coordinate 12,997, forward strand.
GAATACAACATATTGCCTCACTATAATGCTGTTAAGAACGATATCATCGACGGTATGCGGCTTATAGAAGATGTAGCATTCGGAGACAGCTTCGGACATACGATTTACGCAATTACGGACGGGAGCTATCTGCTGCAGACTGAGGAATGCGCAGAGATACGGGGCGAGGCCTATATGATCCGCGACGGAAGCATCACTCAGATCTGTGCAGACGGGGAAACCCGTGAGCTGCCGCTATAAAAATCTGACCAGAGAATAAGCATGTGCTGCAGATACTATTATGAGGATTTTGAAATAGAGCTGAGGGAGCTCATGAAGGCAGAGATGGTAGTCAAACTGTCTGAACTTCCGTCTCTGGAAACAGCGAGGAGAGATATCTTTCCGTCTCAGTCAGCTGTCGTGATCCACGGAACCGGCAGAGGAAATGGTGTAAAGGACAGCGTCGTTGGTGTTTCGGAAATGGTCTGGGGATTCAGCAATCCCGTAAGGAAAGGCCTGATCATAAATGCCAGGGCAGAGACTGCGAGAGAAAAGATTACTTTTACAGACAGCATCGCCAGAAGGCGCTGCGTCATTCCTGCGAGCGGCTTCTATGAATGGGACTCTCACAAAGCAAAGTTCCGCTTTACACCGAAGGGTGGCGGGCTTCTTCTGCTTGCGGGATTCTACCGCGAGGAACAGGGTATACCGAGATATACTATCCTTACAACAGAAGCAAACGGATCGATGATCAAAGTCCACGACCGCATGCCGGTCATGATCGGAAGAGATGAGATCAGACCATGGATCGAGGATGATGAAAGACTTCCGGACTTCCTCAGCAGGGAGCAGGTCCCGCTTACATGTGAACAGGAATCAGGCCAGATAAGTTTCCTGTTCGATGCATAAAGAATAAATTGACATGAAAACCGGCAGGGTACGCTTCTCTGCCGGTTTTTTGTAAGATTATGACAGAGAAACACCTTGTGTCATAAGATGTTTTGTATAAAAACCCAAAAGTATATCCCGCAGACATTGACATAACAAGGAATTAATAATAAAATGCCTACAATTGAGATAGAGGACGCGTCAAGTCATCAGTAGTGATCCCGCTAATCAATGCAGTGAAGGGAGAAGCGAAAGGGGCTGACGCCGAAGAGAGGCCGGGGCTGCATCCGGGCCGACCTGGGCGGACGTAATAAGATACGTACGACTGTCGCGAATACGCGGAGCGCTATCCATGATAAGCAATCAGAGTTTTTTGTTTTGATTTGTCATGAGCAGCTGATCCGTGTCAGCTGCTTTTTATATTAAGACAGTCTCTGAAGTATCTGAAAGATAGCCTCATCTCATTCTTGGACCATTATTCAAAATGAGGAGGTAAAAACAATGGCAAGAACAAACACGATTTTCGAAGGCGTAGCAACTGCTCTCATTACACCTATGACAGAGGACGGAGTCAATTTTGATCAGTTCGGAGCACTGATCGACTGGCAGATCGAATCAGGCATTGATGCTCTCGTAATAGCTGCTACAACTGGTGAGGGCTCAACACTTACAGATGAAGAACATAAGGCCTGCATCAGCTTTGCTGTAGAAAGAGCTGCCGGAAGAGTTCCTATCATCGCAGGTACGGGCTCCAACCACACTGAATACGGAAAGCAGCTCACCAAGTACGCCAGCGATGCCGGAGCTTCCGCATGTCTGGTAGTTACATCGTATTACAACAAGGCTACGCAGAATGGTCTGGTAAAGCTCTTCAACGAGTACGCAAGCGTAAGTGATGTACCGATCATTGCATACAATGTTCCTTCGAGAACCGGACTCAACATAGAGCCGTCTACATACGTCAAACTCGCAGAGATCGAAGGAGTAGCTGCGATCAAGGAAGCTAACTCCAACATCTCAAAGATCGTAGACACATTTGCTCTTGCGGGCGACAAGCTCGACATCTACTCAGGCAATGACGACCAGATCGTACCATTCCTGTCGATGGGAGCAAAGGGTGTCATCTCGGTGCTGTCGAACGTGATCCCTGCTGAAACAAAGGAGATCTGCACGAAGTTCTGGGAAGGCGATACCGCGGGCGCAGCTGCTCTGCAGTGCAAGTACAATGAACTGGTCAAGGCGCTCTTCTGTGAGGTCAACCCTATCCCTGTCAAGGAAGCACTCGCCATGATGGGATGGTGCGACCCTATCCTCAGATCGCCACTGTACCGTATGGAAGAAGCTAATCTGCAGAGACTCCGCAAGGCTATGACAGATCTTGGCATCATTGAGGACTAATGTAGGAAGGATCAGCTTATGAAAGTAATAATAAATGGCAGTGACGGCGCTATGGGCACTATACTTGCCCGCGTGATCGCTCAGACAGATGACATGGAGGTTATCGCCGGAGTGACTCCTACCGGGGCAGATGGCGCGTATCTCACAATGGATGAATATCAGGGACCGGCGGATATGGTCATCGATTTTTCACACCATACCGTTACAACTGAGCTGATGGATTACTGCGTAAAAAGAGGACTCCCTGCTGTTGTCTGTACGACAGGTCAGACTGACGAGGAGATGGCATACATCGCTAAGGCAGCTGAGAGCATTCCTGTTTTCAAGTCAGCGAATATGTCTGTGGGAGTAGCGCTCGTCGCAAAGGTTGTAAAGGAAATAACAGCGAAGTTCGGCGCATGCGACATCGAGATCGTGGAGACTCATCACAACAGAAAGGTAGATGCTCCGAGCGGCACCGCAATAATGCTGGCAGATGCTGTGCGCGAGGCAAGGCCTGAGCTCCACTACAATCTCGGAAGATCCGGAATGGCAAAGCGTGAACCTGATGAGATCGGTATAAGCGCTGTAAGAATGGGAAATATCGTTGGTACACATGAGGTGATGTTCGGCACCAACACACAGACCATTACCGTGACGCACCAGGCACACGACAGAGCTCTGTTTGCTGACGGTGCAGTAGCCGCGGCGAGATTCCTGGCCGGAAAGCCTGCAGGCCTCTACAACATGGATGATCTGCTGGCGGACTGAGACTGAGATAAAGAGAACATCCCTCGCGTAAAAATGCAAAAAACTTCGGGTAAAGGGACTGGAGATAGGATCATATAGGAGAAAACAATGATAAGAATTGGTATTGCAGGTTACGGAAATATCGGAAAAGGTGTTGAGGCGGCTGTTACACGGTCTCATGACATGGAACTTGTTGCTGTATTCACAAGGAGAGAGCCTACGTCTGTCAAGACAGTGACTGGAACTCCTGTACTGGCATATGATCAGATAGGAAGCATGAAAGAGGACTTAGACGTTGTAATTATCTGCGGCGGCAGTGCTACGGATCTGCCATGGATGACGCCTGAGCTTGCTGCACAGTTTAACGTAATCGACAGTTTTGACAATCACGCCAAAATACCTGAGCATTTCGCAAAGGTGGATGCTGCAGCATCAGCTGCGGGCAAGGTGGGGATCATATCATGCGGATGGGATCCGGGATACTTCTCGCTTGCGAGAATACTCGCAGATGCGGCGCTTCCTGAAGGTGACAGCTATACATTCTGGGGACGCGGAGTCAGCCAGGGCCACTCCGATGCGATAAGAAGGATCGAAGGCGTTAAGGATGCAAGGCAGTATACAGTACCGGTAGAGGCTGCTGTGGAAAGTGTCAGAAACAACGAGCATCCTGAGTTCACTGCGCGTCAGATGCACCTCAGGGAATGCTGGGTAGTGGCAGAGGATGGAGCAGACAAGGCTGTTATTGAAGAGGCCATCAAGACGATGCCTGACTACTTCGAGCCTTATGATACGACAGTCACGTTCATCACACAGGAAGAACTCGACAGAGACCACAGCGGACTTCCGCATGGTGGCAGCGTTATCAGAAGCGGGCTTACAGGTCTTGACAGTGAATTCAATAATACGGTTGAATTCACCCTTAAACTGGACTCCAATCCGTTCTTCACCGGCAGCATCCTCGCAGCCGCAGCACGCGCCGCATACAGGATGAACAGTGAAGGGCAGAGCGGCGCCCGTACTCTCTTCGATGTGCCTCCGGCATATCTTTCACACCAAACAAGAGAGGAACTACTCGCGCATATGCTCTGATCACCGTCCGGCACAGACGGAACCTGAAGTCAGAACCCGAAAGGTAAAATCTATGTTATATGACAACCTGACCATAAATGAAAAAGGCAATCTTACTGTCGGCGGGCTTGATACCGTTGAGCTTGCCGCAGAATTCGGCACGCCGCTTTATATACTTGACGAGAACGTGATCCGCAGCAACTGCAGGACTTATGTCAACGCCATGCATGAGTGCTTCGGACCTCAGTCCACTCCTCTTTACGCGAGCAAGGCACTGTGCTTCAAGGGCATCTATCCTGTTGTACGGTCGGAAGGACTTTGCGTGGATGTCGTGTCTCCGGGCGAGATCTATACTGCTCTCGCTGCAGGATTCCCTGCATCAAAGATGTTCTTCCACGGCACCAATAAGACTGATGCGGATATAGAATACGGCGTCAGAAGCGGCATAGGATTTTTTGTAGTCGATAATCTGAATGAGCTTGAAGTCCTTGATAGTGTCGCAGCTGAAGCGGGCGTTACGCAGAAAGTGCTTCTGAGACTCACCTGCGGACTCGATCCGCATACTCTTGAAGCTATCAATACCGGAAAAGTGGATTCGCAGTTTGGCGTACCAATCGATACAGGTCAGGCAGACGTATTCGTAAAAGCAGCGCTTGAGAGCAGCAATATAGAGGTGGCGGGATTCCACAGCCATGTGGGCTCCCAGATATTCGAGAGCGATTCGTTCAACAGACAGGTGGAGATCCTGATCGGCTATGCAGCTAAAGTAAGAGATAAGTTCGGATACACAATAAAAGTGCTGAACATCGGCGGCGGATTCGGAGTGAGATATACTGAGAAAGATCCTGTTTCAGATATCCCTGCAAGGATCAGGGAAGTCGCGGATCATCTCAACACCGCACTCGAGGCAAATGACTTTGAGCTGGATACTGTATACATGGAGCCGGGACGCAGCATAGTCGCTGACGCAGGTGTTACACTGTATCAGACAGGCGGAGTGAAGGAAGTAAAGGGATACCGCAACTATGTAACAATTGACGGCGGCATGACGGATAACCCGAGATATGCTCTGTATAAGTCTGAGTATACGGTGCTCAACGCGAGCAGAGCAGGCGAAAAGGCAGATTATGAGTGTACTATTGCCGGCAGATGCTGCGAGAGCGGCGACCGCATCGCTGAGAATGTCTTTATTGCCAAACCGGAACGAGGGGATATCATCGCCGTGCTCACTACAGGAGCATATAATTACGCGATGGCCTCCAACTACAACAGAGTTCCTAGACCGGCTATGGTGATGATAGCAGACGGCAAGGCGCGCTTAGTCGTAAAACGGGAGAGCTACGAGGACATGATGCGCAACGAGTTGTGATACATGCCGGATAAGTGCTTATGTCAAGAGGATAAAATAATATTTTATGCTATAAAAGAAAGGCTGACACATTCTGATAAATGTGTCAGCTCTTTCTTCTGTTGATCATTTTTTATGATCTGTATTTGTAGGAATTACTTTCTTCCGGTTACCCCGAATGCGCTTAGGTCATACCATGCAGGCATGATCTTAGGCATTACTTCATCAGGATCAGCTTCTTCGCAGAACAGACTGTTTCCAAGGAAGAGATTGTTGTTGGAATACCCTGCTCCGATGATGGTCTCAACAGGCAGCTCTGCCCATGGGTCATCTACGCTTGACTTCAGCTCGAAGTCCTCAACGAATGCAGGAATCCAGCCTGTGTACTCATACTGGCACAGCACCTTGGTGAGGCATGTGCTGAACTTCGAACCGCCATTCTCATCAGGAATCTGATCGAAGTGGAAGTAATATCCGAAGCCCTTGGTCTCCCGGCCAGGTGCAGGCGCCTGCATTATCAGGTGCATCATCGGGTGGTTGTATTCGCCGAGTCGCAGCTTCATGTTGATGAGCTGTGTGCCTCTTCTTGCTACACTTACATCGACTTTGCCCTTCTCATCATCCTTTCTGATGACGAATTCAGCATCTACTTTCTTAGGAATTGCCAGAACATCGCGGCCGAGAGCCGTTGCCATTTCTGCACCCTGGCCACCGAGTACGAGACTGATGCAGTAAAGCCCGAGCTGTCCCTTGTATGTTGCATAAACGCCGAGTATTGATTCGTAGTAGTTATCTGCGAATGTCGGCTCGTTGATGTGGTTTGCGGATACGTATACGAGAGGCAGCGCATATGGCTCAAGAGGCGCAGGCAGGATCCTTCTGATAGCTTCAGGGTTGGTAGCGTACAGCATGTATACGCCTTCCTGCTTTTTCATTGCGCAGTCCTTTGCAAATGCAGCCATCTTCTCAGGCGATGTTACGAAGCTCGGCTTCGGAGCCTTGAACAGCTCAGCACCGACATCATAGCCGGATCTTGTTGCAGGACCCATGGTGCCATCCTTGATTGCGGACCCAACCAGTTTAACGCTGAAGCCTTTTTCTTCAAGAGCAGCTTTGAGACTCTGATCAGGCTTGTATCCGAGCGACATTACTACAGCATCGCAAGCAATCTTTTTCTGCTCGCCTGTTTCTACATTTTCGATGCATACGCCGTCTGTCTCAACAGCCTTCAGCGCGTTCTTAAACTCGAATCCGATATCCATCTTCTTGATTCTGCTCATTACATCTATTACGTTGGCGATATAAGCAGTCGGAGCTGGGCGGTCCACCATATCAACGACGGTGACCTTGATTCCCTTTTCGCCGAGGAACTCAGCAGCTTCAAGTCCGGTAAGACCCGCGCCGATCATTGCTACATGCTTGCCTGCAAGGTCGACTTTGCCTGTGAGAGCTTCTTCTACAGTGAAAACATTTGCTCCGTCAGCGCCCGGAATGCTCTTAGGAACAATGCTCTTTGAACCTGTCGCAAGAACGACTGCATCAGGTTTCATTGCAGCAATATCGTCAGCTGTTACTTCCTTGCCGAGCTGTACATCCACGCCGAGTTTGCAGAGCTGGTTGCTCATGTAGTCGATGTAGTTCTGCATTCTCTCCTTTAGAGGAGGGAGCTTGGCCAAGTTGATGGTTCCTCCGAGCTCTTCCCTGCGGTCAACCAGGGTTACCCTGACACCTCTCTCCGCAAGAGTCTTGGCAGCCTGCATTCCGCCAGGGCCTCCTCCGACTACTACAGCGCACTTTCCGTCTGTAACAGGTTCGAGATCACCGAGTCTGAGCTCTCTGCCCATGCGAGGGTTGACAGCGCACTGGAACGGCTGCAGCTGGGCGTTGATGGTAAGAAGTGTCTCGAAGCAGCGCAGGCAGTTGATGCACTTGTTGAGCTCATCGATACGGCCTTCCTGTACTTTGACGCCCCATTCAGGCTCTGCGAGCCATGTTCTTCCGAACTCCGCGAAGTCGTATACTCCTTCTTCCATGAACTGAGCAGCGATTTCAGGGCTTCTGATTGCAGCTACAGCCATTACCGGAATTTTTACTGCATCCTTGACAGCCTGAATCATAGGTCTTCTCCAGCCTTCAGGGAATGATGTAGGCTCGATAGCCCAGTTGAGAGTTTCATAGATACCGCAGCTTACGTCGATGAAGTCTATGCCGACCTCTTCGAAATATTTAACGATCTTTACACCTTCTTCAAGGTCGATGAACGGCTCTGTAACGCCATTATGAGCGAGCATCTCATCTACAGAGAGTCTCATTCCGACAACATAGTCAGGGCCGCATTTTTCGCGGATCTTCTCAATGATCTCCTTTACGAAGCGCATCCTGTTCTCGAAGCTGCCGCCGTACTCATCTTCACGGAAGTTGGTGTATGGCGAGAGGAACTGCTCGAGAAGATATCCGTGCGCGCAGTGGAGCTCGATACCATCGATACCGGCTTTCTGGCATCTTACAGCACCGTCGCTGAACTGTTCGATCAGCTCGAGCACTTCGTCATGCGTCAGAGCTCTGGTCGGCTGCTGAGAGTACAGGCATACTCTGTCAGAAGCCGATACGCAAGGCTGGCCTCCGATAAGTCTGGATACGCCTTCTCTGCCGGGGTGGTGCAGCTGGATAAAGATCTTTGATCCATGCTTATGTATTGCTGCAGCAAGCTTTGAGAGACCTTCGATGTGGCGGTCCTTTGTGACTGAAAGCTGCCTGAATGAACCTGCGCCTGTAGCATCATTCACACGGCAGATCTCAGGCATGATCAGTCCGCAGCCGCCTTTGGCTCTCTCTTCATAGTAAGCGATCATCGCGTCTCCGCAGGAGCCGTCCAGCTCAGCCAGATTGCTTCCCATCGGGGACATGACGAGCCTGTTCTTAAGCTCGACGTTACCGATCTTTCCTTTCTGGAACAAAATATCGTACATATAAACCTCCTTAGTCCCCTGCAGAGCTTACTGCTGGATATTGTGATCTATTGGAATGAGCTCAGGATTCTTTCTTGCCAGCATGTTCTCGCAGCGAAGCTGTATGTACTTGTCATAGTGCTCGTGCGTGATGATATAGAGCTGGTCGTCCTCGATAGCCTTGAATACGATAGGGCCTGACTCATCGATAGCGCGGCCGGTCTTGATAAGATATGCCGCAGCTCCCTGCATAGCCTGGTGATATTTGCTTCCATAGTACGGATCTTCGACCTTGTACTTGTCCTGCTTGTACTCCTCGGAGTGATCCAGATGTGTCTGGATGAATCCAGGGCAGTAAGCGCTCATATGGATGTCAGCACCGGCATCGGCAAGGTCATAGTACACAGACTCTGTAAGAGCAAGTGCGCCGAACTTGGATGCCTGATACGCAGCAGCGCTCTTTGAAGTGAATGTGCCTGCAGCTGAGCAGGTGTTGACGATGTTGCAGTGTGTTCCCTGCTTCATCATGATAGGAATGACCTCATGCATGAAGTAGATGTGTGATTTGAGGTTTGTGTCGATGATCCACTCATATTCGATAGGCGGAACTGCCCAGACCGCTCCGAAAGTGGCTACGCCTGCATTATTCATCAGAAGATCGATCTGTCCGAACTCTTCCATGACTTTTGCAACAACACATTTTACCTGCTCATATTCAGTAACGTCGCAAGGGAAGAGAAGAACTTTCTCAGCTCCGAGCTCTTCGGCGAGAGGAGCGATCTCCTTAAGAGCATCTTCCATAATATCCACAGCTGCGATCTTCATACCACGCTGTGCGGCCTGCTTTACGAATTCCTTTCCGAATCCGTGAGCAGCGCCTGTGATCAATGCGACTCTTCCTGCAAAATCTTTCATTTCGATCCTCCTTTTTAATACTCGTAGAATCCTTTTCCGAAATTAACTCCCTTTTCGCCGCGGTCGATTTTCTCTTTGAGAAGCTGACCAATCTTGTACTCAGTTGTTCCTTCCTGCTGTGCAGCCGGCTTCATCTGGTTGATGTTGTAAGCTGTCTCAAGACCGACTATGTCGAGTATCTGGAACGGTCCTGCAGGAGCTCCTGTTGCAAGTCTCCATGTAAGGTCGATGGTCTCAGGATCAGAAACTCCGTTTGCCCACAGACCCTGAGCTGCGCTGAGGAAAGGAACGAGCATCGAGTTGAGGATGTAGCCCGGCTGCTCTTTGTGGAGCTGGAGCGGAACCATTCCGATGTCTGCAGCAAAAGCAACTACCTTCTGGAATATTTCAGGATCTGTTCCTGCGTGACCCATGATCTCAGCAGTGTTGTTCTTCCAGATGGTGTTAGCGAAGTGAAGCGAGCAGTATTTTTCCGGACGTCCGGTATACTCAGCGAACATGCTTGGAAGAAGAGTGGAAGAATTAGTTACGAGGATCGTGTCTTCATCGAGAAGATCTTTCATTGCATTATATACACCGATCTTTGCTTCAGGATTCTCAGACATGGACTCTATAACTATGTAAGCGTCCTTGACAGCAGCTGCCATATCGAGCTCGATATGTACATTCTCTGCAAATCTCTTTTTTGCCTCTTCTGCCATCTCGTCGATCTTCTCGGCTGTAATTCCGTTCCATTCGCGGATCAGTCCCTTTGGATACATAAATGCGCCCATAGGATTGCCGATCAGAGCTTTGGCTTTCAGAAGATCTTCCAGCATGAGTGCGGAATATCTTTCAATCTTTGGCTGTGTCCTTCCGATTGAGCTTTCGGATCTGAGCCAGAATGTTGTATCAAAACCCTGATACGCACACATAAGGCCGATCTGTGTTCCCAGTACACCGCCGCCTGCAACTACAACTTTTTTAGGGTTCATTTCAGATACCTCCTTATCAGATATCGTTCAATAATACAGATACAGTTTATTCAATACCGAGCTCTTCTTTGATCGGTTTCCACCAGAGGAAACCCCTCAGCAGGCACTGAGGAAGAGCTTCTTTGACAGGAATATCAGCTGCAGCAGCCACCTTGCGTCCTACAAGGAACCATTCTGCTGTGTGCATAGCACACAGCACAGCAGCGCATCCGCATATACACTTTACAATCGTTTTCATATGTCACCTCATTTGCTTCAGGCAATAACTTTTCATCCTATCTAATTATGTGTTTATGCGTGCATCCTGCACAATATTCAGCGTCACCAAAACAAAAGGGAGCAATTGTCATACATGCACAAAAGGCAGGTCCGGAGATCAAAAGGGCATAAAAAAAGGATGCTTCGGTGTGAAGCATCCTGATGAACTGTTTGTGCAGGTGTATTAATTTTGTTATACATTAAGGCTCTTGCCCGACCAGGTCCGCTTCTGATTGATAACATTGCTGATCGCAAATGACAACCTGAGCCTGAAACCCGTATCCGTATCCGAAAGATCAATGTCACACAGATCCTCAATACGGTGCAGCCGGTAGATGACACTGTTTCTGTGAAGGAAAAGAGCATCAGCTGTATCTGTAGTGCTGCATGCGCATTTCAGGTAAGTATAAAGCGTCAGCTCAAGCTGCGTTCCGTTTTTGCTGTCATAGTCTGACAGTATCGGAAGAGCAGGATGCAGATATCTGCTGAGATCTTCCGTTTTGGAAACGGTCCTGAACATAGCATAGATTCCGTAATCTTCAAAGGTATATATACTCAGATCCGGATCGAGCATGACTCCCAGCTCAAGCGCATCGTGAGCTTCATCATAGTGGGCCTTGAGCGTTGAAATGTCTGAAAACGGAAGACTGACTCCTATCTTTGTGCTGCATTCCGCAGGGAAGGCAGAAAGCACGAGTCCAACCTTCTGAAGCATGTCCTGACTGCCTATGATGATAGCGCTGCGCCGCCTTCCGATGACATGACAGCCCGGCAGAATCGTTGTCATGATTTCTGTCAGATTGCCCTCCTGAGGGAAAATGGACTGATTGCCTGTAGCGCGGCAGTACAGCACCTGCATCTTGGAAGGGAAGCTGAGATTCATATATGCTTCCGGAAGTGCAGATGCGTCAGCGCCAATGACCAGATTGTACAGAAAACGATGGTAATCGCTGGTCATGTACAGATAACTCGGTTCATATTTCATTACGGCATACCCCAGAACACCGCTGAGTACTCTCAGCATATCAACATGTTCAACTCTGTACGAATCATATCCTTCTATGACTATAAGAAATCCTATCCAGATGTCACGGCAGTATACCCTGCATGAGAACTTCTGGAAAGGGGAAGAAGTACAGGATACTTCTATAGGCATCATAGTGGAATCCGCCATCTGTACGGATTTGAGCGATCTGACAGCCGTGATGAATTCGTAATCGCAGTATCCCTGATCGATATTATGTTTCCAAAGCTCATCGGTAACCGGGATCTGGGTGGAGTAACTGAGGATGCGGAAATCTCTGTCGATGAAGACCAGGGAGGCTCCAAATGACTGGGATGCTATGTCTATAAGTGCGTCAACATTACGGACAAGATCGAGGGTCCGCATCATCGACTCGTAATAACCGTCCTTGTGAGAATCGATGATAAGCTGAAAGGCGCTGTTGAAGATAAAGCCGAAATCGACTTCAGGGATCACTGCTATGCTGCGTCCTGAAGTGGACAGGCCTTCGATGCTTTCAGTATCAGTGATTATGCATTGCGGAGGGAGCGTGGTGACGCCCTTAAGATTATTGCTGAAATAAAGGATGGTGCTGCTGAATTCTGTCTGGCGGAGATCCATGAATCTGACCTCAGTTATATCCGAGACAGTGTTATCAGCAATTATTTCTATTGATGTAAGAGCCTTCAGGTTTTCGACCAGTTCATGGAATATCATAACGCGTGTCCTCCTGCAGATAGCGGGCTGGTAGTGCAGAAAACGGCATGCTTATCCACTACACATTAGTGTACGATGCACAACAAGTCAATTGTAATAAATGCCAATATTGCCTATGTGCAAAGTGCATAAAGGTTCGCTGTTGCTGTAAATTTGCCTGATCCGGACTATCCCGCACCACCATTGGTTACCATGCACAAATGTCCTTTATTGTTTTGGATAGGCAAGATAATGCGGCCAATGCATGAGGAATATAAAATTTACTCAGGATAAATTATATCTCCAGCTTATTTTGCCTGCGTTTTTTCAGGGAAGAAAGGGGAATTTATGTACGATAAACTATTTGAAAAAGGAAAGATCGGCAATGTCGAGCTTAAGAACAGACTGGTTATGACTCCGATGGGAACCAACCTGGCTAATCTCGACGGTACACCTGGTGCTGCAATGATCAAGTATTATGAAGACAGAGCAGCCGGCGGATGCGGACTGATCATGCCTGAGATCTGCAGAGTCAACGAGGCTACCGGAGCCGGAATGATGAGACAGATCGCTGCTACCAAGGATTATCACATCCAGGGTATCGCAGAACTCGCAGCAGCAGTTCACAAGCACGGTTCCAAGATCTTCATCCAGCTGCACCATCCTGGCAGAGAAGGTGTATCCTCGCTGATCGGCGGACAGCCATGTGTTTCGGCTTCCGACAGAGTATGTAAGGTATCACAGCAGGAGACAAGACCTATGACGATCGATGAGATCCATGAGCTCGTAGGTCAGTTCGGAGACGCTGCTCTCAGATGCAAGAAGGCAGGTGTTGACGGTATCGAGCTGCACTGTGCTCACGGTTACCTGCTCCAGCAGTTCCTCTCGCCATATACCAACTACAGAGATGACGAGTACGGCGGAAGCTTTGAGAACAGAATGCGTCTGGTCCTCGAGATCATCGCTGACATCCGCGAGAAGTGCGGCCCTGACTTCGTTCTCGGCTGCAGAGTATCTGTTATCGAGTTCCTCGACAAACTCGGATACGAGGGAGATCAGATCAGACTCGAAGATGGTATCAGAATCGTTAAGTGCATGGAAGAAGCAGGCATCGACTTCGTAGACGTTTCCGACGGTCTCTATGAAACAGGAAGCTTCTCGGTAGAGCCTATCTCATTCCCACAGGGATGGAGAAAGCCATTCATCAAGGCAGTCAAGGATTCGGTCAACATTCCTGTAATCGCTGTATCCGTGATCCGTGAGCCTGAAGTTGCTCAGAACTTCCTCGAGGAAGGCGTTGTAGATTTCGTAGGTATGGGCAGAACATGGATCGCAGACGCTGAGTGGGGCAAGAAGGTACAGGAGGGCAGAGTGGATGAGCTCAACAAGTGCATCGCATGCCTCAGATGCTTCGAGTCACTGCTCGGTCTCAATGCCCAGGGCCTTCCATATGAGTGTGCAGTCAACCCGCGTGCATGCAACGAGCTCCGCTACGGAGATCTTGAGCCGGTAGTTGGCGAGCACAAAGCGGTTGTAGTAGGCGGCGGCCCTGGCGGAATGTATGCTGCTGCTACACTGGCTAAGAGAGGCGTAGATGTAACTCTTGTTGACCGTCAGGAAGAGCTCGGCGGAACAGTCAACCTCGCTAAGAAACCTCCTCGCAAGGAGAGAATGCAGTGGTTCATCGACTACCTCAAGCAGGATATGGAAAAGGCAGGCGTAAAGATCTGTCTCGGCAAGGAAGTGACAGTCGATGATATCGCAGCTATGGAGCCTGAAGCAGTAGTACTCGCTACCGGTTCAACATCGATCTTCCCATCGAAGATCCCTGGCGTAAACGGTGAGAACGTATTTGCTGTTAACGATGTGCTTAACGGAAAGGTTGACCTCTCCGGCAGGAAGGTAGCCATGATCGGCGCGGGACTCACAGGTCTTGAAGCAGGTGAGTATCTCGCTGAGACAGGTGCTGAAGTAACATTCGTAGATATGCTCAAGGTTGCTGCTCCTAATGCTTACAGACTGAATGTAGTAGATGTACAGACAAGACTTGCTGCACTCGGCGCTAAGTATGAGCTCGGCAATGCTCTCAAGGAGATCACTGCAGACGGCGTTATCATTGAGAATGTTGACACAAAGGAAGAGAAGAAGATCGAAGCAGACGCTGTAGTGCTGTCACTCGGCTACAAGCCTGATCAGTCGCTCAAGGCAGGACTTGAGGAGAAGGGAATCTGCACAAAGGTAATCGGCTCTGCTGTAGTTGACGGAACTATCGCTCCTGCAACACGCGGCGGATATGAAGTTGGTGCATCCCTGTTCAAGGAAGAGCCTCTAAGTTTCAAGATCGGCGACGGACAGTTCAAGTCCTTCTCGAAGATCAGCCACATGCGCGGACAGGAAGGTACATATGTAGCATACCTGACACAGCCTGAAGCTATCAGAGCGGTACTGCCAGAACCACTCGAGCCATTCTCGATGCCTGTAGTCACAGTAAGCTGCTGCCACATCAAGGATCCTACATTCGCTGACAACTACTATGAGACCATCCTCGGCGTATACTGCACATACAAGGGCCAGCTCGGAATGTACACGATCTCGCTCCTGCTCGGCGGACAGGGCGCAGAGATGGCGACACAGCTTGGACGTGACAATTCGGCGATCCCTAAGAAACTGGATGCTGAGTTCGTAATCAGGAAAAATGATGAGACCGGCAAAGTCACTGTAGGTGTAACAAGAAGAGGCACTCAGATCATCGACCTTGAGATGCAGCTTGGATACTACAACCATCCGCTCATGCACGTACTCTATCAGTCACCGGCTCCTGGAGCTGAGACAGCAGGAAGCGGCTATTACATCCACTTCGACAGACTGCCTGGCGAGGACGGCATGTGGAGATTTGACAATGTATTCCTGCTGAGAAACGTTGTTAAGTACAAATATGACGACTGGAAGCCTGGCTTTGTAACCAAGTTCGAGCTCAAGTCCAGCATCGATGATCCATGGGGCTGCCTGCCGGTCAACACGATCATCGGCGGAGCTTATGCTGAGAACAACCTGCTCATCACGGCACTCCAGAAACTGGAGAATGTTGACGCTGAATCCACAATGAAAAAGATCCTGCCGGCATGGTATGACAGGACTGCATTCATGGAAGTCGGACGCAGATAACGTGTTTATAAATGGGGACTGCTTTATGCGGTCCCCACGTTTTCAAAAGGGTTAAACAGACATCACAATACCGATTAGGGGAGGGTATTATGAAAGACTTTAAAGGAAGAGTAGCCATCATCACCGGAGCCGCCAATGGTTTCGGAAGAGAATATGTCAAGGAAGCTGCTAAACGCGGCATGAAGATTCTGGCAGTAGACATCGAAGGCGATGAGGTACAGCTGGTCGGACCTCTGGCGCAGGAACTCGGCGCGGAGGAGATCGTTTGCCTGCAGGCTGATGTGTCACTGTTTGAAGATACGCAGAAGGTCGTTAAAACCGCCATGGAAAAATGGGGACAGATCGACCTCCTGATCAATAACGCAGGAACAGGAAAAGGAGGAACGATTTCAAATCTGCCTCTGAGAGACTGGGAATGGATGATGTACGCTAATGTATTCTCACACATCTACATGATGAAGCAGGTAATTCCTATCATGATGAAGCAGGGCACGCACTGCAACATCCTGAATGTATGCTCGATCGCAGGTCTTATTACGAGCAACGCAATGCCTGGATACTATTCCACAAAGCACGCTGCTGTTTCTTTAAGCCGTGCTACACGTAACGAGCTCAAAGAGATCGGAGTAGAGAACATACACTTAAGTATCTTCTGCCCGGGATTCGTACAGACCGACCTTCATCACGCAGAGCGCCACAGACCGGCAAGATTCTCAGATCCAACCGATCCATACTATCAGAGTGCCGAGTTCTTCGCTTCCGAAAAGGCAAGCGAGTATGTAGTTACAACAGGACTCCCTATCGACGGATTTGGCGAAACATGCTTCAAGGCCATCGAAGACGACCAGTTCTATATCGTAACACATCCGCAGTACGATCCAATTATCAGAAAACAGATCTACGACAGCGTCAATAATGTCAACCCTGACCTTCGCAATGTTGGCAAGCAGCGCAAGGAATATGAAAAGGGAGACAGAGATCTGACAGGCAGAGTTGCGATAATCACCGGTGCTGCTTTTGGCTTCGGTAAGGAATTTGTCAAGGAAGCTGCCAAGAGAAAGATGAAGATCGCTGCTGTGGATATCATGGCTGAAGAACTTGCTAAGATCGAGGACGTTGCCAGGGAGTTTGGTGCCGAAGATATCATGATAATCCCTGCAGACGTGTCGCTGTATGAAGAAACGGAAAAGGTTGTCAATGCCGTAATGGATAAGTGGGGACAGATCGATCTTCTGATGAATAATGCAGGCACATGCACACCTGGGCCTGGATTCGTTATTCCTCTTCAGGACTGGGAGTGGATCTTCCGCACGAACTATCTGTCACATGTTTACTTTATGAGACAGGTAATTCCTATCATGAAGAAGCAGGGCACTCACTGCAACATCATGAACACATGCTCTGTAGCAGGACTTATCACCAGCACAGGCATGGCCGCATACTATACAACAAAGAATGCAGCAGTTGCTCTGTCAGAATGTATCGAATATGAGATGCAGGAAGCCGGGGCAGACATACATCTCGGAGTATTCTGCCCGGGATTCGTACGCACCAGCTTCGACCATGCAGATGAGTACCGTCCGCCTAGATATGCTCATGGAGATGATCCGTACTATCAGAGCGATGTGTTCGCTAAAGGTAAGGCAGCAGCTCAGTTCGTAATCAGCACAGGCTATCCGATTGAAGGATTCGGCGCAAGAGTATTTGACGCGATTGAAAAGGATGAGTTCTATGTAGTCACTCACCGTGAATATGATGAACATATTATTAAACAGGTTGATCAGACACTCGCAAGGACAAACCCTGAGGTCGCGGCAATATCCGAAGCTATAAAGGATGTGACCAACCTGCCGGGCGGTCCGCTAAGAGGATACCTGAAATAAAAATGGCGGGAGACAGTCCGCTGTCATATACCAAGGTTCTTATAAAACATATGCCCCGGAGAATACTCCGGGGCTTTTTTACTGTGGATTATGATACTATTAATAGTATGGAATACATATTTGATCTGCATGAAACACAACAGAACATTCTGGAGAAATGCCCTGAGTGGACTGACCTTATAAATGTCATTGAGTTCAAAAATACTCCATGGGCAGATCCTGCAGGATACGGCGGCAAGACCGTTTATTATAATGGCCGGAGTATGAGACGGTTCCCGCAGGGCGCTCAGGCGTATCTTATCGCGCAGCAGCTGATGCACATACAGCTTGCTCATCAGCAGAGAGGAAAGGGACGTGACAGCAGGATATGGGATCTTGCGTGCGCTGCTGTTGTAAACGAGATGCTTCTTGCCGATGGTTTTGAACCTCCTGTAAACATATTCAGGCAAAAGGATGCCAAAAACCTGAGCGCAGAGGAGATGTATGAGATCCTTTATGAAAAGGCCGAAAAGGATGATCCGGAGTTTAAGGAAGACGAAAAATCGGAGGAACAGTCAGAGGAGCTGACGGTCCTCATTCCCGTGCAGGATGATGATAAGAACAAGCAGGCCGGAGACATGCAGGGTGCGCAGGACCGGGAGATAGAGGATCCGGGTCTGGCGCAGGCAGTTGCCGGTCTTTCAGACTTGCTGGAGCCGAGCCTGCAGCTTGACTACGACTGGTTCCCTGCGGACAGAATAAGAGACGGAATTCTGATCGAGCAGTTCAGGCCGTATCCCGTGCCTCATGCCGAGATCCTTCTGGACACGAGCGCTTCGATCGATAAAGATCTTCTGCGGGCTTTTGTAAGGGCGGTCAAGGATCTTCTGAGAGAGGACGCGGTGGTCAAGGTGGGATGCTTTGATACGGAGTTCTACGGATTTCAGGAGATACATTCCGAAAAAGACATATCAACGCTTGAAATCAAGGGTGCCGGAGGAACGAATTTTGAGACTGCGGTAAAAGCATTCTCCGGCGATGCTGAAACAAAGATAGTATTCACAGATGGGTATGCGGACATGCCTGAAACAAGATGCGACGCTATCTGGCTCGTGTACAGCGACATGCCGGTGGATCCGCCCGGCGGTAAAGTTATATACGTTAAAAAACCTGAGGAGATAAACAAATATGAAGTCGATTTTCTTATCACATAGGCAGCTTTTCGAAAACGCACTGCCGCTCTTTAGAACAGTCGGAACCATGGCGCAGGCAAGTGATTTCGTTCTGGCCACGATGCCTGATGATGGATTCACAATCAGTGAAAACTGCGTAAATTATTTTCTTTCAGGTGAGGACTGCGTTGACAGGTTCGGCCGCGATCACAGGTACAGCATATGCGCTGTAAGGCCGGCACTTCTTCTGGAGCCCGGAGATGAGAAGCTTCTCAGACATCCACGTGAAATAGGAGATGTTGTTACAGTGGAGCTGGGATCATTCCCTTATACAGTACTCGAGACTTCGATGCGCGAAATGGCGGAACAGCAGTACCGGGACGGCAGTCTGAGAAAAACGGGAATGAGTTATACTGTCGCCGGGGAAAAGAGAGATGTCTACAGGCTCGGCGCCAAACAGATCGTCAGGATCCCTGTTACTGAGGAAACATCCAGCGGATACGTGCAGCTTTCCGACGGAAGTGTTGCCAACTCAGCTGAAGAGATCTTTCTCGAAGTGAGGCCGATACGCTGGTATTACGATGAAATCAACAAGCTGCTGGTCTGCGGCAGAGCTCTGTTTGCCGGACTGAGCCGCGAAAATGCAAATGCATATCTTGGCGATGCCTTTATTGAAGAGCTTCTTGCTGAGGACGATAAAGAGACCGCTTCTTCCGGTTCCGTAACTTCGTATCATATAGATGAGCATAACGAGCTTGATCTGATACGCGCATTCGTAAGGGCAGACATCCCGGTATTTATCCATGGTCTGACAGGAGACGGAAAGAGTGACCGTGTAAAGGAGATAGATCCTCAGGTGCTCGATATAGAGCTCGTGAATGAAACGCCTGAGACGATCAACGGCCGCGCAGTCTACAATGAGACAACAGATCAGATCATTGACATAAAACCGGTATGGCTCGTAAAGCTGGAGCGCCTGTGCGAGGACGGCGAACTTCATATTCTGTTTTTCGATGAGCTTACAAATGCTACAAAGCAGACACAGGCCGTTATATTCAAGATCGTGCTGGAGCGCTTCGTAAACAACCGCTGGCCGCTTCCTGAAAACGCGCGCATAGTAGCAGCCGGTAACGACCGCAATGAATCAAGCGTTGCTCATGATCTTGCCGAGCCGCTGTTCGGAAGGTTCGCGCACATATATATCAGAACGACCGTTGAGAACTGGATGCCGTGGGCTGTCAGAAAGAGAATCAATCCATATGTAATGGAATTCCTGGCGAACAATGATCTTTACCTCAGAACGGTGTATACAGGCTCGGAGGGATACGCCGATCCGCGCCGCTGGGAGATGGTATCTCGCGTACTCGACAGCTCGGACAATGACTTCGCACTTATCGAACCGATCGTGGGACGCGAAACTGCTGAAGCTTTCATACGTTTCTTCCGTGCACAGGAGGAGATGTCTGATCTCGTAAGGTATACGGATGAGGAGCTTGCCCGGATGACAGTTGCCAGGAAGTATCAGGTTGCGCAGCAGTGCCTGTATGCTGCATCTGCGAAACCAAAAGAGGCCGGAGAACTCGTAGGGAGACTCGGTTCTGAGTTCGCGGCCTGGTTCAGATATGTACTTGAAAGAAAGAGAGGCTAGATCGTTCCTGAACAAAAGAACCGCCGGAAGCAGTGGTTCTTTTCCCTTTTTTTATATATGTCTGCTTCGGTAGGGTGGTGATTTTTGCAAAATGTTTAGCCGTGCTCAAATAAAAGAAAAACTCAGGCCGTATATACAGGCGATGCCTGACATATTGAATTATCAGGTTTTTACAAAGGCGCTTATTTGCATCTGGCTATTTTTGCTGGGCAGGATATTCCAGGCGTTGCTAAGGAGCAGCGGAAGGGTGGCTGTAACCTCGGGTGACTGGAAATTCCTTTTTACGACCTGGCAGGGAATTCGTATCCTGCTGCTTGGACTCGTGTCACTCTTCGTATATGTTGCATTTGACCTGAATTCCAAGATAGTTCTGAGCAGAAATCTGATCACCGGGAATAAGGTCTCCCTGGAGGAAAGCGTAAAAGAAGGATTCTTCTCGATCAGAAAGCTGATCAACATTGAAGGACTGCTTGTTGTGCTCTATATCGCTCTGATCGCACCTATACTGGGAATCGGGATCTCGATATCAGCGACAGAGAAACTGTACATACCGACGTTTATCTCATCGGTCATTGAGAGCTCCGTGCTCTATTCAGCTCTGGCAGGACTGGCGGTTCTTTTCTTCCTGGCTTTGGGAGTCGCGAATCTGTTCATACTTCACGGTGTGGTCATAGATGATCTTAAGATCGGTGAAGCAAGCCGGCAGTCAAGGAGTATTATCAAGGCTAACTGGAAAGATTATTTAAAGCAGAATGCAGTATTCATCTTTCTGATAGCGGGATCACTTACAGGAATCGCTATAGTGTGTCTGTTTCTTCCTCTCAAGCTTATAACACTGCTCCCTGCAGGTCTGCTGAGCCGCCTGCTTACCATATTATTTGTATCTGCCGGAACGATCGTATCTGTACTCGCGGACCTCTTCGGGATCCCGATGTACATAATGAAAATGACCCAGCTGTATTATTCATATAAGCAGGGGAGTGAATATGAATACGGTGAAATTAAAAGAGAAAAACCGGTCAGTTATAAACTGGCAGGTATTGTATTGCTGATCGGAGTGGCAGCAGCGGTATGTGTAATGTATGTCAGATTTGATCAGTTCTTTCCTCTTGAAACTGATGTAAAAGTGATTGCTCACCGCGGCGGAGGCAATGAGGGCCGAGAGAACACTTTATCGGGGCTTGAGACGGCATGGGCTGCAGGCGCATATGGCAGCGAGATAGATATACAGAGAACTAAAGACGGATACTACGTGCTGAATCATGACGGTACATTCAAACGGGTAGCCGGAGACAGCAGAAAGCCTGAAGAGATGACTCTCCGGGAAGTGAAAAAGCTGTCCATAGATGGTGAGCCCGTACCGACGTTTGAGGAGATGCTGATCTCCAGCAAAGGCAGAATGGTACTGTTCACCGAGCTCAAGGGGAACACGGCAGATAAAAAAATGGCCGATGATGCAGTGAAACTTGTCAAACAATATCAGATGGAAGATGAGACGGTACTGATTTCTTTGAAGTATGATCTTATAGATTACATAGAGACTAATTACCCTGAGATGCAGACAGGATTCCTTACGTTTGCTTCATTCGGTAAAACAGCTGCTCTCAATTGCGATTACATAGGTCTAGAGGAAGAATCTGCTACTGCTGATGCAATAGATGCGATACATGAGGAAGGAAAGAAAGCGCTGGTCTGGACTGCCAACGAGAAAGGCTCCCAGAAACATTTTCTGTGCACAAAGGTTGATGGCCTTATAACGGATAACGTGACACAGGCGATAGGACTGGCAACGGAGCTGGAACAAAGAACGGATCTTGACAGAATGATTGATAAGATCAAAACGATATTATAACAGACCAAATTATGGATTATTACATTCTTAATCTAGTAAAATAATATGGTAGTTGTTAACAATTACCAGGAATCGATATAGACAAAAAGGTCAGAATCATGGAAGAAGAAAAAATCGTAAGTCTGGCTAAGCCGGTAAGGAAGGGAATCCTTCGTCTGTTATTCAGCAGATTCTTTATAATCGCAGTGCTGCTTGTGCTGCAGATCGCCATTCTTGTGATGGCATATCTGAAGTTCACTAAAGACCTGCCAATGCTTCTGAATATCCAGTGGGTGTTCACACTGGTGATGATAATCTTTCTTTTCAACAACAGCATGGATTCTTCCGCTAAACTCACCTGGATGCTCATCATATCTCTGCTGCCTTTGCCGGGCGCTGCGATGCTTCTGTGGACACAGCTGAATGTAGGGCATCGCATGGAGACTGAGTTTGTAAAAAAACAGATCGATAATACCCGCACAGCGCTCAGTCAGCCTGAAAATGTAATAAAAGAGATCGAGCATGACGGCTCCGGAACAGACGACATAAGCAAGTATCTCAATCATACAGGCTGCTTCCCTGTATTTGATAAAACACAGGTAACATATTTTCCGCTCGGTGAAAAGAAATTCGAGGCCATGCTGAGGGAGCTTGAAAAAGCCGAGAAATACATTTTCATGGAGTACTTCATCGTTGAAGAAGGTTACATGTGGGGACGTATACTTGATGTGCTGACCCGCAAAGTGGAAGCGGGGGTTGAAGTCCGCGTGATGTACGACGGCATGTGCGAGATGTCAACGCTGCCGGCCGATTATTTCAAGCTTCTTCGGGCTAAGGGCATACATGCACAGGCGTTCTCGCCGATCGTGCCGATAGTATCCTCACACTATAATTACCGCGATCACCGGAAGATCCTTGTGATAGACGGAAAGGTAGCCTTCAACGGCGGAGTAAATCTGGCGGATGAATACATCAACCGCATAGAGAGATTCGGCCACTGGAAAGACACGGCAGTGATGCTCAAAGGTCCGGCAGCCAGGAGCTTCACACTGATGTTCCTGCAGATGTGGAACATGAAGCCTGAAACGAAAAATGCAGACATAGAAGCTGACTACGAAAAATGGCTGTCGCTTCCTTCATGTGAGGAGGATGCGAAGGGATATGTGATGCCGTACTGCGACTGCCCGCTGGATGAGTACAAAGCGGGTGAGGCTGTGTATATGGATATACTGAACCGCGCAACTGATTATGTACACATAATGTCTCCTTATCTGATCCTTGACGGTGAACTCGAAACTGCTCTGTGCTTCGCTGCTCAGCGCGGGGTAGATGTGAAGCTGATACTGCCGGGTATTCCGGACAAAAAGGTCGCATACTCACTTGCCAAGACACATTACCTTTCACTTCATAAGGCAGGCGTAAAGATATACGAATACACTCCGGGCTTTGTGCACGCAAAGGTATTCGTCAGTGACGATATCAAGGCAGTGGTCGGAACGATCAATCTCGACTATAGAAGCCTGTACCATCACTTTGAGTGCGCTACATACATGTATAAAACAGACTGCATCGCAGATATAGAGAAAGATTTTCAGGAGACTCTGAAAAAGTGCAGGACAGTCACTTCAGAAAGCATAAAGAACGAGAAGTTCTCGTATAAGCTGATAGGCGGGCTGGCCAAGATGATATCACCGTTGATGTAGAAAGAGGTATTTACAGTAAAAAATGCGAACACCGTATTACGAAAGCACCATACACAGGCAAATAAGGGAAAAGCGTGAAAACCGCAAGGAACGGATCAAGGACGATCTGATGCTTTACGGAAATGATGTACTGAAGTCGGAAGAGATGAAAAAGGCTTTTGAACAGACGCACCACCAGTGGTCTACGGTCGGAGAGCATACATTCAGAGTAGCTTTTTCGAGTGTGATGATTTGCTATGCACTCAGAAAACTCAATATAAAGGTAAGCATACCTGCGGTTGTTGTTGGCGCGCTTTGCCACGATCTCGGCATACTCGGCCGAAGCGAAAAGTTCTCTTCTGCAAAGGAATGCAGCAGAGAACACCCTAAGGATTCGGTGGAAGTTGCCAGAGGAATTGTGGGTGAAATGCCTGAAAAGACTGAGGATATCATCGAGAGGCATATGTGGCCGGCCGGAGAAAGCGAGGCTCCTAATTCCATTGAGGGTGTGGTGGTTTCGGTCGCCGACAAGTACAGCGCTGTCAAGGATATAGTCAAGGGCAGTGAAGTTAAAAACACCGGTGTTAAAAACTATTTGCGCGAAGAAAAGCAAAAATTAGTGGATAAGATCAAATAAACAGGAGGAAAGTTTACTTATGTTATTCACATATCTTTTCAGAGAGCCGGCTGTCTGGACGATACCTATGATCATCCAGATAATATGTTATTACAGGATCCTCGGAAAGATGGAAAAGAGGAAGTACTTTGCCATTATCCCGATCCTGGGAGATATGGAGATGTCTACGGATCTCTTCCGCAGTATGAGATCGTTCTGGAGACCGGCAGTGATAACCATTGCCATGTTCCTGACATCCAGGTATCTTGGAATGAACAACATGTACTCCATCATAATGAGCATGGTAGCGCTTGTTGTGTACGGGGTTTTTCTGATAAGGCTCTATTCGAGACTTGCGAAACAGTTCGGAAAAGGCAGGCTGTTCGCGCTGGGACTCATCCTTATGCCGATAATCTTCCTGTTTATACTGGGATTCGGAAAAAAGAATGTTTATCTGGGCAAGCCTGAGTTCAAACCTGAAAGAGAACTCAGCCCGGCAGCAAGCAGAGTCAGAAAGATCGGAGTGATTGCTGTTTCCGCAGCCGAACTGGCCGCGCTGATCATTGGATGCTTCATAATAACTACGATCGTCCATCCGTTCAGGCCGGTGGTAAAGTATATGGTAAGTGAGATCAGCAAAGATCTTGAGAACGTCAGGGACAGCGATGAGATCGTAGGACGTGATGTTACCCTTGGAGCTGACTACGAAGCTATACTTGAAAAGCAGCGCACGAGAGATTATTTCTTCCCTGATCATTCTGACGTAAAGAAGGTCGTGGTCATGGAGTACATAATCGGCTCCAACCTCGAGGACGACAGAGGTATGGCTTCGATCAATATAAAGCAGATGAAGGATGCAACTGCAAAGGGCGAGGGCGTCGACTTTGTGGTGCAGGCGGGTGGTTCAGTCAGATGGTTCACATCCGGTATGGAAGACGCCACTGTAGGCAGATATCTTATCAGCGGAGGTAAGCTCGAGACTGCCGGGACACTTGACAGCAAGACATGTATGTCAGAACCGGAGAGTCTCACGGACTTCATCAAATGGGCAAAGGAAAACTATCCTGCCGACAGATACATGCTGGTGATGTGGGATCACGGCGGCGGCTTCGCCAGCGGATACGGCGTTGATAGCCTTAATGACCGCGCGGCAGAGGACGAAACGACAATGAAGGCATCGGAGATAATAGATGCCATAAAAAAAGCAGGCATGAAATTCGATGTGATAGGCTTTGACGCATGCCTGATGCAGAACGTAGAATATGCTAACGCGTTTGAGCCTTACGCAGATTACTATCTCGCGTCTGAAGAGACCGAGCCTGGAACAGGCTGGTTCTACGCAGCTGCGTTCGGCAAACTGGCAGAAGATCCGACGCTGAGTACTGAGGAATTCGCGAAGTCCCTGATAAGTTCATACGATCAGTCCCAGCGAGCGAGGAATAGCGGTGAGGCTGATCACTCCTGCACGCTGTCACTTGTAGACCTGACACTGGTGAAACCGGTATATGAACAGCTTACGGACTTTTACGAAAAAGCAACGGATGTAATAGCGGATAAACCTTCTGTATACGCCAACATGTCTGCGGCCCGTGCAGGTTCATACCAGTTCGCTGACGAGGAGCAGGTCGATCTGGTCAGTTACCTGACGAATCTTAAAAAAGCTGACTATAATCAGCAAGTGACGACTGACGAGGAACTTGACAGGATCGCTGATACTGCCAAAGCATGCGTTGTATACCGCAACAGTGATTCCGCCGATGGCATAAACGGCCTGGCGACAGATTTTCCATACAAGGATCTGTCCATGTACAAGTATGAATATGAAGAACTGAAAGCGGTCAACTATAAGGCTGAGCAGAATTTCTTCGACAGGTTCTGCAGCATTATGGGGTCACAGCAAAAGAAAGCCACTTCAGATGATAATTTCTTCGGAATACCACTGACGAAAGACTACAGTGACGAGGAGTGGTACATCGAGGGTTTCGAGGACTACGATACTACAAAGGTGTTCATAGACATACCTGTCAAAGAGGTCGAGGAAGGATACCTGCCTGAACTGCCTGAAAAGACATGGGATACCATACTTGACTGCAAGATATCCGCGTATCTCGTAACTGATGAAGGCCTGATGTACATCGGGCAGGAGCACTTCTCCGATGCGGATGCAAAGGGCCATCCTATCGTGAGCATGGATGGGATATGGGCGCGTATTAACGGACATGTAGTATGCTATGAGGCAGAAGAACCGCAGATCACCGAAGACGGTGTCATCTACCGCGGAACGGTAAAAGCGAAGCTTAATGGTACTGAAAACATTACACTTCACATAGAATGGGATCCTACACAGGATGATACTGCTGATGGAGCGACAGGCTGGGTGACAGGATACAGTAAGGACGATGAGAAAGTGTCGTTCTTCATGAAGAAAGGACTTGAACAGCTGGAAACAGGAGATACGATCGAGTTCATGTTCGACTTCTATGATGAAGAGGGTAATCTTATAAAAACAGACACATACGGAAACAAGCTGCGTGTTATTACTGAAGATCAGCTGACAGTCAGGGATGAAGAATTTGAGAGCTGCACGATATTCTCGTACTTCGGGGTCCTGACTGATATATACCAGAGAGACCTGGTAACTGAGGAAATCAGGGAGCAGGTGCAGTAGAGAATTAGTTTAACAGCAATTAACAAAACTTAAAGAGCTCCGGGGCATGTGCTCCGGAGCTCTTCAGTTGTCTCGTTTTATGACTGTTCAACAAACAGGTCGACGAACTGGAATGTCCTGCAGTCGACGAGGCCGCGGTTGGTAAGCCTCAGCTCAGGCAGGCAGGCCAGAGGGATCAGCGCCATCGTCATATACGGCGAGTTGATAATACATCCCATCTCTTTCCATGCTGCGTCGAGCTTGCTGATGAGGTCTGCCACCTCTTCTACAGGCTGGTCATTCATAAGTCCTGCGATCGGGAGAGGTACGAGCGCCAGCACTTTTCCGTCCGCAACAGCGCACATTCCGCCTCCGCATTCAACGAGGGTATTAGCAGCGAGAGCCATGTCTTCATCGTTGGTTCCGGCTACGAGCAGGTTGTGCGCATCGTGTGAAACAGTCTGTGCCATCGCACCTTTCCTGAATCCGAATCCCTTAAGGAATCCGCATCCTTTGGTGCCTGTCTCGTGATGGCGTTCAAACACAGCCATCTTCATGATATCCCGGCTTGCGTCGGCTTCGACGAATCCATCCTTTACTTCCAGATCGACTATCCTTTCATAGTTACCGACACGGTTAGGTATGATCTCAATAATACGCGTCTTCACACTGTTTCCGGCACCCTCAGGCGCTGCGATCTTAAAGCTGTCAGGTGTTATATCGTATCCGACGTGCATAGTGTTGTAGACTGAATCCGGGAAGTTTGACTGCCCGATATCTACTGTCATCTTGCCGTTCTCAGCAACGATATCTCCGTCGATAATCGTGCGGGTGATCCGGATATCATTCAGATCATCGAAGAATACGATGTCAGCGCATTTGCCAGGGGTGATACTTCCCATCTCATGATCCATGCGGAAGCAGGTAGCCGGGTTGATGGTTACATACTGGATCGCCTTTATAGGATCGAGACCTTCCTTCACAGCGCAGCGCACGATGTGGTCGAGGTGTCCGTCACTTATGAGTGTATCAGGATGGGTATCATCTGAGATGAGGCAGGCAAAGCGGTCTTCTACGTTGTTATCGAGTATTGCGCGGATTATTACCGGCATGTCATGCCATGCGCTGCCGTAACGCATCAGAGCGTACATTCCGTGACGCATCTTTTCGAGCACGTCTTCAGCGCGTGTCGACTCATGGCAGCATCTTACACCCGAAGCGATAAAAGCGTTGAGTCCCGGGCCGGTCTCAGGCACTGAGTAGTGGCCGGTTATTACCTGATCGGCCTTGAGCGTCTCGGCAAGCTCTCCGTGGACGTTTGGATCTCCGTAGATCACTCCCGGGAAGTTCATCATCTCTCCAAGACCCATGATGCCGTCCCAGGTCATCATCTCCCGGACTTCCTCAGGTCCGATATGTGAGCCTGTGTCTTCGAATCCGGCAACAGCAGGAACACATGAAGGGACGTTTGCCATCGCTTTAAGAGGGACCGCCATTCCGTCATCTATCATTGCCTTTACGCCTTCAGGTCCGCAGACATTGCATATCTCATGTGGATCCATAAAAATGCCGGTAGTTCCGTGCGGAACAACGGCGCGTGCGTATTCCCTGACGGTGATCATGGCGGACTCTACATGTATATGCGCGTCCATGAATCCCGGGGCGATGTACTGGCCCGCTGCGTCAATTATCTTTGTGTTGTCACCGATACAGTGTGAGGCATCGCCTACGAGGGCAATACGGCCTTCGGCGATAGCCACGTCGATCCCTTCCTGGATCTCGGCGGTGCATACATTTACCAGTCTGGCGTTTCTGATGACCATGTCCGCCTTCTCAGCGCCCATAGCCACGTTAGCCATAGTTCTTGTTACTTCATATAGGGGTTTCTTGCAGAACTTGTTAAGCATAATCGTTCACCTCCTGTTAGTCGAAGTATAGCATATATTCAAGGGCTCACAGTATGGTAAAATACACACAAAGTGATCACTGAGCATTCAAAGGGGAGTGGTGACATGAACAGCAAAAAAGAAGCAATGAAAAGAGGGATGATCGAAAAAATCAGAAGCGAAGGAGCCTGGTTCACTACGAGAAAAGACAAGTATGTGAAGATAGGGTTCAGCGGAACAGATAACTGCTACTTCGCCAGAGAATGCTTTTTTAAGGACAATAACCTTGAAGGAGGAGCTTATTCATTCGGTACAGACTGGTTCGATATAAGCTTCCATGGAAAATACATTGATATCTATGCGGATCCGGATACTTTCAGGCAGTGGCCGGTCAGCTTCATTCCCGGGAAAGGGACCTGTTATAAGGACGGAGAGGAGTGCGCGGGGCAGGCTGAGCGTATGCTGAAGTTCTGTAAGCGTGCGGACAGGGAAGCTCTGTCCGGTATCGCAGGCGCGTACGAGATAAGCGGAACAAATTTTGACCACATAATCAGCGTCATGGGCGATGATTCCAGACAGTAACGCAGCTCCGGTACAGCGACGGGGTGAAGTAGGGACGGGAGAGACATATGATTCTATTAACTATTGACTATATTCCTGGCGAAGAGTTCGAAGTGCTGGGACTGGCTAACGGCACGATAGTGCAGAGCAAGAATATCGGAAGAGACTTGATGGCAGGCATGAAGACCATCATTGGCGGAGAGATCGTCGGCTACACAGATATGCTGGCAGAAGCCAGGCAGATAGCTACAAAGCGCATGGTAGATGAAGCCGTGAATCTCGGAGCAGACGCGGTCATCGGAGTCAGATACGGTACATCACAGGTGATGGACAGTGCAGCGGAGGTTTTCGCTTACGGAACTGCCGTGAAGATCATCAGAAAAAAATAGGACAATCAGGTAAGGAATGAAAAAATACTTTTCTTATTATGAACTGATGAAAGGAGGGGCCGCTTTGAAAAGACTTGCTTGTGTCATCGCGATTGGTTGCTTGATGCTGTGCCTGACTGAATGCGGAACGCCCGCGTCTACGAAACCGGAAAAAGATTATTCCATGGAAACCATGCGCGAGGAAGTCTATGGGGTGGATTCCCTTGTGAAGCTCGCCGACGGAACGGAAGTCACCGCCATCTGCTTTGACAACGCAGCCACAACGCCTGCCTTTAAGGATGTCAGTGAAGAGGTTGTTGAAAAACTCGGCACATATGCGTACGTCGGTCAGGGAAAAGGACAGAAATCGGCTGCTGTCACCGAGTTTTATGAAGAAGCCCGGCAAACGGTTTTGGATTTCGTCCACGCCGATCCCGAACTGTACACGGCGTTTTTCTGCTCGAACACGACGGACGGGCTGAACAAGCTCTCTTCCGCCCTGGTCACCGATGAGAACGATATGGTTCTTTCCTCGCGTATGGAGCATTATGCGAATGATCTGCCCTGGCGAAACAGGGGCAATACCATTTATGCCGAGGTTGATGAAAACGGACGGCTGCGGCTTGATGAAATGGAACGGCTGCTGGACGAATACCCGGTCAAATACGTTTCCATTACCGCCGCATCCAATGTGACGGGATACGTCAATGACGTCCATACACTTGCCCGTATGGCTCATGAACACGATGCCCTGATCATCGTGGACGGCGCGCAGATCGTACCTCACCGCGCTTTTTCCATGATGGGAGATACCCCGGAGGAAAACATCGACTTTTTCGTTTTTTCCGCGCATAAGATGTACGCCCCTTATGGCGGCGGCGCGGTAGTAGGGTTAAAATCGGAACTTGACTCCCACATTCCCGAGTTCTACGGAGCCGGTATTGTACAGGAAGTTTATGACAAAGAGGAGACGTATCTGTCCGCCCCCAGTCTTTACGAGGCCGGGTCTCTCAATTATACAGGCATCGTTGCGATGGTAAAGGCGATCAAAATCCTGGAAAAAACAGGGTACGACAGTATTCAGGAACACGAGCAGATTCTGCTCAGAAAGGCGATAGACGGACTCCTCGCGATCGATGGCGTCACGGTATACGGTGACACAGAGAATATCAGCGACAAAATCGGGATCGTCACTTTTAATATCGACGATGTGAACTACACCGACGTCGCCTCCGGCCTGGCAGACACAGCGGGAATCGACGTGGGAAAGGGGACCTTCGGCGCGCAGCCGTATGTATTCCGGCTTCTCGGGCTTCCGAATACGGTTGAAGAGGAAGAAGGAAACGCTTCCACGCCCGGCATGGTCCGCGTCAGCCTGGGTGTGTACAATACAGAAGAGGAAATCGATGTTTTGCTGAGTACAGTACGAGGCATCGCGGAACAATAAAGAAAACGAGGATAAACCACGATATGATAAAACTGCTGTTTATCTGCCATGGTAATATTTGCCGGAGCCCTATGGCTGAGTACGTGCTCAAGGATATGGTGCTCAGGAGAGGTATCGCTGACGCTTTCATGATCGACTCAGCGGCTACCAGCCGCGAGGAGATCGGCAATCCTGTTTACCCGCCTGCAAGGAGGAAGCTTGCAGAAAAGGGCGTAGCTTGCGGAGACCACAGGGCGAGGCAGATGACAAAAAGCGACTATGAACGCTTCGACATGATCATCTGCATGGATTATAATAATATACGTAACATAAACAGAATCACGGGAGGCGATCCCGACGGAAAAGTCAGCCTCCTGCTTGATTATACGGACAGGGCAGGCGGCGAGGTCGCTGACCCCTGGTATACAGGTGACTTCGATGCCACCTGGCGTGATGTGAAAGAAGGATGCGAAGGATTATTGGAACATATAATGAAAGGAGAATGAAATGGCAACGGTAGAAGAGTTAATCAAGCAGTATGATACTGACCCTGAACTGAAGAAAGAAGTAGACGGGATTCTTGCCGATCAGAAGATCACGATCGGAGAATTCATGGGATTTGTGAAGAACCATGATGTAGAGGTTTCGCTCGCAGACTTTCCGAAAATCATAGATGAGGCAAAAAAAGCAGGCCTGATCAAATAGATAAGATTATTTATAACGATCTGCTTTGAAAAGTTAAGAGATCAGAAAACCGGGGGGTATGAAGATGAGAAGAAAATATCTAAGATCAGCTCTGATCATTACAGTGTTTGCAATGATGGTTTCTCTTTTTGCAGTCTGTGCTTTTGCGGCTGAATATTCAGATGCACCTGTCAATTCTGAAAACGCAGTTATTATAAATGAGGGAAAACCGGTAAAGTGCACACTTTCACAGGCTAATAACTTCAAGACAGTTTACCAGGTCAGGCCTTCAAAAAGCGGTAATTACAAGTTCTTTTGTGCCGGAACTGCAGCAGAAGTCAGGGGAAAGCTGTATGAGGGAATAGGCGATACTGAAACGCTTAGTTATGAAGAGGGCAGAGATTCTGACTATGAGGATCCCGGCGTCTTCAATTTTACTGCCAGCCTGAATGCCGGCACAGTATATACATTTTTGATCCAGAGCAAAGTTGAGGACGAAAATGCTGTCTTTGATGTCGGGTACTGTAATTTCGACGATACACCTATAATGGCAAGCTCATCTGAGATCACTATAACCGAGGAAAACAAATATTACTGGATAGGAGCATATGGCAGTGAATTACCGGAGGCAGACTGGGTAATTTCAGATGAGTCCGTTGCAGCATTCAGTCAAAGTATTTGCAGCTCTGGTTATAATACTTTAAGACTGGAAGCCAGAAAGAACGGTACTACTACGGTCAGTCTTGTTGATAACCAAACCGGGGATGTGCTTGCAAACTGCAAGGTTATTTGTAAAGGAATAACAGAATATTATGATCTCTATGTAGGCGGCGTGCATGTGAGTGACAAAAACTCTTCCTCAATAACCGGAGATGGTATTACAGGCAAGGTTTCATATGATAAAGCATCTAATACGCTATACCTTGAAAATGCGACTCTGACATCGGCAATTGAATCAGAAGGGCCTGTTGCTCCGCCTAAAGGATCAGAGTCGTTAAAACTCATGAAAGGTTCAGGAGCCGATTATCCGGAGTGGGGAACGTTCTCCGGCGTTATCAATAACCATACTGTTGATACATTTAAGATAAAGCTGACCGGTACCAATAAGATCAACAATGTAACTCTTGTTGAGCAGGATGATGGCGACAGTAATTATGATGCATCATATTCATATAGTGGTGTTGATGGCATCTGCTCGTGTGGATCCATTGAGTTTGATGGAACCGGAAGTCTTTCCATAGACAGCTCAAGCATAGGTACTGCTGTTTATTGCGCAAGAAATGTAACCGTTGCTGAAGGAGCATCGCTTGATATCAAAGAAACAAATAGTAATAACGCAAACGGAATAGTTGCAGACGGAGCAGTTAATGTAAACGGCAAACTCAAGGTCGGCGTTGAAACACATTTCTTCATGGTGAGCGGTAAAAAAGCATGCGTGACAGGCTACGGTATCAAGACAGAAAGTCTTACTGTCGGAAGCAAGGGCAGTGCCGTGCTGAACGCTTCTACGGACTGTGAGGCGACGAGTTACTGTGTGATGCTCTCATACGGCGGAAGCGCAGACATAGGCGGTACTCTTAATGCAAAAGCTGTTGGCGCTAACGGTGAAAAAGCAGGCATAGCAATATGCGCTGAAGATGACAGTGAAGGCATTATCAGGATTTCAGGTGCAGGCAAGGCCACTCTTCAGGGCAACGATTCAGCAGTCAATAATATAAAATTTGAAGCACCTATACTTGTTAAGGCAGGACACAGTGCATCCGATGTACGCACAATCCCACCGCTAAAGTACAACGGTGAGACTTATGTGGTTGTAAGTGCACCGGGTACATGCTCCGGCGGGCACAATCTGACCAGAATAGAGGCTAAGGATTCGACAGAAGATGAAGAGGGCAATTCGGAGTATTGGTTCTGCAGCGAATGCGGTAAGGTGTTCAGTGATTCAGCAGGCAAGAATGAAATATCAATAGCGGATACCGTGATACAAAGGAAGCCGAGGCAGGATTCCAGCTTATATATATTATCCCCGGACAATGGTGCTTCATATAACGTTGGGGATACCATAAGTATAACTGCAGATTCCGATGTATATATATTTACATATATCAGCGGTATCCTGATAGAAGGTGCACCGAATCGTATTTTTGTGAGGGTGTTAAAAGACGGGCAGGAGTTGATGAATGAAACGCTGCTGTATTATGAAGCCGGTCAGCGGGTTGGAACAAACTTCAAGGCAGAGTCAGCAGGAAAATATACGATACAGGTATCCAAGTCAAGCGACTTTTCTACTCTGAGGAGTGTAGAAGTTCAGGTAGGCAAGATATCAGACGGCCAGCAGGGCAGTAATCAGAATGCTGACACCGTTACAGAAGAAAAGGGAGCAGATGGTACTCCGATCGGTAAAGGAGCTGCAGCTGCAGCTGCTGAAAAAGCTATAAAGAGTCTGAAGAGCGACAGCGACCCGAAAGGTGCAGAATTCGCGCCTTTGATGCTAAAGTCGACAAAGCAGACAAAGACAAGCATTAAGCTGACATGGAAGAAGGTCAAAGGCGCTAAGAAGTATGTCATCTACGGAAACAGGTGCGGAAAGTCAAACAAGCCAAAGAAACTGGCAACAGTGAAGGGCAGCAGCAAGACAATCAAAAAGGCAGCCGGCAAGAAGCTTAAGAAAGGGACATATTACAAGTTCATAGTGGTAGCTATAGGCAGCAACAATAAGGTTATTTCAACTTCTAAGATTATTCACGTAGCCACAAAGGGAGGCAAGGTGCGCAATTACACCAAGGTCACCACAAAGGCTAAAAATAGTAAGGTAACTCTTAAGAAGGGCAAAACCTTTAAGCTTGGCGCAAAGGCGGCCGGCAAGAACGTAAAGAAGCATGTCAGCCTACGCTATGAGTCATCAAACCCTAAGGTGGCAAAAGTCAGCAAGAACGGCAAGATCACTGCTAAGAAGAAGGGAACGTGCAAGATCTACGTATTTGCA
Source organism: Mogibacterium sp. (assembly GCA_017431685.1). GTDB lineage: Bacteria > Bacillota > Clostridia > Peptostreptococcales > Anaerovoracaceae > Crickella. The sequence continues at coordinate 47,735 of JAFRKO010000023.1, forward strand.
CAGAATGGACTCTGCAAGACCATAAAGGTAACTGTAAAGTAAAATAGTGCATTGATAAAATTGTGAAGACTGTAATCTTTTAAAAGGGCGGGCATATACTCGCCCTTTTGACGCGATAAATCAGAAAATCGATGATGACAGAACAGCGGAAATTAAAACTGTTAAAAGATATTATTCACCTTGGAGTAAACAAAAACTCATAAAAGTGAAATAGAAAACAGTTACCCGCGGGGCCTCAAAACCCCGCAGTTCTTTTTAGAAGCCCGAAATATGTTGTATACTTACCGTGAATAGCGAAATAACAAAGAAGATCAAAGATAACGGAGTATTGCCATGGCAGAGCGCAAAGGCGAAAACCAGAAACTCAAGATGCTGTATCTCGTGCAGCTTTTCTCAAGAGAGACAGATGATACACACAAGCTTACGATGCCCGAAATAATCGCGAAACTTGCGACCGACGGTGTAAATGCTGACCGCAAAACACTGTATCAGGATTTCGACGAGCTGCGCAGGTTCGGATTCGACATAATTTCAGAGAAAGACGGACGTAACTATTACTATTATCTTGGCAGCAGGGACTTCGAGCTCCCGGAGCTCAAGCTCCTCGTAGATTCGGTGCAGTCTGCCAAGTTCATCACGGACAAGAAGTCCGGCCAGCTTATCAAGAAGCTTGAGTCGCTGGTCAGCAAGTATGAGGGCTCGCAGCTCCACAGACAGGTTATAATATCCGGCCGCGTGAAGACCATGAACGAGAGTATTTACTATAACGTGGACAAGATACATGCAGCCATCGGCGAAGACAGACAGATACGCTTCAGGTACTTCGACTGGAATCTTAAAAAGGAGATGGAACCGCGCTACGACGGCAAGTGGTATAAGCTGAGCCCGTGGGCTCTCATGTGGGACGATGAGAAGTATTATCTCGTCGCGTATGACTCGAAGCATGAGACAATCATTCATTATCGTGTCGACAAGATGACCCAGATCGGGATCCTCGACGAGAAGCGCGAAGGTCATGAGGCGTTCAGAAAGTTCAATATTGCGCACTACACCAACACACTGTTCGGAATGTTCGCGGGCGATGAGACGAAGGTCACTATCGAGGCGGAGAACCGGCTGGTAAGCGTGTTTATCGACCGTTTCGGCAAGGACATAATAATCGCGCCTATAGACAATGATCACTTCCGCACTACGGTAACAGTAGCGGTCAGCAAGCAGTTTTTCGGCTGGATCATGGGCATTGACGGTGATGTGAGGGTAGTTGCGCCTGACAGTGTGGTGAGACAGATAAAGGCGGAGATCGAACACCAGGCGGAGAGATACAGATGATCAAAGGTGCGACAAGAAGGCGTACATATAAGGCGATATACAGGCTTCTCGACAGAGTGTCGCCTGTACCTTTCGACTGCGGCACGATTTGCGGTGCCGCCTGCTGCAATGCGGCATATTCAGATGAGGACATGGGTATCATGCTGCTGCCGGGCGAGGAGAAGATACACGACAGACACGCTGACTGGCTTACCTGGGACTCCCTCAGCACGGATGAATATGAGCTACCGGGATCATGGCACGGAAAGATCTATTTCGTAAAATGCAAAACGCCTCCGCACTGCCCGAGGCACATGAGACCCATACAGTGCAGGAGCTTTCCGCTGCTTCCGCATCTCGAAGAAGATGGTACGCTGCAGCTGGTGTTCAATGACTACGACCTGCCGTATGCCTGCCCGATGATTGAAGAGGAGATAGAGCTTGACGAGCGCTTCATACAGGCAACATACACAGCATGGAAGCACCTTATACGCGATCCGCTGATATACGACATGGTCTGGGGTGAATCCCGCAGCCGTGATGCGGACAACGAAGAGTGATAGAATGTTTTCATGATGAGAAGCACAACAGCTGAAAAAATCGCAGAATATGTGCGCAAAGCCGGCGGAAGGGTATTCTATGTCGGCGGCTTTGTGCGCGACAGACTGCTCTGCATAAGCAATAAGGATGTGGATATTGAAGTGCACGGAGTGGAGCCGGATGTGCTGCTCGGGATACTCAGAAGGATAGGGGAGCCGCTGACTTTCGGAAAGAGCTTTGGGGTCTTTGCGCTGAAGGGCGAAGACATCGATATAGCCATGCCGAGGCGCGAACGCGCGACCGGGACCGGGCATCGGGACTTTGATGTAGAGGTAGATCCTTTTATAGGAACGCGAGAAGCAGCAAGTCGCCGTGATTTTACGATCAACTCGATGATGGAAGATGTGCTTACGGGTGAGATAGTCGATCATTTCGGCGGGCGCCGCGACCTCGATGAAGGGGTCATCAGGCACATCGATCCGGATACCTTCATCGAGGACCCCCTTAGGGTGCTGCGCGGAGCGCAGTTCGCGGCGAGATTCAACTTCGCGATAGCTCCTGATACCATCGAACTGTGCCGTGGAATTGACCTTTCGACTCTTTCACGCGAGCGTGTTGAGGAGGAACTCAAAAAAGCGCTCCTCAAAGCAGACAAACCGTCCATCTTCTTTGAGTCACTCCGTAAGATGAATCAGCTGGATGTCTGGTTCCCGGAACTGAAACAGACTATTGGCCTGGAGCAGGATCCGGTTTTCCACCCTGAAGGCGATGTCTGGACACATACGATGGATGTTATCGACAGAGCAGCCGCGTTCAGGGACCGCGTGTCTGAGCCATATCGATTCATGCTTCTTGCGCTCACACACGATCTCGGAAAAATCGTTACTACTGAAGTGAAGAACGGACGCATCCACGCTTATGAGCACGAGGTTAAAGGGATGCCTCTCGTGGAGGAGTTCATCGGGCGTCTTACCAATGAGAAGGATATCAGGGATTATGTCTCCAACATGGTGCCTCTCCACATGAGACCTAATGTTCTGGCATATTCCAAACCAGTGCTGAAATCCACCAACAGGATGTTCGATGCAGCTGCAGCGCCTGCAGATCTGATCTGGTTTGCAGAGGCGGATAAACCGGTGTTCTCAGGCACGGATGCCTTTTCAGGCGACAGGGAGTTCCTGCTGGAAAGATTCAAAGTGTACGAGGAAACGATGGCGAAACCTCACGTTATGGGGCGGGATCTAATAGAGGCCGGACTCGAGCCGGGCGAGGATTTCAGCGAAATCTTAGCATACGCCCATAAGCTTAGGCTCGCAGGCATAGAAAAGGAATCCGCTTTGAAGCAGGCGCTGACATACGCGCGAAAAATGAGGAAAAGCAAAGGCAAAAATGGTTTATAATATAACTGACATACGGCAGTGAAACAATACGGACGCTAAAATGGTCCGGAGCATAGAAACGGAAGGGCGGCTATGGGATTGTTCAGTAAAAAGCAAAAGGAATATCCGAAGATGCCGAAAGGCGATTACGAACCGGTTCTCAGATGCAGTATATGCACCGGCGAACAGGTTCTGTGCGCAAAAGAAAAAAACAGCAGTCAGCTGCATGAGATCATGCTGATAAAATCGCCGTCAGATCTTGAGGGCTTCTGTGAAGCGAATGGTATCAGGATGGACCAGATAGAAAAGGTTTATTGATGCGTTTCAGGTATTTGCTCAATTAATAGGGGACTCGGCAAGACAAAATCTCCGAGTCTTTTTTAGTGCTGTATGATACAATAATTATGTATGCATTAATAATGTATTCCAGATATTGAGGAGAGGGAAATGAAACCTGAAGAGAGAAAAGAAAAACTTCTGAAGCTTGCTGCCGAGATGGCGAATAAGGGTGAGCTGAAGATCACTCCGGAGTGCGCTGAGTATCAGCTGCTTGACTATTTGCTGACAGATGACGAGCTGACTGTAATGAGCGAAATGAAGCTGGTAATGCCATCGACTGCCAGAGGTCTGGCAAAGAAAACCGGTATGCCTGCAGATAAGGTCAAACATATCCTTGAGGGATGTGCAGATAAGGCTTATTTCATGGATGTAAAGCTCGGAAAGGGCGGAGCAAAGATCTATCTGCTCGTTCCTTTCGCACCTGGAATCTTTGAGTTCCAGCTGGCCAGAAGCAAAGAATACAATGAAGCACATCCTGAGATCTCATACTTATTCCAGAGGCATGCTTTCGAATCCTATGGCCAGGTCGCTGCATCGATGCCTATGGGCGTAGGCATCATGAGAGTCGTTCCTGTTGAAAGCGCACTTCCTGCAGACACAAAGGTCATGACAATGGACAGGCTCAGCACACTGATCGAGACAACACTCGGAGGTGCTTTCTGCAGAGTGCCGTGTCAGTGCCGCAGGGTCCGCCGCATCATGGGCGAGGGAACCGGAGATCTCGAAGACGGAATGTGCATATACATGGGACTGCTTGCTGAAACCATGATCAGACACGGCCGCGGAGAGAAGCTCACGAAGGAGCAGGTCTATGAGCATCTCGAAAGGACCGAGGCACTGGGCTGCGTACATCAGATAACAACACTCGAGAGCGGCATCTCATTCGCTATCTGCAACTGCCAGCCACAGAGCTGCATGGCTATCGGAAGCGCCACATACTACGGAGCGCCTAACATGGTACGCAGCAACTACGTAGCAGAAATCGATGAATCAAAGTGCGTGGCATGCGGACAGTGCGTAGAAACATGCGCAAACAATGCCCTGAAACTCGGCCAGAAGATCTGTTCGAAAACACCTATAGTTCAGATCCCTACAGAACTCCCTGATGAGCAGGAGTGGGGTCCGGAAAGATACGATGCCGACTACAGAGACCACAGAAAGAATGTAGTCGAGACCGGTACATCGCCATGCAAGACAACATGCCCGGCACACATCGCTATTCAGGGATATATAAGACTGGCAGCTCAGGGCAAGTACATGGAAGCCCTCGAGCTTATCAAGAAAGAGAATCCGCTGCCTGCAGTCTGCGGACGCATCTGCCCGCATAACTGCGAGAACGAGTGCACAAGAGGCGAGATCGATCAGGCTGTCGCTATCGACGAGGTCAAGAGATTCATCGCTGACAGAGAAATCGAAGCTTCACAGAGATTTATTCCAAGAAAGCTCTGGGATCACGATAAGAAGATCGCTGTCATAGGATCCGGTCCTGCCGGTATCTCCTGCGCTTACTACCTCGCAGCAGGTGGTTATAAGGTAACTGTATTTGAGAAGGAGAAGAGACCGGGCGGTATGCTCGTCAACGGCATTCCTGCATTCAGACTTGAAAAGGACGTAGTCGATGCGGAAATCGATGTTCTGAGAGCGCTCGGAGTGGAATTTAAGTGCGGAGTGGAAGTCGGAACCGACGTGACCATTCCTGAGCTCCGCGAGCAGGGATTCGAGGCGTTCTACCTCGGTATCGGACTTCAGAACTGCGGCAGGCTCGGTATCCCGGGCGATGATGCAAAGGGTGTTGTTGCAGGTGTTGAGTTCCTGAAGGACATCAACCGCGGCAATGACGTAGAACTCAGCGGCAATGTAGTGGTCATCGGCGGCGGAAGCATCGGAGCTGATGTAGCGCGTACAGCCAAGAGATACGGCGCAAAGAAGGTAGACCTCTACTGCCTCGAGTCCTATGATGAGATGCCGATGGGTGAAGAAGACCAGGCATACTGCAAAGAAGACGGAATCAGAATCCACGACGGCTGGGGACAGACCGGGATCGCCACAACAAAGGACGGAAGAGTCAAGGAAATCAAGTTCCGTAAATGCACGAGCGTCAAGAACGAGGAAGGCAGATTCGACCCTAAGTTTGACGACAGTGTTACGGAAGAGGCAAGGTGCCAGACGGTGCTGTACTGCATAGGTCAGAGACCTGACTGGGGCAAGCTGCTTACAGGCGTAAATGTTGAGACAGACAGGAGAGGACTCGTTATCGCAGATCCTCTGACATACCAGACAAGCGAGCCTGATATCTTTGCAGGTGGTGACATCTACACAGGTCAGAAGTTCTGCATCGATGCCATCGCGGCAGGCAAAGAAGCTTCGATCTCCATCAACCGCTTTGTATGGCCTGGCCACAGCCTGACTCTCGCAAGAGACAAAAGAGAGTACAAGGCGCTCGACAAGTCCGATCTCGACTTCAATCACATCAGCTGGGACAATATAAAGCGTCAGATACCTAAAGTAGATTCATCCAAGGTGGGCACAAAGCGCAATGAGAGCCTCACTTTCACAGAGGAGCAGCTCAAGGCTGAAACAGCCCGCTGCCTCGGATGCGGCGCTACAAAGGTCGACCAGAACAGATGCATCGGATGCGGTGTATGCACAACAAGATGCAAATTCGACGCGATCCATCTTATCAAGAAGTTCAATGAGCCGATCCACTCGATCCGCTTCCGCCAGAAGTACGTTGAGAATTATCGCAAAAACCGCGAGATGAAGATCGCAGTGAAGAAATTCATCAAGGAAGATAACAGCAGAGGCGACGCAAGCAAGCGCTAAAGGAGTTCTTACAGATGCATGAACTAACGCTTCTTTACGGTGTTGTAGATAAAGTCGGGAAAGTAGTAGAAGAGAACGGCCTCGATCACGTCGATGCTATAGTGATCGAGGTCGGTGAGGCCACATCCGTGATACCCGAGTTTCTCCAGGACGGATACGAGGTCATATCTGATGATTATGATTTTCTCAGGGGATCGGAGCTCATCATAGAAAGGATAAAGGCTATAGGCTGCTGCCGCAGCTGCGGGACGGAATTCCCGATAGTTGTCAACAAAGGGATCTGCCCTGAGTGCGGCAGCTTCGACAAAGATATAATTGAGGGCACGGACTTCTTTATCAGGGAAGTCCGTATCCTCGAGCAATAAAAAGGACAGGGACGTAATTAGGTAATGATTGGAGCAACACTTGAAATGGTCGTTAAAATGTCATTGATCACACTTGCTTATGTGGCAGTGACTTTTTTGCTGTGGAAATCTATCAGAGACCGGGACCTCAGCATTGGTGATAAGCTGGGGCTGGGCGTCCTCTACGGCATAATCTCAATCTTTTCCACGCATTTCGGTATCGACTACGGGGACATGGTGCTCAATGTACGTGACCTCGGGCCGATGGCTGCGGGACTGTTTTTCGATCCGGTATCAGGTATTATTGCAGGCCTGATAGGCGGAATAGAGCGTTACATCGTAGGCACTTACTTTGATATCGGCGCCTATACAACTATTGCATGCAGTATTTCTACATGTTTTGCCGGATTCTTTGCTGCCTTCCTCAGCAAATTCATTTTCAAAGGGAATAAGCCTTCGATCGCGTATGCCTTCTTCATGGGCACTGTGATCGAAGCCTTCCATATGTATGTAGTGTTCCTGACGCACAGGGATGACATGCTTATGGCGTTCACAGTCGTCAGGGTATGTTCTGTGCCGATGATATTCTTCAGCGGCCTTGGACTCATGTTATGCTCTGTCACAATAAAGAAGAGCCTTGGAGAGCTTCACAACCCGTTGACCTCAATACCTCCGGAAGAGGTGCCTGTATCAAACAGGTTCCAGACCTGGCTGTTCGGAGTTACAGTCTTTGTGATGATGATCAACTTCAGCTTCAATTATTCCATGCAGACAGCGGCTGCATTACAGGAGGCAAAAGTCTACCTCGCATCTGCATCGCAAGATATAGGAAACTCAGTAGCGTGGATACGTGAGCGGGGAGGACACACAAATAAATACACTCATTATGTAGGACTGGATGGAACGTTTGCTGTTCTCGATGAGAACGAAGAGCTGATAGCAGGCACCCAGTTCGACAAGTACTTTAATGACGATTTAAAAGATCTGATACTGGCTCATAAGTCAGGGGAATTCTTTGAGGCAAATATATACGGCAATGATTCTTTCTGCTTGTCCAGAACCATAAAAAGAAGGGTTTACTGTATTTACACAGATGCCTATGTTTGAAGTCTATGACGGCAGGGATATCCAGACTTACGAGATCATGCTGGCAGACATAGTATTCTTTACTGTTATCTACGTGCTGATTTCACTGCTGGTGCAGAACATGGTCGTAGATAACCTGCTGCGGGTCAACAAGTCGCTTAACAAGATCACTGACGGTGACCTGAACGAGAAGGTAGACGTCTATACTTCATCCGAATTTGCTTCGCTGTCAGATGACATCAATCTTACCGTAGATGTGCTGAAGGGATACATTGATGCAGCCAAGAAGCGTATGGAGCAGGAGCTTCTTCTGGCACATAACATACAGGATGCGGCTCTTCCGAAGAATTTTACATTCGCTCATAATGGGTTTGAGCTTTTCGCTACCATGGATCCTGCAAGGGAAGTTGGCGGAGACTTCTACGATTTCTTCTTTGTAGGACCGGACAGGATCGCTCTGGTGATCGCCGACGTATCGGATAAGGGCGTTCCTGCAGCACTGTTCATGATGCGAAGCAAGACTGCGATCAGAGGACTTGCCGAATCCGGATATGAACCGGAAGATATATTTTTCAGGGTAAATAACCAGCTCTGTGAAGGTAACAATCTTAACATGTTTGTGACCGTATGGATGGGCATAATCGATCTGCAAACAGGCGATATGAAGTGCCTGAATGCAGGACATGAGTATCCGGCAATCATGAGAAAAGGCGGGGAATATGAGATCTTAAAGGATAAGCACCGCCTTCCTCTCGGAGCGATGAAAGACATGACATACAATAGCTACATGCTGCATCTGGACCCTGGTGACTGCCTGTATGTTTACACGGATGGTATTCCGGATGCCATCAACTTAAGCGAAGAGGAATACGGCCTTGAGCGCATGCTGAAAGCTTTGAATATGTACAGGGATGCTTCTATGGAAGGTCTGCTTCAGGGGGTCAAGGCCGATCAGGATGAATTTGTAGGAAGTGCCGATCAGTTCGACGACATAACCATGTTAGGTTTCAGGTATAACGGTCCTCAGGACTCATAAAACAGCAAGGGATTGGAGGTAGGCGGAATGAAATGTGCAATCTACGGCGCCGGCTCGCTCGGCACCATACTCGGAGCGTATCTTACAAAAAACGGATTCCCGGTCGAACTGGTAAACCGTAATGTGAAGCATGTTGAGGCTCTGCAGAAAAACGGAGCTCATATCTCGGGAACTGTGGACTTCACAACACCTGTGAACGCCATACTTCCCGACCAGATGAAAGGGCCGTATGACATCATCTTCCTCATGACAAAGCAGCTCCACAATCCGGAAGTCGTCACAATGCTCAAACCTATGCTGGCGGATGACGGTGTGATAGTAACGCTGCAGAACGGCATCCCTGAGCCGGGTATTGCCGAAATCGTAGGAGAAGACAGAACTATCGGATGCACCGTTGAATGGGGTGCTACAATGACTGAGCCGGGCGTCTGCGAGCTCACGAGTGATCCGGACAGCCTGTCGTTCCACATGGGAGGAATGAAAGGCATCTCCGAAGAAAGCCTGAATAAGGTTAAGAAAGTGCTCGAGCATATGTGTCCGGTAGACATCGAAGACAACCTGATAGGTGCCCGCTGGTCGAAGCTTCTTATCAATGCTACCTACTCAGGCCTTGGTACTGTAATCGGCGGTACATTTGGTGATGTTGCGGGATGGAGGCCTGCCAGAAAGGTCGCGGTTAAATGCATGAAGGAGTGCATCGACGTAGCACGCGCAGGCGGAGTTGAATTTGCGCCTGTACAGGGCAAGGACATCACGAAGCTCTTCGATTACAATAATAAGGCGAAGCAGAAATTCGCTGAGATACTGGTGCCGATAGCCATGAAGAAGCACTTCGGCATAGTGCCTTCGATGCTTCAGGACCTGCAGAAAGGCAAGCCTTGCGAAGTTGATGCGATCAACGGAGTCGTATGCGAGTGGGGTAAAAAATACGGAGTACCTACTCCGGTCAATGACAGGATCGCAGATATCATCAAAAAAGAACAGAACGAAGGACTGAAGCCGATGCTGGCGAATATCCAGTTCTTCGAAGAATTCTATAAATAGCACAGGATGAGGACCCGCCTCACAGGCGGGTCCTTTTACAAAAGAGGGTATGGAGAAAGAGTCTATGAAAGCCTGTAATCTTGTTATACACGATCTTGAGCCGATGGAATGGGATAAAATCAGCGGCGACTATGCCGGTTGGAATGTCGTTACGGACAACGGCAGCATCCATCCGTGCATAGGATGTTTCTCGTGCTGGAACAGAACACCCGGCAGATGTGCGATACATGACGGGTATGATAACATGGGTAGCTTTATACACCGGGCCGGCGAGGTGGTTGTCATTAGCAGATACACCTATGGAGGCTTTTCGGGTTCCGTTAAGGGGGTGTTTGACCGCTGCCTCGGGTATGTGCTCCCACAGTTTGAGATAACTAAAGGAGAGACTCATCATAAGAAACGCTTTGATGAAGACAAACCGTTCACGTTCATATTCTACGGTCCTGAGCTGACGGGCGCTGAAAAGGAGAGCGCAAGGAGATACGTACAGGCGGTTTGTACTAATATCCGCGGACATGTGAAAGATGTGATCTTCCGTATATGCGAAGAAAGCGTCGCGGCACCTGAGCAGAGCCTGCCCCGGAAATCTGCGGATACTGATGCCGGCAAGGTCATACTCCTCAATGGAAGCATGCGCAGCATCAGTGGAAATTCCGCCAAACTGGCACGCGCGCTGTCTGAGAGGCTTAAAAGTGATACTGAGATCATCGACCTCAGATCACACATCAGCGACCCTGACGGTTTGATAAGCATCCTGGATGAGTCACGGGCAATAGTTCTGTGCGTTCCGCTGTATGTAGACGGACTGCCGTCGCAGGTCATAAAGCTGATGGAGAGAATGGAGAAGAGCAGCATCAGTCCGAAGAAGGTCTATCTGCTTGCCAATATGGGCCTGTACGAAAGCAGGCAGCTGGATAATCTTTTCGGGGCAGTTAAGCAGTGGTGCGCAAAATCAGGCCATGCTTACTGCGGCGGACTCGGTGTCAGTGCAGGAGAGCTGATGGGGACATTGATGGACGTGATTCCGTTCAGAAGAGGTACTACAAAAAATGCCTCACAGGGGATGGACCGTCTGGCACGATCCATAGATGCTGCTGAGGCTATGGCGGACATATATGCGGAGCCGTTCGCGTTTCCGAGGTGGCTGTATGTGTGGATAGCCAACACAAACTGGAACCGTACATCCAGAAAAAACGGCATAAAGCCGAAGGATATGTTTACAAAGGATATTTAAATGAAAAGCGAGATGATAGAGACCAAAATATATGTAGGTCTGAATGACTCTGCAGAGAAAAGACAATTGCTTGAAACTGAAAAATACATCAGTGTTTTAAGAAATGTGTGTTATGCGTATAACACTCCGTTTTCTTTCGACGTTGAGGAGGGCGGATACATTCATGAGAACGGTGACTATACAAAAGAAACGACATTGGTCCTTACTCTGATCGATGCTGACAGAATCATTGTCAATGAGATCGCAAAAGATCTTTGTACGTTCTTTCATCAGGAATCCGTACTTATAACGGAAGGCGTCGTGAGGGCATATTATGTCAGCGAAACGCTGTGATATTAAAAGCAGTTTACGAAGTCTTGCCTGCATAATACTGTGTCTGCTGCTGTGTCAGTCGGGATGCAGAGCCGGCAGGACTTCAGGTATAAGCCGCGCCGGCGATGATAATTGCCGTACTGTCTACGAGATATTTGTCGGTTCGTACTGCGATTCAGATGGCGACGGAACAGGAGATCTGAATGGCATCCGGTCTAAACTGGATTACATTTCGGATCTCGGTTTTGATGCTGTCTGGCTTACACCTGTGCATCCCTCTGCTACATATCACAAGTATGATGTAGATGATTACTATGCTATTGATCCATCCTTTGGTACACCTGAGGATTATGATGCTCTCCTGAAAGCGTGCCATGACAAAGGGATCCGCGTGTATATGGATCTCGTGCTGAATCATACCTCAGAAGATAATGCATGGTTCAGAGCGGCGTCGGATTATCTTCATGAACTTCCTTCCGGCTGGGAGCCTGACACGTCATACTGCAAGTATTACGATTATTACAATTTTTCCAGAGAAGCACAGAATGGATACTCTCATCTCGAAGGCACTGAGTGGTACTACGAGGCGGGATTCTGGTCGGAGATGCCTGATCTGAACCTTAACAGCGAAGCTGTCAGGGCAGAGATACGCGATATAATGGCGTACTGGCTCGGAAAGGGCGTAGATGGATTCAGACTTGACGCGGTAACGTCCTATTATGAGGGTGATACTTACGCAAATACTGAGTTCCTTCGTTTTCTGAAGGAAACTGCAAACAGCATAGATCCGGATTGCTATATTGTAGGGGAAGCCTGGACAGACAGAGATACCATCGCTTCAATGTATACAAGCGGTATCGATTCCCTGTTTGAATTTCCGTTTGCAGGCGAAGGGGGAATTATCGAGAAAACGCTTAACGGGAACTGCCGCGCATCAGAATATGTAGACTGCATGATGCAGAACGAAGAAGTATATGGCATGGCGAACCCCGGTTATGTCGGGGCGCCGTTCTATACGAATCACGACATGAACCGGAGCGCGTCATACTATCCTGAAGATGACGGACCTGTTACAAAGATGGCATATGCCATGAACCTGTTCATGACAGGTAATGCCTTTGTCTATTATGGTGAGGAAATCGGGATGAGCGGAGCCGGTAAGGATGAGAATAAAAGGGCTCCGATGTACTGGAGCGATGATCAGAATGATCCGGATATTTGTGCCGGGCCTCCGGGAATGGATGAGATACAGATGAAGTTCCCGCCTCTGAAAGATCAGATGAAGGATAAACAGTCGGTTTACAGCTGGATCAAGGATGTAATTCGCATAAGGAATACATATCCGTCGATCGCAGGAGGTGTGACTGAAAAAACAGACTCTGTCTGTGATGATAAAGTAGCGTCATTCTACAGAAGAAGTGAGACTGAAGATGATGTGCTGATCGTAATGAATCTGGGTGATCAGCCTGTTAAAAAGGACCTTTCGATGTTTGGCAAAAGCTTAGTGCTTTCTGAAAAGCTAAGTACAAACAAGGAAAAAATCACATTTAAAAGAGGCACGTTGACCATGCCGGCCTGCAGCATCGCGTTATTTACTAACAAGTAAGCGGAAAGGGATAATTATAAAAAGAGTTATGAAAATAGGTATCTCAGCATGCTCTAACGGACTGAGCGCAGAATATGAAAAAGAGAATTATGAACTGATGAATGTGCTCAGTACTTTTGGAATAGAAGCGGTCTCTGCTTCACATATTTACGCCTGCAGAGACGAATTCAGCGGAACTGACGAGGAGCGGGCAGGCGCGTTTGATCAGGCTACGGGCGTACTGCTGGGGACATTTACGATGTACGAAAAATCAGATTTAGAGATGTCGGTATATGACCTCCTGAAAATGCATATAGGTGAAGACCTTCCGGCAGCGGCAACAAGGGAGATAGGATACGAAGTTGTGGTGTCCCGATTATAGATTCAAAAAAAGTATTTTACAAACGGCGAAGCATCTCAAGGGTTTCTTCTGATGGAGGAGGAGAGGCAAGCATGGCTATTTTTCGATGAATGGCTTGAGCATCAAACAGGTCTTCTCCTTCAGCAAATGTAAGAAATAGATTCACCTCAGGAAAGAATCCAATATGCGCAAAAGAATCCCACCTTTCAATCGATTCATTTCTGTACTGGCGTCGCTTGACCAAGTCTTTGTGGAACCAGTTACCAAGGTGCTCAAATATTTTAGGCATCATCAGGAAAACATCCAGCGCGGTAAAATCCGGTGACAGTATATCTCTGCCCACCTCATAGGGGAGCTCAAATATACAAGGAATATTGTAGATGAAGAATGCTTCGTAATGGATGCATTCTGCCCTTGAACGCATCAGTGTTCCATCAAAGGCGGTACATTTCAGTCCTTGTGGATTTATCACAGGGTATTTATCTTTCAGTGATCTCTGTTCCTGCAACCATTTATATACTTCCGGTTCAGCCTTTAACAATGAGGCTTCTTTTGGGAGTCGATAGACTTTCGGTAGCAATTCGTTAATGCTTTCAGCTTTTGTCAGTCTGTAAATGCTCAAGAAATCTTCCATAGCCCGTATGTTGCTCTCAATTACTATCAGCATTTCTTTATAGTAGCTGAGTTCTCTGACATACTGGATTTCTGTGTTTAAGCTATCACCGGCATATTGGTAACGTGACTCTCCGGGTCTCTTCAGAGAATAGAACGTACGGGTCTTCCTCCGATTATTTTCTTTTATGCGAAATCCCTCATATTCAGATAGAATTGAACATTTCTCCTGGTATTGCTTGCGAAGCAAATAGTGTTGTTCGAGATCGAATTCGACTGCATATTTACTCGTGTATCTCATTGTAATGCCCTCCTGAGTAGTAAAATTTGTCAGGTATATGACATTGTAACGAAATAAAAAAGGATTCCAATAGGCACTAAAAATAAAGGTCATTTATTGTTGAAAAAAGGGCAAAATAATATTCACGGTAAACTAAAAGACTTTAAATCACGAGCTTTTGTTGCTTATATCGACATGCAATTATGATTCTCTGTGGCTGTACTGTGGCAGGCTCCCTGGATTTGCCTGTAATATGCACACTCAGTCTGCCAGCTGGAGAGAAAAAAAGAGTCCATACATACAGGGTGTGTGCGTAGTGTATGCTAAGTCACGTAAAAGACAGAACTCACACATACAGGGTATGTGCATAATGTATGCCAAGTCGCGTAAAAGACAGAACTCACACATACAGGGTATGTGTATAGTGTATGCCGGATCACGTAAAAGACAGAGTATGCACATATAGAGTATGTTCACTTTGCATGCCAAAGTAGCGAAACAAGAACTCTCTTACATACAATGCGTAGACCTTAAATAAAGGCGAGCTTTTAACTGGGAATAATAATCAAATGAACATCCATAATCGGAAATAAAAACGGCTGTAGCCATTTTTTGTTATCTTAATAAGCTGTACTCTTACGGCAAATCTGATGCTATAAAAATAAAGATCATCGTGAGGGATTCGCATTTGGGTAAATAAAAAACAGATTCGCTGGTTGTTAACTGGCGAGTCTGTTCAGATGTGGTGTCCCGGAGAGGATTCGAACCTCCGACACCCGCTTTAGGAGAGCGGTGCTCTGTCCCCTGAGCTACCGAGACATATGATAATCAGTTTTCAACTGTGTGCCCGAGTATGATAACACAGATTACTTGATATATCAAGGCGGGAGAGAGTAAAAGAGAAGTGAAAATAGAGCGGCCGGAATAGGTTTACGACCTTGATATGACATTTGTCGAGTAGTAAAATTTTAATGACCTTATAAACTGCAGTTTAATTTAAGGAGAATTATTATGTATAAGGAGACATTAAGACAGGTTTGGGCCGAGATCGACATGTCAGCTTTCGATCACAATGTTAAGCAGATCAAGGCGCAGATGGAGTGTCCTGAAATGATCGGTGTCATCAAGGCAAATGCTTACGGTCACGGCGCTACAGAGTGCGCAAAGGTTCTCAAGTATAACGGTGTAAACAATTTTGCAGTCGCTACACTTGAGGAAGCCATCAATCTC
The DNA here is from genome assembly GCA_017431685.1 of Mogibacterium sp. Lineage (GTDB taxonomy): Bacteria > Bacillota > Clostridia > Peptostreptococcales > Anaerovoracaceae > Crickella. The sequence goes on from JAFRKO010000023.1 coordinate 63,248, forward strand.
CGCGAAGATGGTATTGAGGGCAACATCGTGATCCTCGGTCTGACACCAAAGGAATGCGTAGACACCGTAATCGAGTATGATCTGATCCCGGGAGTCATGCACTACGACTATGTCAAAGCGCTGAGTGATGAAGTCATGGCTCAGGGCGCTGAACCGGCAAAAGTTCTCTTTGGCCTTGATACCGGAATGGGCAGAGTCGGCCTCAGAGTATTTACTGATGAGGAGCGCGAATATGCAGTAGAGCAATTCAAGAAGTTTGCTGAACTCCCTGGTATTGAAATTCCTGGAGTAATCACACATTTCTCGACAGCCGATGAGGAGCAGAGAGAGTACACCAAATTGCAGATCAGCAACTTTAAAGCATTCTTTGAGAAACTGAATGCTGCCGGATTTGATCCTAAGAAGATCTGCGCTAACTCCGCTTCTATCATGGTATATCCTGAGATCCACTTTGATGCATGCCGTCCGGGAATCATTCTCTACGGACTTGCTCCATCGGGATATCTCAAGGGAAAAGTTCTCGACCTCAAGCCGGTGATGACAGTAAAGGCTGAGATCGTGAATCTCAAGACAGTTCCTGCCGGAACTTCAGTCAGCTATGGACGCAAGTTCACGTCATCAGATGAGGCTACAAAGATTGCTACTATCGGCCTCGGATATGCTGACGGTTATTCAAGACTCAACAGCGGCAAGATCAGCGTGCTTGTCGGCGGCATCAAGTGCCCTGTTGTAGGTAACATCTGTATGGATCAGTGCATGGTCGATGTAAGTGCGGTTCCTGATGTAAAGCTGGGAGACGAGGTGGTCATTCTTGGTAAGCAGGGCGATCAGGAAATCAGCGCAGACGATCTGGCTGCTATCAACGGAACGATCAACTACGAGATCACATGCTGCTTCGATCTCAGAATTCCGAAGGTATACATCAACTATCCTGAAGGCATGTGCAAATAAAAAAGATAAATGGATTCTATTACACAATTAGACGGTAATCTGCTGATCGGCATCCAGCACGCGCTGAATGCCGATTGGCTTACTCCAATCATGAAAGGGATCACTCTGCTCGGAGAGGACGGAATTTTCTGGATAGCTCTATGCCTGCTGATGATTCTGTTCAGAAAAACCAGAAGGCTCGGTATAATATGTGCCTCTTCCTTGCTGCTCACTTTTATTTCCTGTAATCTGATACTCAAACCCTTAGTCGACCGGGTAAGGCCATGGGTGACATTTCAGATGGTGAATGCAATACTGCCGCCTCCGGGCGATGCTTCGTTCCCAAGCGGTCACTCAGCAAATTCCATGGGACCGGCATGGGGAATGTTCCTGGCAACAATGCCGCTGAGGACTGCATCGGGGAGAAGCTATGATGATGTGAAATGTCTGGGCTGGAAAGGTGAAGGCTTTTCGCCGCAATTGATGCATAAGTGCAGTATTGCCGCGGTCGTGCTTGCGGTATTGATTGGTATTTCAAGGCTTTATCTTGGAATGCATTACCCGACAGACGTAATATGCGGGCTTCTGCTGGGCATGATAGCAGCAACGGTCGCATATAAGATTATTCTTATGATAGAAGAAAAACGCGGAACCATAGGCAGCTGACTGTCTGAATATTAGAAAAAGTGAAAAAGATCATCGGTAATAAATGGGACGAGCTGCTCGCTGACGAATGGCAGAAGCCGTATTATCAGGAGTTACGCTCGTTTCTTATTGAAGAATACAGAGACGGGACTATATATCCGCCTGCATCGGACATTTACAATGCACTGAGGCTCACGGATTATGACGATGTCAAAGTCGTGATACTCGGACAGGATCCATATCACGAGCCCGGCCAGGCGCATGGGCTCGCTTTCAGTGTGCGCGAAGGGACTGTTCTTCCGCCGTCGCTGGTCAACATACTTAAAGAACTCAATGAGGACCTCGGCATTACGATGGCGGATAAGCCCGATGGCCCTGATAACACACGCGGAATTCTTGACCCATGGGCAAGACAGGGAGTTCTGCTCCTCAATACAGTGCTTACAGTACGCGCACATCAGGCAGGATCACATCGGGGCAAAGGATGGGAAAGCTTTACTGACAGAGTAATTGAGCTGCTGGCATCAAGAGAGACACCGATGGTGTTCGTGCTGTGGGGCTCGAACGCTGGCGCAAAAAAAGACATCATACTGCAGGCGCAGGGCAGCGGACATCTCAGACATCTTATCATCACGGCTCCGCACCCGAGCCCGCTTTCCGCTTACCGCGGCTTCTTCGGAGGAAGCTACTTTTCGCGCTGCAACTACTTCCTTGAAGACAACGGCATCAGCCCTGTAGACTGGCGCCTTTAGAACGGTCAGCCGTCCCTGCAACGGTTGATAATACCCCGGAATTTTGCTAATATATGCGGGTATGAATACTAAAAAAGAAAGAGAGAACTGTTAATGAATGACAACGCAAAAAAATACAGAAGATCACCAGCATCAATAGTGTGCTATGTACTGGCATTACTTATGCTGTTTTACATTATCTATACTGCAGGTACTACCGTAGCTCAGATCAATCAGTACTATGCGCAATACGAGATGAAAGCGCTTCCGATGGAGTATGTCACATATGTCCTGCAGGCTATTCTCGAACCGCTGATCAATGCCATTGTACTTTTCATGCTTGGCTTTGTCCTTGATGAAGTCAGAAAGAATAATCCTGCTTATTACTTAAGCGATGAGGAGATAGAGCAGGCAAAGGCTGCAAAGCAGCAGGCTAAGATCGCAAAGCAGGAAGCGAAAGCTGCAAAGAAAGCTATCGCGGCTGAAGAGGCTGCTGCTGTAAAAGCTGAGGCTTCTGCTGCTCCGGAAATGTCTGTCGAGGAGGATTTCGTAAGGAGCCTTGATGAAGAACTCAATAAAGCTTCCGCTAAGCAGGCTCCGCGCAGGAAGTCTAACAGCGGACAGAAGAAATCCGGTGAAAACAAAGCAAACGAGAGCAAATCAAACGAAAACAGATCAAATCAGAATAATCAGAAAAGTCAGAACGGTCAGGGCAATCAGGGTAATCAGAACAAGAAAAAAACTGATGGCCAGAAAGCAAACAATGTAAACAAGGACGATAATAAAAACAGCAGCGCAAACAGCGGCCGCAGAAGAAGCAACAGAAAACCAGCTTCCGACAAGCCTGTCAACGAGTCAGAAGACACTTCGAAGACTGAAGTAAAAGAGGCTGACGACGCAAAAGCAAACAATGCGAATAAGGGAGGCAGCAAGAGCGGCAATCGCAGAAGAAGCAACAAAAAACCTGTTTCCGCAAAGCGTAAGGCGGGTGAGAATGGAGCTCTGAAGGCTGAGGAAAAAGAAGCTCCGAAGACTGAGACAAAAGAGGCTGCAAAGGCTGAAACAAAAGAAACCTCAAAGGCTGAAGCAAAAGAGGCGCCAAAGACCGAAGCTGCAGAAGCTGTAAGGGACGATGCTATAGAAGCACTCAGGGCTGCAGCAAAAGAAGCTGAAATAATTGAATAGGGTACTATATGATCGACTGGAGAGATATTACACTTGAAGATAAGGCGCATGTAGAAGAAAAGATTTGCGCAAGCGGCTGCCATGGGGCGGATTACGGCTTCGCAAATCTCTTCATATGGAGAAAGGCATATAAGCCAAAAATCGCATTCTGTGATGACCGCCTGCTTGTCGGCATGCCGCAATGGAATGTCTATGCTTATCCCAAAGGGAGCGGTGAGATCAGAAATTCAATAGGGCTTCTGCTCGAAGAAGCACATTCGCTCGGCAACAAACTGCGCATAAGAGGTCTTACTGACAAGACGCTCGAAGAATTCCTGCCGCTGTACGGCGACAGATTCGAGATCACAGAAGATCGCGATAATGCTGACTACATATATACTTCTGCCAAACTCTGCGATCTTCCGGGCAGACATCTTTCATCAAAGCGCAATCATATAAAGCACTTTGAACGTAACGGAGCATGGGAGTTTCACAAGATATCAGCCGGCTCATGCGGAGTATTCACTTCCTGCGATGGAGGTACATGCGGCAAGCTCTCATCAATAACGGAAGCAAAAGCATTCGTGGATGAGTTCTATAAAGAAAAAAATGATCCTGATCTGGCTGACGAGGCAGGAGCGATCGAGGAGATGTTCGAGCATTATGATGCACTGGGATTCCTCGGGGGCATGCTTTTCCAGAACGGCGAACCGGTTGCTTTCACAGCGGGTACAAAGCTCGACAACGAGGTGTTCGACACGCATTTTGAGAAAGCTCTTCCGGGCGTCGAAGGAGCTTATACAATGGTGAGCCGTGAATTTGCGAGGCTTGTAAAGGCGGAGTATCCGGAGATAGTCGCGTTCAACCGCGAAGAGGATATGGGTATAGAGGGACTGCGCAAGGCTAAGCTCAGCTACCACCCTGATATACTGCTCATGAAGTATTACGCCATTGAAAAATAATGGATAGAAAGAACTTCAGAATCAAAACGGCAGAATACGGATCTGCGGAATATGAGGGGCTGCGCTCTCTTTGGAGCGAGGTGTTCGGTGATACGCCTGACTATGTCGATGCTTTTTATAAAAACTTCGGCAGCAGCATAAGAGGGTATGTGGTCACAGACGAAGACGGCAGAGTATGTTCAGCGCTCACCTGCCACCTTTGCGGAACATATGAAAACATGCCGGTATATGTCAGCTATGCGATCTGCACCCGTGAGGACATGCGGGGGCAGGGACTGGCTGCAATGCTTATATCTTTCGTCAGAGACAATGTGACAGAGGCCGGTGGTATCTCGATAGTATCTCCGGCGGAGCCATCACTGGTATCCTATTATGCAGATCTCGGTTATGAACCGCATTTCTTCACTGCAGTAAGAGCTGTGATGTCGCCTGAGTTCGACTTTGAAGATTATGACGATTTTGACGAGTTTGATCTGGATATCGAAGGCGCAGATTCTGCACCGGTCAGAGCGGAGCTCGACATGCAGAGGCTGCCGGCAGAAAAATATAACATATACAGAGAGGCTTTTCTGGCAGGACAGCCTCATATTGAGCCCGGCAGTGATATGCTCCAGCTCATTGAGTCTGAGAGCATGAATGGAAGAGGCCTTTATTCGATCAACAGAGGCGATGCCATATGCGCGATAGGTTCTGCTGATCCTGTAAGTGTGATGGTGACAGAACTGATTCTTAATCCTGTGCTGAAAGAGCTGTCACTTGATATCGATACTGAGATCGCTTCGATGATAGCAAAGCATTTCGGATCAGCCGAAGCGGTGTACAGAACTCCGGGCTTCGGAGAATGTCAGGGACTGATCTGCGGACTGCCGTATAAAGATGAAGAGCAGGACGAAGAATACGAAATGTATTATGAAAAACCGTATTACGGTTTTCCGGTCGATTAATAAAGGAGAACAAAATGAACATAGTATGTCTGGATATGGAAGGTGTCATCTATCCTGAGATCTGGATCGCTTTCAGCGAAGAGAGCGGTATACCTGAACTCAGAAGAACAACAAGAGATGAGCCCGACTATGACAAGCTGATGAAATGGAGAATGGGTATTCTCAGAGAGCACGGTCTGAAGCTTAAGGATGTACAGAACACCATCGCTAAGATCCGTCCGCTTCCGGGAGCCAGAGAGTTCCTCGATGAGCTTCGCAGCATAACTCAGGTTATAATCCTCAGCGACACCTTTTCGCAGTTTGCGCAGCCTCTTATGGAGCAGCTGGGCTGGCCTACTATTTTCTGCAATGAACTGGTCATTGATGATGAGGGCTATATCGCAGATATCAGAATGCGCTGCGAGCACTCGAAACTGACCACAGTCAGAGGCCTGCAGGCGATCGGATATGATACGATCGCTGCCGGCGACAGTTACAACGACCTCGAGATGATAGAGGCAAGCAAGGCGGGTTTCCTGTTCCGCTCTACCGAGCAGATAAAGAAGGATTACCCGCAGTATCCGGCATTCGAGGACTTTGACGAGTTTCTTGCAGCAATCAAAGCGGCACTGTAAAAATTCCTATTTGATAAATAGGAATATCGCTTGCTTTTGACCGCCTGCAGTTGTAGTATATGCGGTGTAGAGAAACAGACGAAAGGAGTCCATTCAAATGATTACAAAGGATATGATCATCGGAGACGTTATCAACGAGCATCCTGAACTGGTTCGTACATTCTTTGCAAACGGCATGATGTGCATTGGCTGCCCGGCTTCGCAGGGCGAATCCATCGATGCTGCTGCTCAGGTACACGGACTTGATGCTGATCAGCTTGTATCGGCTCTGAATGAAGCGCTTGCATAGCAGTGCGGAGCCAGCCTTATAAAGGCCATTATAAAAAAAACATATAAAACCAATGGTGACAGGGCATTTGCCTTGTCACTTTTTTGTATTTAGATTATTATTATAAATGTATATTCATGCAAAAAGGAAAGGGAAAGAGAACATGTTCTATGAAGTAAGCAAAGAAGTTTTCGATAAGCTGCCAAACTTCGTAGTCGGCGTAGTAGCCGTTACAGGTATAAACAATGCAAAAGATTATCCTGCGATAACGAAAATGCTCGAGGATAATTCGAATGAGGTCATTCAATACTTCGCCGAGTCCGGAAACAAGGCAAAGAATGATCCATGCGTTGTGCCTTACAGAGAAGCTTTCCGTGCACTTGGAATGAATCCTAACAGATACGCATGCGCTGCTGAGGCTCTTATGGATCGGCTTGCCAAAGGTAAAGGTCTTCCTTCGATCAATCCGGCAGTCGATCTTGGCAATGCCATTTCGCTGAAATACAAGCTGCCTATCGGAGCTCACGACCTCTATACTTTCGTGCGTACTGACGGCAAAGGAAGAGGCTGCGAAGACACAGGCCTCGAAGTAAGACCTGCGACCTCGGAAGACACTTTCAGACCGTTCGGCGCTGCTGAGGGCGAATTCGACAATCCTGAACCGGGTGAGGTCGTATACGTCTCAGGTCATGAGGTAAGAACACGCCGCTGGACATGGAGGCAGAGCGAAGTCGGTAAAATGACCGAAAAGACTACAGGAGTTCTTTATCCTATTGACGGATTCTCCGATCTGAACCTCGAAGAGGTAAAGAAGGCGATGAAGGATTTCACCGAGCTCGTTGCAAACTACTTTGCTCAGTCAGGCCGCAGCTGCACAGTAGCGACAGGTATAGTCGACAAGGACCACCCGAGATTCGAGTTTTAAAAACAAAAAGGGGGGACGCATATGTACGACAGGGATATCAGAAAAGATGAGGAAATGAAAAGTCTGCTCATCGAAAAAGCGATAGAGAAGCTGCCCAATTCGTATGCACCATACTCTCACTACAATGTGGCAGCAGCAGCTCTGTTCGACTCGGGAGAGATATATACTGGAGTAAATGTTGAAAGCGCTTCTTTCGGCATGACTATATGCGCAGAGAGAAACGCGATATTTCATGCGATAGCCGAAGGCGAAAGAAGGCTTCTGGCAGTTGCGATCGTGGGCGGAATAGACAGGGAGCGCAGCGAATACTGTGTTCCATGCGGTGCGTGCAGACAGGTAATGAGGGATTTTGGAGATAAGGATACGATGATAGTTCTTTCAGCCAGAACGCCGGATGACTATCTTGAGAACACTCTGGATGAGCTGCTTCCGCGCAGCTTTGGTCCCGAGAAGATCTAAAAGGAGGTTTAAATGATCTACACAGTAACTTTTAATCCTGCGATCGACTATATCGTAAGGATGGACAAACCGCTTGATCCGGGAATGACCAACAGGTCGGCATCTGAAGACTGCTTCTTCGGAGGAAAAGGTATCAACGTATCCACAGTTCTTAAAAACCTGGGAATCGAGAATACCGCTCTGGGATTTGCGGCAGGCTTCACCGGGGAAGCGATCGTTGACAGTGTTAACAAAAAGGGCATTATCGCAGATTTCATTATGCTGAAGGAAGGCATCTCCAGAATCAACGTCAAGATCAAGGGTGAAGAGGAGACAGAGATCAACGCTCAGGGCCCGAAGATCAGCGATGAGGCATATGATGAACTGCTCCATAAGCTTGACAAGCTTCAGGAAGGGGATGTTCTGATCCTGGCCGGAAGCATTCCTAATTCGCTCCCAAGCAATGTATACGAGATCATTCTTGAGAGACTTTACGGCAAAGGAATCATGTTCGTAGTAGATGCTACAAAGGATCTTCTGCTGAAAGTACTCAAATACAATCCGTTCCTGATCAAGCCAAACAATCATGAGCTCGGCGAAATGTTCGGTGTCGTTCTTAAGACAGACGATGAAATCGAAGAATACGCCAGAAAGCTACAGGATATGGGCGCAAGGAACGTGCTTATATCAATGGCTAAGGACGGGGCGATGCTCATTACCGAGGATGGCCAGAGATTCCGTGTAGGCGTTCCAAAAGGAAAGGTCAAGAATTCCGTTGGCGCCGGAGATTCCATGGTAGCAGGATTTGTTGCCGGTTACATGAAGTCTCATGATTACCGCGTTGCTCTCAATATGGGAACCGCTGCAGGAAGCGCAACTGCTTTCTCAGACGATCTCGCAACAGGAGAGCTCATAAACAGCATTTTCGAAACTCTGTAAAAAAGGCCTGCATAGTTTCGTTAATGAATATAGTTATGGAGATAATGGAGGTTATCTTTATCTAACATGCGCGACGCGCAGAAAGGAAATGTATGAAAATTACTGATTTATTGAAGAAAGAGGGAGTCTTGCTGAACCAGCAGCCGGCTGACAAAAATGCCGCAATTGATATCCTGGTAGGTCTCCACGACAAGGTGGGCAACCTTAACGACAAGGCAGGATACAAGAAGGCTATCGAGGCCAGAGAAGCTCAGGGCTCAACAGCTGTTGGCATGGGTATTGCTGTTCCTCACGCAAAGACTGATGCTGCCAAGCAGCCTGGTCTTGTTGCAATGACAGTACCTGGAGGCGTTGACTACGGATGCATCGACGGAACAGACAGCAATCTGTTCTTCATGATTGCAGCACCTGCAGGCGCAGCAGACACTCACCTCGAAGTACTTGCAAACCTCATGACAATGCTCATGGATCCGGATTTCGCAAGTGCACTTGTAGGAGCGAAAACTGTCGATGAATTCCTTGCTCTGATCGATGACAAGGAAGCTGACCGTTTTGGCAAGGAAGAAGCACCTGCAGCCGCAGCCGCAGCAGCTGCTCCTGCAAAGGGAACAAAGGTTGTCGGCGTTACAGCATGCCCGACAGGTATTGCACATACCTACATGGCAGCTGAAGCACTTGAGCAGACCGGAACTAAAAAAGGCGTTGGCGTCAAGATCGAGACTCAGGGATCTGGCGGTGCCAAGAACGTACTCACTGCAGATGATATCAAGGAAGCTGACGTTGTAATAATCGCAGCTGACAAGAACGTTGATCTTGGACGTTTCAATGGAAAGAAGCTGATCAAGGCTTCAACAGCTGATGCTATCCACCGCTCAGAAGGTCTCATTGACCGCGCTATAGCAGGAGATGCTCCGGTATATCAGCACTCAGGCGCTGCAGCAGCAGATAGCGATTCATCCGGAGACGAAAGCGTAGGAAGGTTTATTTACAAGAGCCTTATGGACGGTGTATCACACATGCTTCCATTCGTCATCGGCGGCGGTATCATGATCGCATTAGCGTTCCTTCTGGATGACTACTCAATAGATCCGAGCAACTTCGGTTCCAACACTCCGGTCGCTGCATGGTTCAAGTCTATCGGAGGCACAGCGTTCGGCTTCATGCTTCCTGTCCTTGCAGGATTCATCGCACGCAGTATCGCTGACCGTCCTGCTCTGGTAGTCGGTTTCGTAGGAGGCGCTCTCGCTGCATCAGGTTCTACATTCGCTTCTCCTGGCGGCGGCATCCCATCCGCATTCCTCGGCGCTCTTGTTGCCGGCTTTGCAGCGGGGTTCATCGTCAAAGGACTGCAGAAAGTCTGTGATAAACTTCCTGCGTCATTGGAAGGAATCAAGCCGGTACTCATTTACCCGTTGTTCGGAACATTATTAATCGGTGTGCTCATGTGCCTGATCAACCCTATTGTCGGTGCGCTTAACACCTGGATCTCAAACGTTCTTATGGGAATGAGCTCGGGCTCCAGTGTCGTTCTGGGACTTATTCTCGGAGCCATGATGGCTACGGATATGGGCGGCCCGCTCAACAAAGCTGCATATGTATTCGGTACAGCAGCGCTCGCAAACCAGAATGAGATCGGCTACATGATCATGGCTGCAGTAATGGTCGGCGGAATGGTACCGCCTCTCGCTATCGCTATTTCCACAATGGTATCCAAGAAGAAATACACAGAAGCTGAAAGAAAGAGCGGACCTGCAAACATCGTCATGGGACTCAGCTTCATCACAGAGGGTGCTATCCCGTTCGCAGCTGCAGACCCGCTGCACGTTATCCCATCACTGATGGTCGGCTCCGGAATCGCAGGCGCGCTCTCGATGGCATTCAAGTGCACACTCATGGCACCTCACGGAGGAATCTTCGTATTCCCTGTAGTAGGCAACGTGGCAATGTATCTCGTAGCACTTATTGTAGGTTCTGTCGTTGGAGCTGTGCTGCTCGGCATACTCAAGAAGGATGTTGAAGAATAAAGGATAACATAACAGTTACTGATTATTCAGACAATGAAAAAGGAGTTCGTAATGAACTCCTTTTTGTTGTCAGCAGAAAACCCCGCGTTTGACGCGGGGTTCCGTGAACGCTATGCGTTTGACCAAAAATCCTCCAAACCTTAGAATGTCGATGCGGTCTGCCAACTGCAAAACAAACTAAGGAGGAGGAAGAATGGGTCTAAATGA
>JAFRKO010000059.1 GCA_017431685.1 Mogibacterium sp.
GGCTCCTAAAAGCCTGGCTATATTGACATTTCTGAAAGCATGAATTACAGTGTTTTCAACAGGTTGACAGGTGCTTAGCCTGTCGACCTGAGTAAGTTAGCTACCATACGGAGCTATTTACAGACTTTATTTCACACTCTCTATCGTTCCTTAAGCTCACTGGAATTTCCTTCCTCGTTTTCACGAATATCTTGCTCTTTGTCCAAAGTTTGTTTTCGATCTTTATTCTTGGGCTTCAATGCTTCAGCGCCTGCAACTTTGTAATCCTGCACCCATCCGGTGATTGTAGAAGGATCAATCATTCCTACCTGAAGCGCTAGTTCCCTCTCCTCCGCATCCACTTAAATATTCAAGAGCAACTATGTTCTTAAACCCAGAACTATACTTCGCCATAATAAAACTGACCTCCTTCAGTTAGATTCCTGATCTAACTTTGGGGGGCCAGTTCATGTGAAATCCTAGCTAAATTTTTACATCTGTAAGCATGAATTATTTCCACTGATATATCATGCTCGGATAATTCATGTTTGTAGTGGATCCTTCAAAATTGGTCCATTCATAAACACTGCTTAGGATCCTCGCTGATTTTGCGGCATTAGCGCCAACCTTCGTCTTAGTCCAAGCTTTGACACGTATGGTATCAACGTATTGATTAGTACCGTTCCAGTATCTTTTAATAGTGCTGATCTTGCCGTCTTTTGTTTTGTACTTGTACTTCAGATCATGCTTTACTAATGTTCTTCCTTTTTTATTATAGGTGATTTTATATGTCTCGCTATTATTATAAACATACTTTGTAAGATATCCTGACTTGTTGAAGGTCAGAGTGCACTTAGTCGTTGCAGTCTCACCATTGTACGCTTTTACTTTTATAGTCGCTTTAAGTGTTTTGAGTTTATGAGTGCCTTTGTAATATACCGGCTTACCTGTCATTTTATAGTCGCCGGAAGCTTTTTCCTGACTTATAACTGCTCCGTATTTATTGAGCTTCATTATCTCTGTTCTTTCCGGGCTAAGTTCATCATAGTAATAGTACTCAGTCGTGCGGGTCTTTACCATTCCATTTCCGTAATAAGTGTACGTGTACTCTATTCGATCATCTCCTTCGGTGGCTGTTTGAATAAGACCTCTGTCATTATAGGTGTACTCAACTGTTCCCATCTTAGTCGGCATATTCTTTTCTGAACTTGCTGCGAACGATGACTGCATAAATACCATGACCAACATCAATGCCACCAGCAACACCGCTATTATCCTCGAGCTTCTGATAGCTTTTGTATAAGCTTTCATAAAATTACCTCCTATCATAAGTATCTTGTCATTATTGTAACTGTTTTTCACATATATGTTAAGTATCATCAATTTTTTTCTATACAGATATCCGCTTTTTCAGGACCCCTAGTCATAGAGAAAAATAATGACGTCACAAATAATAAAAATCTGCTCGCTTGAGAATGCCGGGACTCATTTAATTTGTATAGTTGCTATACAGCTCCTGTATCCATAAAATGAATACAAAGAACAAGAGGGACTATAGAAAAAGATGATCAGCACCTACTCAACAAATACTCTCCATACTTACCAGTACTCCGAACCTGATGGTATGTCTCGGATGCAGCTCATACTGAAAATGTTCCGTTATGGCTTTAAGACGATCGGCGGGCTCAAGGTTGAGATTGTTCTGGATTACAGCAAGGAAACGGATGGGCTTCCAAAGTCGGATGTCGTGGAGTACCGGCTTGAAGGCGGCTCCGCGCTGGTAATCAGACCATCCCGCACAGAGCCAAAACTCAACGTGTACATTTCGATCAAAGGCGACAGCGAGGAGGCCGCTGCTGCCATAGAGACCCGTGTTTGCGAAGATCTGGAGAGCATCATTTTCATGGACGACAGAATGGACTATTGCTGCGAGTGACTGCCTGAAGCGGGTCCGAGCCAGTTGACTGCCCGCAGCAGTGGAACCGTGCCAGGTGAAGGTCTACATCGGGACGGTGAAGTGGCACTGCTTCTCTACATTTATCATAAAGTAAGCGAGAATACCCCACCTCAAGTCGTCAGACTAGGTAGCGGGAGCGTTCAAATGAAATATATCGACCTGAAACCCATTGCGGAAAAATTCAATATCGAAGGCGCTGTTCTGAGTGCAGCTCCGACGGGGAACGGTCATATCAATGACACGTATCTTGTTGTGACTGATTCCGCAAAGTACATACTGCAGAGGATCAACACGCATGTCTTCAGATCACCTGATCAGCTCATGCACAACATCAAAGCCGTGACAGAGTTCATGCGCAGCCCGTTGCAGGTGATCACGACCCGTGACGGCGGTCTTTTTACTGTGACTCAGGGCGGGCACTGGCGAATGATGACTTGCATTGAGAATTCATATTCCTGTGAACAAGTCGATGATCCGGAGCAATTCTGCGAGATAGGAAGAGCATACGGGTCGTTCATACATGAGCTGGCAGGGTTTCCTGCAAGGAACCTCTTTGAGACAATAGAGGGATTCCACGATACAAGACGCAGGTTTGAACAGCTCATGCGCGCGTGCGAAGCGGATCCGGTCGAGCGGAAGAAAACAGCACTGGAGGAAGTGCGTTTTGCCTGCGAGCGCGAAAAGGATACGGACGTGCTGAATGACTGCGTCAGGCGGGGGGAGATACCCGTGAGAGTCACACATAACGACACCAAGATCAACAATGTTCTCCTCGACAGGGATACGGGCAAAGCCGTCTGTGTGATCGATCTTGACACTGTGATGCCGGGCCTGGCAATCAATGATTTCGGCGATGCCATAAGATCGGGTGCTTCAACAGGAAGAGAGGACGAAGATGATTCCGGACAGGTAAGGCTCGACGTGGATCTGTACAGAAGCTATGCGGAAGGCTTTCTTGCCGGTTGCCCTGATATGACGGAGAAAGAGATAGAACTGATGCCTGTCGGGGCTAGGCTTATGACACTTGAGTGTGGGATCAGGTTCCTGACGGACTATATCGAAGGGGACCACTATTTCAAGACAGATTATCCGGAGCACAATCTGGTAAGATGCAGGGCGCAATTCCGCCTGGTGCAGGAAATGGAAGAACATTTGTGAGAGGTGCCTAACGGAGGGCGATTAATGGGGACCGTCCCAAACGCTCCTATGCTGCAAATGCTGTGGAGTTATGGATAACCAGCTGGAAGCAGGGCCCTGGATAAGGATATGGCCCTGTTTTTTCTGTCTAAATAGATGGCTGGTTACCCACAGCCTCCACAGCAGCTACTTCGGTCTCTTTTCGCTTCGAGCAATTGCTGAAATGAGGAGTTTTTTAAAAATTGATAAATATATAATTCATTTTTCTAAAATTTTTTATCAATTTTCAAAAAAGTCCCTTCGTACTTACTAAAAAGGACTAGATAGGTTCTCATGCATAAACACACATTTTGAAAAAAGGAAGCCAGCCCTCGGAAGGGATGTCTAACTTAACAAAAAGTCTGTTATAATAATGGAGACAGTTTCCGGAAGGGGCGTCTAATAGGGACGGTCCCCTAAATGGATGTCTAACTTGAAGGATGAAAGGATAGAGTTATGAGGAATCAAGTTGATAATACTTTGAAACATGCTGCGGCCAGTATTGTTACTGCGATGATCCTATGCCTGATCATGCTTGCAGGGTCTGCCCAGCTGGCGCATGCGCAGGATACTGCTATCAGTGAAGAGAACTTCCCTGATGATAATTTTCGTGAATATATAGCGTCTTATTATGATTCTAATAAAGACGGCATTCTTAGTCAGGCAGAGGCTGATAAAGTTACAGATATCGAGGATTTGTACGAAAACTATGAATTTGCCAGCCTTGCGGGGATAGAGAATTTTAAAAATCTTGAAACAATTTACCTTGTAAATTCAGGCATAAGATATCTTGATGTATCACAGAATACTTCATTAATTAGTATGAACATCAATGATAATCGTTTGGTTTCGCTTGATGTGTCAAATAATAAAGCGCTTAAGAATCTTTACTGTGAATTCAACGATTTAGTATATCTCACACTGCCAGAAGGAGCAGCATTGGAAAGGCTGGAATGCGGCGGTAATGAGCTGGAATCGCTTGTTGTGTCAGGTTGCAGTGAATTAAAAGGACTTGCTTGCGGAGCTAATGACCTGACAGCTCTGGACCTGTCTGCAAACCCGAAGCTGGAGTATCTGGAGTGTGTGGGTACTGACATGAAATCACTGGATCTTTCACACAATCCTGCTTTAAAAAGTCTTATATGCAACGGCAATTCTTTTACAACTCTTGATTTATCAAAGAATCTTGACCTTCTGTATGTTTATCAGCATGGATATGAAAATTATGGCAGTAAGGAAGGCGCCGAGTGGATAGAGTATGGATGTATGTATGGTTCAGATTCATACTATATGACAATACCTCCGAAGACCAAGATCCTTACAGGCGGGATATATTCAGGAAAAGACGGTTCAAATATAGAAACGTCCAAAGGAAACTTCAAGGTCCTTTCGACATCCTCGAAAACACTGGCTTATTATCGCGCTCCAAACAAAAAAAGTGTAACGGTTCCGAACACATTCAAAGTCAACGGAAAGACCTTTAAAGTTACGAAAATCATGAATGTCGCATTCAGGGGTGATAAAATCCGGACAGTCACCCTTGGAAAGAACATTAAGGCTATCGATAAGGATGCGTTCAATGGATCACCGGCAAAGAAAATAATTCTGAAGACGAAACTGCTGAAAAAAGCGAAAGTCAAAGGCTGCCTTACTTCGTCAAAGGTAAAAACTATTCAGGTGAAAGTAAGCACAAAGAAGGCTGAGAATAAAAAATACGTGAAAAAATATAAGAAATACTTCACAAAGAAAAATGCAGGCAAGAAAGTAACTGTAAGGTAATATCTGTTAGGGGGCCAGTCCCCGGAAGGAGCGTCTAACTCCATCATCAACACAAAAGCCCCGCGCATTGGCGCGGGGCTGTGCTTTTTTCTACAGGTTCTTGAATTTTACGCTTGTTTTCATGCCTTTCTTGAGAAGGAATTTCTTGTATGCTTTTTTCTTCGATTTCGGACACTTCACTACAGCTTTTTTATTGATGCCCTTGAAGGCGTTGGTTCCGACGTTCTTGGTTGTAAGCTTGCTCGTTTTGATTGTAATGGCCTTCAGCTTTGGACAATTGCGGAAGGCGTTTTTCCCGATTTTCTTCACGTTCTTGCCGATGATAACGGTTTGGAGCTTCTTCATTCCTTTGAAGGCTTCCTTGTATATCGCGGTGACCGGGATGCTCTTGCCTTTGTATTTGATAGTTGCCGGAACAGTTACCTTAGTCAGATTATCGTTTGTACGGTAGAAGAATGTAGCTTTCTTATCCTTTACCTGGTATACATAACTGCCTTTTACAACATAATCTGTGTCCACAACAGAGCTGTCGTTGTTTTCTTCATCGCCGGAGTCAGTTTTTTCAAGCTTGTATCTCCACTCGCTCTGACCGAATTTTGTGCGGAAATAGATCGATATTTCATCGCCCGCGTTATAACTGCCGGAGCTCATGTTGCGTCTGACTACGGTCTCTCTGTCACTGAAACCGCCGTTCGTATAGTTGCCCCACGACAATGCGCTGTAGTCATCAGGCCACATGGAATAACCGGCATTCTGAGTAGCGTCCCAGTCAAGACCCGGTTCAGCAACGATCACATCGCAGTCCATAAGGATACCGCGGCCGCGGTCATTTCGAATTACGTTGCCATAGAGTTTGACTTTGAGTGCGAGCTCCTGATCTGCCGGGAAGCTATCAGGAGGAGCCTCCAGCGCACAGTACACTTCAGCATAATTCTGTTCGCCGTCAGCATGAGTTGAATCGATCGTGGTGTGCATCACCTGGAAGCCGTCTTCCAGCGTGCCGGAAGTGTTGCTGTATGTGCGTACCCATGTATATGTCGGTTCGGCTGAAACAGTTAGTGCAGAGAAGCACAGCAGCATCATCACAACTGCAGCCAGGAACAGACCTCTGTATTTCTTCATGACGGAGACCTCCTTTACAGATCACAAAACTAAAGCATGTTTTCGATATTTTATCATAGAAGCGCGATATAATGCGCTAATTGTTAACTCTATGTATTATCTTTTGCACTATTTCACTACTACAGATTTGACTTCGCTCCATGGTGAATAGAAGAATTCTCCGCCAACGTACGTTACCGTGCGAATCCTTACATAATATCTTTTGCCATGTTTCAGCTTCTTGAGTTTTATGTATCCTTTCTTATATCCAAAGGATTTTATGCCTTTTCTAGGACTGAAGTACTTGTTCAGAGAATACTCCATTTCATATGAGGAAACGCTTCTGCCTGTAAACTTTTTCTTTTGTTTTTTTGCCTTTACAGTCATTGAACCCTTTCCTTTGACAAGTTTGGCAATAGAAGGTGCTTTTGGCATGTACAGTGTTTTGGTCGGAGATCCAGTTACCTGATTCGGTTTATCTGATCGGAGACGGAGTGTTCGCTTCGAGCTTTAGTGCTGAAGCCTATGCCGGCACTAATGATCCGTACAATCGCGAGGAAGCAGCTTTTGCTTTGATCAGCAAGATAAAATTACCAAACAACTCAGATCTGGTTATTGGTGAGCAGGCTTTCTCGCGTTGCGGTGAATACAGTGGCATGGGTACAACCATAGAATTCGGAGACAGGCCTGTCACAATTAAGGACAATGCGTTTCTGGAGTGTAATGGGATCGAATCAATTACCTTTCCTGTTGGAAGTAACGTCTCTGAAGCCGCTCTTTATAGATGCGTAGGCCTTAAATCCATAAAGAACGCACCTTCCCATGTATTACTTGGAGGTTTCAATCTTGATGAAGGGGACAAGGTACCTCAGCTTCAACATGTATCATTTATGCCGGGCCTGACTGAAATTGAAGGCGTTGAAGCAATTATTTATCGCGCAGATGACTCTGAAGACGCTGAGACGGCGTTCCCGTCTCTCAAAACTGTGGTATTGCCTAAAGGTGTAAAAACTATAAAAGACAGTGCGTTCGATTATTTTACCGGACTTACTACGGTCAACCTCCCGTCAACGCTGGAGACTATAGAATCTAACGCATTCACGGGCTGCAGCTCGCTTACCGGTATTACAGCTCTTCCTGCAGGAGTGAGGGAGGTCGGAGAGGAGGCTTTCATGGGCTGCAGGAATCTTAAAATGGAAGTGAGTCACCCGGGAGATCAGCTTACTTATCAGTACAGAGACAGCGGTATCACGTCTCTGACTATACAGAGCTCCGTTGTTTCTATTCATCCTGAAGGACTTCAGGATTGTCCGAATCTGGCAAGCATATATGTGCAAAACGGAAATCCTGGATACAAGTCTGTAGATGGAATTCTGTTCTCGAATGAAGGGGGAGCTGAGACGTTAATAAAATATCCGGCTGCTAAAAGCGGAACCTCATACACGGTTCCTGCCTGGGTAGGAACACTGGGAGCTTATGCTTTTGACAGCTGCAAGTTAACTGAAATACATCTGATATCGGATGCCATTGATTTTGAGGAAAGAACAGCTGAGGAAATTTACGGGCCGCTTGATACAACGCGTATGCCATTCGATAATATGAAGACGAAACCGGTTGTGTATATACATGAAGGGGTTGCGCTTCTTGAAGATATCGGCTCAACTGACCCAAGATTTACTATTAAATATGAAAAGATAGAACCGGAAGGAAGCACATCAACCGATACGTCATCATCGACTGACACGTCCTCATCCGACACATCATCGTCAATAATTGACAAGGATACTGCTGCTGAAATAGAGGAAATAGAATCTGGTAAAGAAGCAGCGCTTGAGGCTCTGGATATACTCAAAACCAAAACTAATACCGTGTGGACGAAAAATGGATGCAAATATAAAGTTCTTACAAATGTTTTAGATTCGAAGCCGGGAACGGTTACACTCATCAAGGCTAAGAATGCAAAATCTGTCACAATACCTGCGACGGTTAAGCTTAATAAAAAGACCTTTAAGGTAACACAGATTAGCGCCAAGGCTTTCAAGGGCAAAAAGATCAAAACTGTAACGATTGGCAAAAACGTTAAAGTAATCAAGAAAAATGCGTTTAAGGGATCTAAGGCTACAAAGATCATCCTCAAGACAAAGCTTCTGAAGAAGTCAAAAGTCAAAGGCTGCCTCAAAGGATCCAAAGTCAAGAAGATAGAGGTGAAGCTTGGCAAAAAGTCTCTCAATAAGAAGTATGTCAAGAAGTATAAGGAGATATTAACCGCTAAAAACGCCGGAAAGAAAGTAATCGTTAAATAGAAACCGCTAAATGAACTGCTAAACGGGGACTCAGTTCCCAACGCTCCAATGCTGCAAATGCTGTGGAGTTATGGATAACCAGCTGGATTCAGGGCCATGGATAAGGATATGGCCCTGTTTTTCTGTCTAAATAGATGGCTGGTTACCCAAAGCCTCCACAGCAGCTACTGCGGTCTCTTTCCGCTTCGAGCAATTGCTAAAATTAGGAGTTTTTTAAAAATTGATAAATAAAACGGCAAGATAAAAAATATATTTATCAAATTCGATTCTCAAACTGCTCAAACAAGCAACTGAGGAGAGCTTTACTTTACAATAATGGCTTTCAGACGGATTATTGTTAAGTTGATTATCGGAAAGAAGGTATGCAGTCACCGTCTCTGCAAAAAATTGATAAATATATAAATCATTTCTCTAAAATTTTTATCAATTTTTAAAAAAGTCCTTTCGCACTTACTAAAAAAGGACTAGATAGGTTCTCATGCATAACCACACATTTTGAAAAAAGAAGACAGTCCCCCCAAGAGATGACTAACTAAAGCAGGCGACCAAAAACCGGTCGCCTGTTTTACTGCCTAGAACCTCAACGACAGACAGCTTAGTCCGCCATCGATTTTCCTGAATTCGGATGTGTCAACGACTATTACTGGATATCCGGAATCTTCAACTGCTTTTTTCACTGCTTCATACCCGAGCGGCACAATGACTGTTCCGTTCATCCAGATGCAGTTTGCTCCGTAAGCCTCTTCTTCCGGCACGATGATCTTTTCATACTCTGCAAACTCAGGCTTGTCGATAAACTCTCCTGAAACGAGCATTTTATTGTTCTCGATATAGTTGACCCCGGTCTTGAGATGCAGCACTTCGTTCAGTATCACGGCTTTAACGGTGTAGCCGTATGAGCCGAAGAAATCGGCGAACTGCTTTATTCCTTCCTCGTTAGTCCTGGCCGATACGCCTATATAGAAGGTATCACCAACTTTCATGACATCTCCGCCTTCGAGAGTTCCCGGCGCTTTGATGTAGCCAATCTGATCATCCGCATAGAATTGCTTTATCGCGTCGATGATATACGCAGTTTCTCCGTTTCTCGTGCCCGCACCAGGGTTGGTGATAATCGCACACTTTTCGGCCAGAACCGCAGCATCCTCCACAAAGCACGAATCCGGATACGCCTCAATGGGAGGAAGCACCAGCACATCGACGCCGGTAGCTTTAAGTGCTTCTATGTATTTTGCGTGCTGCTCAAGCGCCAGCTCATAGATCGGCTGACCAAGCTCGGGCGCAGAAGTGATACCGTCATAGACCTTTGAACAAGGTGTTCTTACTATAGTATGTTTAAACATTTTGATTTACGCTCCGTACAAGTAACATTACAGTAAATGAGACATGATGAATTACCATGCCGTACACATCTTACACTTGCTGGGCAGCTTTTTCTACACCATCAACTAGATCGTAAACATGTACTGGGTAGAAAAAGCGTCATTTTGGCGTGCGTCTCAATTTTGGGAAGCTGTACAGGCTGATTTAAAGCCTTTTATCCAAGTGCTATAATAAATTTGTAACACGTTTAAAGGAGGTAATATTATGAAATGCCCTTATTGTAACAAGGAGATGACGTTAGGGTATATCCAGTCCAGGGACGGTGTGGTCTGGACACCTAAAAAGCACCTGGTTTCAGCACTCAATTTATACCACAAAGGTATAACTGACCTTGCTAATGGGGCAGCACAATATTCTGGTACTGTTTTTGCATATAAATGTGATGATTGTAAGAAAGTAATTATTGATTACTCAAAAAAATGATATACAAAAACAGAGAAAACCTCTTCGGAGGTATTTTTAGTACCATGAAAGTGCAGTTGTCGGAGAGTGAACTCTCTACAGCTGCACTTGTTTATATAATAAGGGATACAGTTGGTCTGGCGCAGAAAAATTTTTGGATCATAGCATCCGATAATCAAACTGTCAGCCATCCC
>JAFRKO010000024.1 GCA_017431685.1 Mogibacterium sp.
CTATGAGTATGTCTGGTCGTTCTACACGAACCTGAGACCTCATGCTGCCAATGGCTATCTGACTCCTGCCGAATACTACAAGCAGGCAAGGAGCCAAGCAATATTTTAAAGTCGTACTCTACAAAACGGGGTACACTTCAAATGACCGGCCTATTACTTAACAATAACCCTTAAAACATAGATTATCGTAAACTAAATAAGGCAAAAAATGATTCTGATAGAAATCGGGAGTTAATAATTGATAAATTTATTAATTTTAAAAGCATAATTTTTATCAATTTTTCAAAAACTCCTTTTTGCTTAGAGGATATTGGCTTATAACATGCGCAGATATTCCTGGACTTTAAGGCAGCGGAAAAAATGAAGGTGCTGGAGCATCGGTGATACTGGTACAGGGATTTAGGCTATAGTGTATAGGCACTATGTCATGAACAATTTTCTGATTCTTTTCTGAATGGGAAGATTGTGTGAATGATGAGGCAAAGCTCTTGCCTTTGTGCTGTGTGGTATCTTAAAATCGAAAGGTGCTGGTGTGGAGAGATCCCGCAGCAGATCTGATATTCAGACACCTTCATAACAGAGTGGAATTACAGGACTTGATGCAGGAAGAAAAAGAAGCTAAAACCGAAAATAACACAGCGACAGATAAAAGCCGCAAAAGACGGCGCAGACTGAGTCCGGCTGCTTCGCGCAAGTGGCGGAGATTCTTTCTGGCTGCTTTTGTTTTACTTGCGGTAATGATAACTGCTGTCGCTGTGACGGTAGTCAATCACTATAAGACGTATCCCGGCAAGGTCGAAAGAGATTCGCTGAGCTCTCCGGGAAGAGGGCTGGATTACATCGTTGTCAGCTGGGAAGCCGCACGTAATGCTGATGTATATAAAGTGTGGTGGAAAGAGATTGAGCCGAAGAAAGAGAAAACAGGGAAACCGGTATCCGGAAAAGAGGAAAGCACCGGCGATGAGGAAAAAGCCGGGACCGTAAGTGATGATCCGGCCGGCGGAGACGCCGGAGATGCCGGATCTGAGAACCGGGGATTTATTGTGGATGACAGCTGGACTGAGCTTGAGACGGATGTGCCGGAGATCACCGTTACTGATCTTAAGAAAGACACCTCGTACGCGTTTGTTGTCAGGGCTGATAGCAAAGAAAAGGAAGGCACTGCGACGGCTCCGCGTACTTTCAGCACTAAAAAGAAGCAGAAGATAAAGGTCAGCAAAAAGATTACCAAATTCACTTTCAGCAAGCCTTTCAGGCTTAAAGTCGCAGCGGAGACAAACCTCATGTATGAATCCGCTGACCCGGATATTGCGGAGGTCGACCCGGAGACTAATGAGATCATAATAAAAGGAGCAGGGGACACCGAGATAACAGTAACGGCAAGGTCCTCTGTTGAATACGAAAGCGCCAGCAAAACGGTTGATCTCAAAGTCATCGACTCGACGCCGGTGAGCGCAGGCGGAGCCTACGAGAATATCATATATCACCTCGACGCGGATAACTGCGAGGTGGCAAAGACTGTCACAGGTGAAGGCGGTGCTGTAGTGCCTCAGGGGCTTGGATACACCGGAGATAAATATATAATCTCATACGGCATGGGCAGTCCGAACCGCATCATCAGCTTTGATGTTGAGGGTGACGGCAAGGAAGTCAGCGTACCGACGATATCCATGGGGCATCCGAACGGCTTTGCATATGCCAATGAGAACGGACTCTGTTACGTCGCTAAAGGCTGGACTTCAAAGGTGTTTACTTATGAGCCGACTTCAGACAGTTACGGGTCATTAGGACTGTCATACGGCTGCTCAGGTGTCGGCTACGACAGAAAAGAAAAGCTGCTATACACCTGCTCGCGTACTGCTATGGTCGCTTACGACATCAGCGACGGTTACAGCGTTAAGTACAGCTGCGGAGTAGTAAAGCACGGCGGCACGGTATATACCCAAGACTGCGGAGGCCACGCGGGCATCATGCTCAGATGCCTGTCCGGAAGCAGCAAACACGGAATCAACTATATTGACCTTTATGACATGAAGAATGGCAGATATCTGGGAACATTCTCATGCGATCTCTCCGAAGTGGAGAGCTGCATAGTCGATAACGACGGTTTTCTTGAGATACTGGCCAATAATTCCAGCAATGTGGACTATATCTGGAAAACAGATCTGAACATAGAGACACTGGGTGAGGGTCTGTAGAAAAGTTCCGGGAGGAGCAGACACAGCTAAGAAATCTTGACAAAAGAAAAGGATGCGGCAGCAATCAGTGTGCTGCCGCATCCCTGTTTTTTTATCCTTTTCTCAGTTCTGCAATCTTCTGGCGGGCAGTTATCGCCAGATAGAGGATCTCGTTTGCCGGTGTCGGAATACCGTGCTTTTTGCCGAGCCTCACGACTTCGCCGGCGTACTCGTCGATCTCTAGAGTTCTGCCTGCCTCGTAGTCCTGAAGCATGGACATCTTCTTGTCAGGCGGGAAGTTGACGAGGATCTCTATTATATCGTCACGGTCTTCTTCAGTCAGATTTACGCCTTCAGCCCATGCGAGCTCCAGGATCTCGTCCATAAGCATCTTCATCAGAGCCCTGACCTCTTCGACCTGCCCGAAGAATCCGCACTCCGCCTGCACTTCGACTGCTGTCTGGCTGGCGCCTGTGTTGAGCATCCATTTGCGCCACTTTGCCCTGCGCATATCTTCGTATACTTTTACATTGACCCCAAGTTCCTTGAGCCTTTCATATGCTTCTGTTACCTCAGGCTTCGGGTCACGGTTGTCTGCATAGCCGATCTGCATCTCACCGAGCGTGCGGTAATATACCCTGCGGCTCATCCTGTGAGCGTCGGTCCTGAGCACTACTCCGTAAAATACCCGGTTTTCAGGGAATTCACCTTCAAGCATAGTAGATGTGGTGATACCGTTCTCGATCGGAAGAAGAATGGTGTCCTTGTCGATCAGCGGGCGTATATCTTCTACGACTGAATCCATGCTGTAAGTCTTGGCCGCGAGGATAAGCAGATCAATGTGGATGCCCTGCGAAGGATCCGAGTATACCTTAGGGAAAAACACTTCGTTATTGACGGAGATGCCTTTACTCACGAGACGTTCCGCACGTTCACCTGTTGCGAGCAGATAAACGTTCTCCGGATCTCTTTGATACATTTCATACATCAGGGCGCTTCCGACTGAACCTGCGCCGATGATACCTACAGTTCTGATCATTTGTGTGCTCCTCTTTTATCAAAAGAAATAGCCTGATTTCCGACATAAGGATATCAGATTTCAGGCTTATAAATCTATCATATCAGACAAGTTATTTCAGCTCATTGATATTGAGCGGCGTCCTCCAGACGTAATCGGTCGTGCCGCCGGTATTGAGCAGCAGCTCCAGATAGCCGTCAGGACCGACAACTGCACTCTCATACTCTCCGATTGTGATCTTTATGGATCCGAGGTAAGCCATATCAGCAGCTCTGTATATGTCGAGATAGTTGGTATTCTTTTTATTTGCTCCGCTGATACCGTGGAATATGAAGCCTTCTCCCGCGCCGCAGTCCTGAATGTAATGGAAGATACCCGGCTTGCACCTCGGGAACAGATTCTGATGCGTGAATTTGCCGTCAGCACTGTAAGCCCTTATACCCGTATGTGACGAAGCGTAGATAAGACCGGTCGAGTTGTCATAGCCCACACCCGAAGATGAGTACGGAGTTCTGGATTTGCCGAACTTGTTGGTTGCAGGATTCCAGGTGTAAATGCGTTTCTGATGTCCCTTGAAAATGTAGCATTTCTTAGTGACAGGATCCCAGGTGATCCCGTTAGGATGACCGATGCAGAAGGAGAATTTGGATGCGCCTTCACGCTCTCCGTCCACGGAATAAGTCACGATGCTCTGACCTGCCGCCATACCATAGAGTATGTAATACTTATCTCCAGTAAAGGTGAAGCCCTGAGGCACTATGGCATTTCTATATCCCTCAACAGCAAAGCGCTGTATGCAGTTGTCGGTGTTAAAGGTGTATACGACTCTCTGCTTGCCGCCTCTCGTAGGGTTTGAGAGCAGAGCCTTGGCGAGGTCAGACTTGCGCGCAAGCTCTTTAGCGGATTTCTTTATGAATAAAGATGTACCCAACTTAATATAGTCAGCACATACATAAGCTGTCCTGCCGTTGACCTTTGCCTTGTACCAGGAGAGGTTGTTTCCGGACAGATATGACGGGATCATAAGGGTGACAGAGTCTCCGATGTCGGTAGTGCCGAGCACTTTGAATGAAGTGGAAGGACCTTTTCTGTAGTTGAGGTTGTCGGTAGTTACGGCAGCGGTATTGCTCCATTTTATGTTCCTGACCAGATCTGACCTTACATATCCTTCTCTCTTGCCGGCTGTAACATGATACCAGCGGTTGACTGCCTTTGTGCTTCTGTCCTTTGTGAAGACCTCACGGTGAATGGTCACTTTTTTGTTCTTCTTCAGGACTGCGACAGTGCCGGAGGAAGTGCTCGCGGATGATCTGAGATTGACATCACTTTCGCTGATTCTGCCAGAGGCTGTGACGGATTTTGCCGATGCTGTGAATGCAGGGATTTCCAGGACAGGAAGGGCCGTAAATACCATTATCGCAGCGAGCACGATAGTGATCGTTCTTCTTTTCATTTGACTGTTTTTACTGTTCATTGTTATTTCCGCCTTTTTTCAGATGCGAATATACCGGCATCGTGCTTTCGCGCGAAGCCGGGAATTGTCCATTGAAATTATAGAAATCCGTCCGCCGGAGCTTCAATAAACCTATACAAACAAAAACCTTTATATTTCGTAAGGCTGTAATCCGCTGAACACAGAGGTTTCGCAATTAGAACACAAAAAAAGCCAGGCTTCGTATTATAATATCGCTATGAGTATGTGGGAATTGATTTATACATTTACAACATGGGTTGCGAGAGTGCATGAAAGCGTACTCCGCATCAACGATGCAGGCGGCTGGTACTTTGATGACAAGCAGCTGCACTTCATCGTTTTCGGAGCGTTCGGCATGCTCCTTATCTTTGTGCTTTATCCTCTGTTTAAGTTACTGGCTAAATATAATCACACTATGGTGATCACCTGGCTTTATGTTTTTACAGTTATAATGGTACTGGCATTTGCGATCGAAGTAGGCCAATGGTACACGGGTACCGGGGTAATGGAGAGCCAGGATATAGCATACGGTATCACCGGCTTCCTTGTGATGTTCTTTATCTTCGCCATTCTGCGCGGGCTTTACCACGGAATAAGGGCGATGGTCAAAACGGATAACCGTAAGACAAGAGTCTATTCAAGAGAAGAGCTGGAAAAATACGACAAATAGGATAAAACAGGAGGAGCAATGAAAAAGGTCGGACTGATTATGGGAAGCGACAGCGATCTGCCGGTTGTACAGAAAGCTGCTGCTGTTCTTAAGGAGCTTGAAATTCCTTACGAGGCGCATGTGTATTCGGCACACCGCACACCTGCCGAGGCAAGAGACTGGACTCTGGCAGCAAGGGACGAAGGCTTCGGAGTTGTCATAGCCTTCGCCGGCATGGCAGCCCATCTGGCGGGAGCGATAGCCGCAAATACAACGCTCCCTGTTATTGGCGTGCCATGCAAAAGCGCTGCGCTTGACGGCATGGACGCTCTTTTATCGACCGTGATGATGCCAAGCGGCATCCCGGTCGCAACTGTCGCGATTGACGGAGGCAAAAACGCAGCGCTCCTTGCCGCCGAGATACTCGCGCTCTCAGATGAAAAACTGGCACAGGCACTGATCGCGCGCAGAAAAGCGGAGTCAGAAGCGGTGCTTGCCAAGGACGCAAATATCGCTGACTGTTTATAACAGACAATGGATGTCCCCCCCGCTTCAGCGAAGTAGGCAGCGGGTTCCATTTTGAATTTTGATATACATAGAGGCTTAAATATGCGGCGGCCAGAGACTCCGCGGCGAGGCGAGAGCCGTGCTCCGGACGGTGCATATTTAAGCCTTATAAAAAGAATATAAGGAGGACTACTGATGAAACTGGTTTACACAGGAAAGACCAAAAACGTATTTGAACTCGAGAACGGCAACTACCTTCTGAAGTTCAAGGATGATGTCACCGGCAAGGACGGCAAGTTCGATCCGGGCGAAAATTCAATCGGACTCACAATTGAGGGCGTTGGAGACATCAATCTTCAGATGACTGATTACTACTTTAAAAAAATCAATGAGGCAGGTATCAGAACTCACTTCGTAAAGGCAAACTTCGAAGATACTACCATGGAAGTAAAGCCGGCTAAGGTATTCGGACATGGACTCGAGGTCATCTGCAGGCTCAGAGCTGTGGGCAGCTTCATCAGAAGATACGGTGAATATATTGAGAGCGGCACGGAGCTTCCGTACTACGTTGAGACAACTTTCAAAAACGACGCTCTCGGCGATCCGCTCGTAACGAAGGACGGGCTCGTGGTTCTCGGCGTCATGACAGAGGAGCAGTATGATGACCTCAGAGACATGACTCAGAAGATCACAAAGATCGTTGCTGACGATATGAAGGAGAAAGGTCTCGATCTTTACGATATCAAGTTTGAATTCGGATATGACGCAGACGGCAACGTGATGCTCATAGATGAGATCGCATCCGGCAACATGCGCGTATACAAAGACGGCGAATATATCGAACCACTCAAGCTGAACGAACTCTTTTTTGCATAAAAATAAAGAATCGGCACTGAGCAGCCAGCAATAGTATCGGCAGGTGACTCGAGAACGCCGGCACTTAGCGATTGGCAAGCCGCAAGGCGCAGACAAAGCTTAGTACCGCTACGTTCGAATGTCAGCGAGAGCGTGCCTGACGGTACTATTGCAGACTGCGATTTACCGTTTTATTAAGTAACAATAAGAGAGGCTTTAAATGGGCGGATATTTCGGCATTACCTCAAACGATAACTGCATACTTGATGTCTATTTCGGCGTAGACTACCACTCCCACCTCGGCACCCGCCGGGGCGGTTTGGCTTCATATGATATAGAACTGGGATTTCAGCGCGAGATCCACAATATAGAGAATGCTCCTTTCCGTACAAAGTTCGGGGGAGTAATAGGCAAGATGAGAGGGCAGGCGGCTATTGGCTGCATAAGCGATATGGATCCGCAGCCGCTGCTTTTCCGTTCGGCCGGAGGCACATATGCGATCTGCACGGTAGGCATCATCAATAATGTCGATGAGATAACTGACTTGGTGCTCAACGGATCACACGGCCACCTTGAAGCCATGACAGGAGGGCGTATTAACCAGACAGAGCTGGCTGCGGCACTCATCTCCGAAAAGGACGATCTTGTCGAGGGAATCAGATACGCGCAGGAGACGATCGATGGCTCGGCAACCATACTCATACTCAAAGAGGGCGGCAGCATAATCGCTGCCCGCGATCTCAAGGGAAGACTCCCTATGAGCGTGGCTGTAAGCGACAACGCTTCTGCTGTAAGCTTCGAATCGTTCGCTCTTCTTAAAGCCGGTTTTGAGGAATTCAGGGATCTGGGTCCGGGAGAGATCGTAGAACTCACGCCGGGCAGCTGCAGACAGCTTATGGCACCGGGCGAAGAGATGAAGATCTGCGCATTTCTCTGGAGCTATTACGGCTATCCGACAACAACTTATGAGGGCATGAACGTTGAAGTGATGCGTTACAACAACGGACGCATCATGGCGCGCAACGACATGGCAAAAGGCTTTGACGTCTCGCGTGTAGACTATGTCGGCGGAGTCCCTGACAGCGGCACACCTCATGCGATCGGATACTCAAATGAGACGCATCTTCCGTTTGCGAGAGCTTTCATAAAATACACTCCTACCTGGGCGCGCAGCTTCATGCCTACTACACAGGCAGAGCGAAACAAGGTCGCTAAGATGAAGCAGATCCCGGTAACAGAGCTTATAAAGGGCAAAAATCTGCTTTTCGTGGATGATTCGATAGTGCGCGGCACACAGCTTCGTGAGACAGTGGAGTTCCTCTATGACAACGGCGCTGAATCGGTACACATGAGATCGGCCTGCCCGCCTATCATGTACGCATGTAAGTATCTCAATTTCTCGCGCAACAGGAACGATATGGACCTTCTTTCGAGAAGGATAATCGTTGAGATAGAGGGAGAAGAGGGACTTGATCATCTGGATGAATATTCGGATGCAAATACCGAACGCGGACGCAGGATGCGCGAGGTCATCGCTGAGAAGATGGGCTTTGAGACGCTGGAGTTCCAGACTCTTGAAGGTGTCATTGAGGCGATAGGGCTTCCATCGTGCAGACTTTGCAAATATTGCTGGACAGGAAGGGACGACTAGAGAGACAGGCATCGCAGAGCAGGACAGAAGAGAAGGTGTTCAATGATCACGAATTCATCATCAAACAGTTATAAGGCAGCGGGAGTCGACATCACGGCGGGCTACAAGGCGGTGGAGCTTATGAAGAAGCACATCGCGAGGACTGTGGTTCCCGGTGTGATGGGACAGGTAGGAGGCTTCGGAGGCCTCTTTGAGCTCGACCTCGAAGGCATCAGCAAGCCTGTGCTGGTCAGCGGAACTGACGGCGTAGGCACAAAGCTCAAGCTGGCGTTCATGCTCGATAAGCACGATACGATCGGCATTGACTGCGTGGCAATGTGCGTTAACGACGTAATCTGCGTAGGAGCAAAACCGCTGTATTTCCTCGACTATATAGCATGCGGAAAAAACATCCCGGAACGTATCGAGCAGATCGTATCCGGAGTATGCGAGGGCTGCGTGCAGGCGGGAGCTGCTCTCATCGGAGGAGAGACAGCTGAGATGCCGGGCTTCTACCCTGTAAACGAGTACGACATTGCCGGATACTGCACCGGTATCGTAGATAAAGACAGAATCATAGACAACAGCCGCATGACTGAGGGAGACATTATCATAGCTCTGCCGTCGAGCGGCGTTCATTCGAACGGATTCTCTCTGGTGCGCAGGGTATTCGCTCTCGACAAACCGGACATCATGGCGATGAAGGCCGGCAACACTGAGCTCGGTGGAAAGTCGATGGGAGAAGTATTGCTCGAGCCGACGAAGATATATGTGAAGCCTGTACTGGCTCTTATCGACAGGCTCGGTCCGGAGAAGATCAAAGGCATTTCGCACATCACAGGCGGCGGATTCTATGAGAACATACCTCGTTCAGTCCCGGCCGGCCTTACAGCAAGAGTAGCCCGCAAGGCTATCAGAGTGCTGCCGATTTTCGATCTGATCCAGAAAGTCGGAGTAATCAGTGATCATGATATGTTCAACACCTTCAATATGGGTGTAGGTATGACTGTAATAGTATCCCGCGCGGATGCGCCGACAGCGCTCAATGTGCTGCGCCAGAACGGTGAGGACGCTTATGTTATAGGCGATATCATACGCGGAACAGAGAAGATTACGATAGAATAGAATGGATATTGGCCACGCTTCTGAGGTATAATTATTTAGTGAAGCAACGGCACTGCCATAAGGTTTAAAGCACATGAAACATTTACTGCGAAGGTATCAGTATGTCAGATAAAGCAAGGATCGCCGTGATGGTCAGCGGCACAGGCACAAATCTGCAGGCCCTGATAGATGCCCAGAAATCGGGCCTCATCGAAAAGGGAGAGATCGTACTCGTCATCTCCAACAGGGAGGATGCGTATGCGCTGGAGCGCGCCCGCAAAAACAATATCGAATCCTTTGTAATAAGCCGCAAGGCAAGCGGCGGACAGGAAGGCTTTGAGGAAGCGTGCTGCGAACTCATCGATTCCAGAGAAATCGATCTCATAGTCCTCGCCGGTTTCCTGATGATTCTCAGCAAGGACTTCGTGACGCGCTACGACCACAAGATCATCAACATACATCCTTCCCTGATACCTGCATTCTGCGGGGACGGCTTCTATGGACTCAGGCCTCACATTGAGGCTCTCAGGAGGGGCGTAAAGGTGACCGGCGCAACAGTCCACTATGTGAACGAGATCGCAGATGGCGGCGAGATAATCGCCCAGAAGGCGGTCAATGTGGAAGAAGGCGATACGCCTGAGATACTTCAGAGGCGTGTAATGGAACAGGCCGAGTGGCTTATTCTGCCGGTAGCGGTGGCAAAGATCTGCCGCAAAATAGTAAAGGAGAGACATGGACGTTTATAAAGTCAGGAAATTCGGTGATGCGGTAGAGGGCAACAGATATCCCGGCCGCGGCATCGTAGCCGGGCAGTCCTGCGATGGCACCAAAGCTGTCATCGCATATTTTATTATGGGACGGTCCGCTAATTCGAGAAACCGCGTGTTCGTTGAGAGAGACGGAGCTGTTTTCACAGAGCCGTTTGATGTTTCGAAGCTGGAGGATCCGAGCCTCATCATCTATGCGGCGGTAAGAAACTTTGAAAATCACCTGATCGTCACTAACGGCGATCAGACCGACACAATATACGACGGCCTCGCTGCAGGCAAGTCATTCTACGAGGCCCTGGAGTCGAGATGCTTCGAACCGGATGCCCCGAACTTCACGCCGCGAATCAGCGCAGAGGCTGTTTTCGGCTGTGACAGAACCTTTAAATACAGAATGAGCATACTGAAGAGTGCCGACGCAGAGGGAAGCGCATGCAACCGCTTCGGTTACGACTATGCGCCTGTCTGCGGAGTCGGACACTTTATACATACATATGAACACGACGGCAATCCGCTCCCTACATTCCAGGGTGAACCTGAGCGTGTAGAGATACCTGATGACATCGACTCGTTCACAGAGGAGATCTGGAACGCTCTCGATGAGGACAACAGGATCTCGCTGTACGTCCGTTATACAGATATAGCAAGCGGCGAGAGCGAAAGCCGTCTGATAAACAAGCATTGCTAGCAGCGCAAGCGGCCTAAAAGCATATTACTGCCGGGTCGAGCGGAATGCCGACTGTACGCCATACTATCTGACAGCAACAGGCTATCTGCCTATAGCACTAACAAAAGCAAACACAAAACGAAGAGCGCCTGATACCGGCCGGGATATGTTTCCGGCTTCAGCTTGCGCTATTAGGAGAATCTGGTATGAAAGAATTTGAACTCAAATACGGCTGCAACCCTAATCAGAAACCGGCGAGGATTTTTATGGAAGGCGGCGCTGAGCTACCGCTCAAGGTCCTCAACGGAAGACCGGGATATATCAACTTTCTTGACGCACTGAACTCGTGGCAGCTCGTCCGCGAGCTTAAAGAAGCTCTCGGACTGCCGGCTGCCGCTTCCTTCAAGCATGTCAGTCCGGCAGGCGCCGCTGTAGGACTCCCGCTCACAGACAAGATGAAGAAGGCGTGCTTCGTAGACGATATCGAAGGCCTTGACGATTCTCCGCTCGCATGCGCATATGCCAGGGCAAGGGGAACAGACCGCATGTGCTCTTTCGGCGACTGGATCGCGCTTTCAGATGTATGTGACGAAACGACAGCGCGCATCATTAAGCGCGAGGTCTCTGACGGAGTCATTGCTCCGGGCTATACCGACGAAGCGCTGGAGCTGCTGAAGCAGAAGAAAAAGGGCGGATACAACATTGTACAGATCGACCCGGATTACCTGCCTCCTGAGAAGGAGACGAAGCAGGTCTTCGGAGTCACATTCGAGCAGGGACACAACTTCTTTAAGATCAACAGGGAGCTTCTCTCGAACGTTGTGACAGAAAAGAAGGACCTTCCTGAGGAGGCCGTGCGCGACCTCATCGTGGCGCTTATTACGCTCAAATACACCCAGTCGAATTCAGTATGTTACGCGCACGACGGACAGGCGATAGGCGTAGGAGCGGGTCAGCAGTCCAGAGTACACTGCACGAGACTCGCAGGCGGCAAGGCCGACACGTGGTTCCTGCGCATGCACGACAAGGTGCTGGGACTTCCGTTCAAAGATGAAATCAGACGTCCTGACAGAGACAATGTCATCGACGCTTATATAAACAAGAATGAAGAGGACTGCTGCGCTGAAGGCGTATGGCAGAAGTATTTCACAGAGCAGCCGGAGCGTTTTACCGACGAGGAGCAGAGGGCTTATCTCGATTCTATCAGCGGGGTTTCGTGCGGATCAGACGCGTTCTTCCCGTTCTTCGACAACGTGCAGAGGGCAGCTGCATCAGGCGTAAGCTATATAGCACAGCCGGGCGGCTCCATACGTGACGACGCTGTTATAGAGTGCTGCAACCAGCTTGGTATAGCGATGGCCTTTACAGGCATGCGCCTCTTCCATCACTAAAAGAGAAGTACAGACATATCGGAAGGAGCACACGGGATGGATATTCTGGTAGTCGGCGGCGGAGGCCGGGAACACGCCATTATAAAGAAACTGAGAGAGAATGCCGGTGTAAATAAGATCTACGCACTCCCGGGCAACGGAGGCATCGCCATGGATGCGGAATGCTTCCCGGTCAAGGCGACAGACATCGAAGGCATCAAATCTTTCGCGAAGAAGTACAGGCCGGACTACGCTGTTGTCGCGCCGGACGACCCGCTCGTAATGGGATGTGTAGATGAGCTCACGAACATTGGCATTCCATGCTTCGGTCCAAACGGGGCTGCGGCTGTCATCGAGGGAAGCAAGGTTTTCTCAAAGAACCTTATGAAAAAATACGGCATTCCGACAGCGCGCTATCATACGTTCGATAACATCGGCGATGCTCTTTATTACCTCGAGAGCGCGCCTATACCGACTGTTATAAAGGCAGACGGTCTGGCCCTTGGCAAGGGCGTCGTGATCGCGGAGACGCGCGAAGATGCCGAGGCTGCTGTCAGGTCTATGATGGAAGATCACAAATTCGGCGAGAGCGGAGACCGCATAGTCATCGAGGAGTTCCTTGAGGGACCTGAGGTGTCTGTGCTCGCGTTCACGGACGGCAAGACCATAGTCCCGATGATAAGCTCGATGGACCACAAGCGCGCAGGCGACGGTGACACGGGCCTCAACACCGGCGGCATGGGTACCGTCGCACCGAATCCGTATTATACGGATGAGGCGGCGGCACGCTGCATGGAGGAGATATTCGTGCCGACGATGCGCGCGATGAACGCCGAGGGACGCACATTCAAGGGATGCCTGTACTTCGGACTTATGCTTACGGAAAAAGGCCCTAAGGTCATAGAGTACAACTGCAGATTCGGTGATCCTGAAGCGCAGGTGGTGCTCCCTCTCCTCGATACAGATCTTCTGACCATTATGCAGGCGGTCACCGAGGAGAGACTGGCAGATATCGATGTCAGATGGAAGGGCGGCAGCGCGTGCTGCGTTATCGCCGCCTCTGACGGATACCCTGTCAGTTATGAAAAGGGCTATGAGATATACATTCCTGATGACGTGCTTCCGCACGTTTACGTAGCAGGTGCTGTTGAAGAAGAAGGCAGACTGCTCACATCAGGAGGAAGGGTACTGGGAGTCACTGCTGTCGAGCCGACACTTGCAGAAGCAATAGAATCATCATATGACATGCTCGACAGAATAGATTTTGCAAACAAGTATTACAGAGCGGATATAGGACAGAGAGCTTTGAAAGCGATCAGATAAAGGAGCGAATAATGGTCTACAGGATCTACGTAGAGAAAAAAGCAGGCCTTGCAAACGAAGCGGCGGCACTCAGGAGCGAAGTAAAGACGCTTCTGGGCATCGAGCGCATCGAGAATGTAAGGGTCATAAACAGATACGATGTTGAAAACATCGACGAGGCACTGTTTGCGGACTGCAGATGGAAGGTGTTCGCTGAACCTCAGCTTGATAACACGGCGGACTCACTTGAAGAGCTGACCGGCCTTTTCATCAACGGCAACGGCTATGCGTACAATGATGAGGAGAGAGAGGAGAAAGCAGCGTTTGTTTTTGCTGTCGAGGCTCTTCCGGGACAGTATGATCAGCGCGCTGATTCTGCTGAGCAGTGCATACAGATACTCAGCCGCGGCGAGAGACCTACGGTCAGGTTCGCAAGGGTATATGTGCTCTATGGTGAACTCATGCCGGCGGATATCGATGCAGTGACGAATTACGTGATCAATCCGGTGGAGACGAGGGAGGCTTCTCTTGATAAGCCGGAGACACTCGAGATGCATTACGAGATCCCGACAGAGGTGAAGGTGCTCGAGGGATTCAACAACATGACAGAGGCCGAGATGAGAGGATGCATCAGGTCGATGGGTCTCGCCATGGACGAGGCTGATCTCGCGATGTGCATGGAGTACTTCCGCGACACAGAGCACAGAGATCCGACTATCACTGAGCTCAGGATGATCGACACTTACTGGTCAGATCACTGCAGACACACGACCTTCAACACTGTTATCGACAGTGTTACTTTCAGTGATCCTCTGCTCGAGAAGGCATATAAGGACTACCTTGCTGTCAGAAAAGAGCTCGGAAGGAACAAGCCTGTCACGCTCATGGATATAGCGACAATCGCAGTAAGGCATCTGAAGAGAGAGGGCAAGCTCGATAAGCTCGATGAATCAGAAGAGATCAACGCATGCACGGTCATGATCAACGTCGAAGTCGACGGAGAGAAAGAGCCGTGGCTGCTGCTCTTCAAGAATGAGACGCACAACCATCCGACTGAGATTGAGCCGTTCGGCGGAGCGGCTACATGCCTGGGCGGCTGCATCAGAGACCCGCTTTCAGGAAGAGCTTACGCATACTCCGCAATGAGAGTCACGGGAGCAGCAGATCCACTGCAGCCTGTATCGGAGACTCTTCCGGGCAAGCTGCCGCAGAGATCGATCACTACCACTGCTGCAAAGGGCTATTCAAGCTATGGAAATCAGATAGGACTGTGCACAGGCATAGTCGATGAGATATATCATCCGGGATACGCTGCCAAGCGTATGGAGGTAGGCGCAGTTATGGCTGCTGCTCCT
Source organism: Mogibacterium sp. (assembly GCA_017431685.1). Taxonomy (GTDB): domain Bacteria; phylum Bacillota; class Clostridia; order Peptostreptococcales; family Anaerovoracaceae; genus Crickella. The sequence continues at coordinate 14,876 of JAFRKO010000024.1, forward strand.
GCGGTAAACATCAGAAGAGAGAAGCCGCAGCCGGGCGATGTAGTCATGCTGCTCGGCGGCTCCACAGGACGTGACGGTATCGGCGGTGCTACCGGTTCATCAAAAGCGCATGACGTACACTCCGTAGAGACATGCGGTGCCGAGGTCCAGAAGGGCAATGCACCTGAAGAGAGGAAGATCCAGAGGCTCTTCCGCGACGGAGTCGCGACCCGCATGATCAAGAGATGCAACGACTTCGGAGCAGGCGGAGTCAGCGTGGCCATCGGCGAGCTGGCTGACGGCCTTGAGATCGACCTCGATGCAGTTCCTAAGAAGTATGAAGGCCTGGACGGCACAGAGCTCGCTATAAGCGAGTCTCAGGAGAGAATGGCCTGCGTGATATCTGCAGATAACGAGAAGCTGTTCAAACTGATCGCGAACGGCGAGAATCTGCAGTGCGTCAGAGTGGCTACAGTCACCGAAGAGCCGCGTCTCGTGATGTACTGGAACGGCAAAAAGATAGTAGATATCTCCAGGGAATTCCTGAATTCCAATGGAGCGGACAAGCATATAGATATTACACCTGAGCCGCCTCGTGAGTGGGAATCGACGAGCATGTACGGCAGAGACAGAAGCTTTGCAGCAGGCATGCGCAAGGTGGCTTCAGACCTCAACACCTGTTCGAAGCAGGGTCTTTCACAGCGCTTTGACTCCACTATCGGAGCCGGCACCGTGCTGATGCCGTTCGGAGGAATCAATCAGATCACGCCGATACAGGCAATGGTACATAAGATCCCTCTTGAGAAAGGCCAGACAGACGACTGTTCGTTGATGGCGTGGGGTTACAACCCGTATATTTCCGAGGCTTCGCCTTACCACGGAGCTTACCTCGCAGTCATAGAATCGGTAGCCAAGCTGATCGCAACAGGAGCATCCTTCAGGGAGGTATATCTTTCGTTCCAGGAGTACTTCGGATCGCCTAAGCATGACGGAACAAGATGGGGCAAGCCTTTTACAGCTCTGCTCGGCGCTTTCGAGGCACAGATGGGTCTCGGCATAGGATCGATCGGAGGCAAGGACTCCATGAGCGGTACTTTTGAGGATCTCGATGTTCCTCCTACGCTCATCTCTTTCGCAGTCACAATGGGCAAGACCGGCAATATCGTTTCGCCTGAGTTCAAGGAGGCAGGCCACAGGGTGGTGCTGCTCAGGCCTTACATGGACGAAGACGGCAGTGGTGCCGGAAAGGGACTCCCGAAGGCAGGCTCGCTGATCAGGCTGTGGGATAAGGTCGCGGAGATGATAGAGTCAGGTGAGGCGGTCGCTGCTTATACACCGGGCATCGGAGGCGTCGCTGAAGCGGTGATGAAGATGAGCTACGGCAACGGCATTGGTTTCAGCTTCGAGGCGACGGATCTTGAGAACATCTTCGGATACTGCTACGGCGGTATGGTGCTCGAGGTCACAGACAATGCGGAGATCACAGGCCGCTCCTTCGATATAGAGCTTATTGGACATACAACAAAGGAGCAGACGATAAGCTGGGGAGCTGAGAGTGTCAGTCTTGCTGAGTTGCTCGGCCTTTATCAGGGAAGACTCGAGACTGTGTTCCCGACTCTGGTAGCAGGCATGACCGGCAAGGTCAGCAATCTGGAATACAGAGCACGCAGCTGGGAGACTCCTATATTTAAGCGTGCTGAGCCAAAAGTGCTCATACCGGTATTCCCGGGCACAAACTGTGAATACGACAGCGCCCGTGCTGTACGCGAAGCGGGAGGCGTTCCTGAAGTAATGGTGATCAAGAACCGCAGTTCCGATGAGATCAGCAGATCGGTCGAGGCATTCGCGGCAGCTCTGAAGGAAGCGCAGATCGTATTTATTCCGGGCGGATTCTCCGGCGGCGACGAGCCGGATGGTTCTGCCAAGTTCATCACTGCGTTCTTCAGGAATGCAGCTGTTACGGAGGGAGTCACAGAGCTTCTTGATAAGAATGACGGACTTATGTGCGGTATCTGCAACGGCTTCCAGGCGCTTATCAAGCTGGGCCTTGTGCCTTACGGAAAGATCATAGACACTGACGAGAACTGTCCGACTCTGACTTACAACACGATAGGAAGCCATCAGTCGAAGATAGTCCGCGTGAGAGTAGCTTCGAACAAGTCACCATGGCTGAGATACTGCAATGTCGGAGACATCTACTCAGTTCCGATCTCGCATGGTGAAGGCAGATTCATCGCCCCTGATGACGTGATAAAGAATCTTGCAAGTATGGGACAGATAGCTACTCAGTATGTCGACCTTGACGGAAACGCTTCGTCAGATATTCTGTTCAACCCGAACGGCTCAATGATGGCTATCGAAGGAATCACATCTCCTGACGGAAGAGTATTCGGAAAGATGGGTCACGCAGAAAGAGTCGGAAACGGCCTTTACAAAAATGTATCGGGTGAGTACTTCATGCACATGTTTGAAAGCGGCATAAGATACTTCAAATAGAGAACAGAAAAGATGCCGAACCTACTATAACTGGCTGATGAAAGAGATGTTTACAAAAACACATTTTACTAATCGAATAATCTGGATATTGCTTTTGTGGTGGGTGCTTTACGAGTTTGTGGACGGCGTGCTGATACTGCTTATGAGCAGTCTGCTCACAATGTCTGTAAGTAACCAGCCGGCAGGACTGACGTTTGTTCTCGAGTACTATACACCGCTGCTTGCGTCATGCATATTCTTTGTTATTCTGTGCCTGATCGTAAAGAAAAACAGGTTCATGCTTGACACTTTCAGACCCTCGCGCGAAGGTAAGAGCCTTAAGATGCTGGGAGCAGGACTTCTGCTTGGGTTCCTGACGAACTTCTTCTGCATACTCTGTGCCCTCATACATGGAGATATCAAGCTGTACCTGGAGTTTTCCGTATCACAGATACCGCTGATGATCTTTGCGCTTGTAAGTGTGTTTTTCCAGAGTGCTTCTGAAGAGCTCTGGTGCAGATGCTACCTGTATGACAGGATCAACGTTCACTATCCGCTGTGGATGGCTATAGTTATCAATGGTTCCATATTCGGGCTGATGCATCTTGGCAACGACGGGATATCTGCGCTGGCGCTCGCAGATCTCATCATATGCGGCATATCATACTCATTGCTGCGCTGGTATTCGGGCAGCATCTGGACATCCTTCGGAATACACACGATGTGGAACTTCACGCAGAACTTCATATTCGGCCTGCCTAACAGCGGACTGGTTTCGGAGGCATCTGTGTTTCACCTGGATGCAGCCACAGGTATCAGCAACTGGGTATACAGCTATGAGTTCGGCGTGGAAGGCGGCGTACCGGCGGTATTCATAGACCTGCTGCTTGTAGTTGTGATTCTCCTGCTGGCGAAGAGAGACGGACAGCTGGGTGAACTGAAAGAGAGCAGGGAGTCCAGAGGAGAAATGCCGGTAATGGAAAAGAAAGAAACGCCGGCCGTTGAATTTCCGGAATAATTAACTGAAAGAGGTAAAGAGATTGAGCAGATCATTCAAGGATTTAAGTATTGAGGATTATATGAAGCGGCTCGGGTCGGGAGCACCGACCCCCGGCGGCGGCGCCGCCGCTGCGCTGACATCAGCGCAGGGAGCCGCCCTTATCATGATGGTAGCAAACCATACTATAGGGAAAGCTAAATATGCTGAGTTTGAGGAGCTCAACAGGGACGTTCTTGGTGAAGCTGAAGTACTGCTCGGCAGTCTGATGGACGGCATAGACAATGACGCGGAAGCCTTCGGCAAGGTGTCTGAGGCATATGCACTTCCGCGTCTGTTTTCAGATATACAGATAGACAGGGTATCAGCTGAGATAAAGAGACTCAGATCCGAAGGCCACATTATAGACGATATCGATGAAGATGGAATGACCGTTGAGATCATGGATCAGATAGAAGAAGCTCTCGGGGAAGACAGACAGGCTGCCATAGCTTCGGTTTCTGTCCTCGCGGCAGAGGCGCCGCTCATGGTGATGGAAGACTCGCTGGCCGCGCTTCGTCTTGCAGCATCACTGAAGGGCCGCTCCAATAAGATGCTCGAAAGTGATATCTACGTTGCGGCGCGCTGTCTCGATGCCGGCATAAGATGTGCCAGCTATAGTGTTGAGGCCAATCTGCCGGCAATCGCGAAGGCCGACCCGGCCCTCGCATCGGAGATGCGCCAGCACGCCGCAGACATCATCTCCGAAACTGCCACTGTGATCAACACCATACGCGGCTGATATCATAAGCCACCGCATTATACACATTGACCTGGAACAGAAATGGAAAGCGCACGTTGCAAGGCCTTTATTGAATCAGTCGAACGCGGAAGCTTCAGGGCAGCTTCGGAAGCTCTGGGCTACACACCATCTGCCGTGAGCCAGCTTGTCGCTGCGCTCGAAAAAGATCTGGGGCTCACGCTCCTCATCCGTTCAAAGAAGGGAGTAACAGTGACATCAGAAGGAGCCAGGCTGGCTCCTATCGTCCGCTCCTATCTCGCCCGCGAGAAGGAGATGTACGAGCTGGCTTCCGAGATGCAGGGCATATCGATCGGAAATCTGACAATAGCAGCGTACCCGAGTGTGGCCACAACGTGGCTTCCGGAAATCGTCCGGACGTTCCAGCGCGATTTTCCTGAGGTGCAGTTCGATATAATGGAAGGCATACGGAGCGAGATATTTGCGCATCTTGACGATCACGTGGCCGACATGGGATTCCTGGCCTATGCCGAACCGATGGAGTATGAATGGACCCCGCTTGCCGAGGAGGCTGTGATCGCGGTCGTTCCCGAAAATCACAGGCTTGCGGATGCGAAGGCATATCCTATAAGCGAGTGTGAGAAGGACAATTTCATAATGACATCGTGGGGCAAGGACCAGGAGATCCAAAGCATCTTCCGCAAGTACAACGTCACGCCTAATGTCAAATATACGACTTACGATACACCGGCGACTCTCGCTATGGTCAGGATGGGTCTGGGAATAAGCTTCGTAAATGAACTATCAGCCCAGTACTGGAACGAGCATCTTGTGAAACTCCCGCTCGATCCTCCTCAGAAGGTGGAATTCGGTATAGCATATACTTCCAAAGAGCATATGACAGCAGCAGCAAAGAAGTTCTATGATTACGCGATCCGCTGCATAAAAGGCTAGTGATCCTGCCATCAGCATCCCGCTTAACGAAAATATAACAGACGCCGGATGTCCCCCGCCTCAACGAAGCAGGCAGCGGGTTCCATTTTCGACCGTCGATGGCGGGTAAGCAATCCCCGACCGACGCTCTCAGGAGCTGAAGCTTCCGGCGTCTGCTGTCGGCGTCGCTCGCTCCTGGTTGAACGAGAATAAAACGAGAAAACTAAAGAGAATAAAAGAATAAAAAGAAAATCCGGAGGCTTTCACCTCCGGGTCTTCTTTTTATGATCGTATTATGGATTACATTCTTCCGACTGTCTATTTATCAATTACGTTTTCAGCTGTCCACTCAGCTCCTACGTACATAGCCATTGCTACTGCTAAAATGATTCCCTCTACTAACATGGCGCTACCTCCTTTATATCCATACGCCCATCGGCCTTGTTCCTGAAGATCGGAGTCTTCGAATCGCCGTCCGGCGTTTCTCTTCTCTTCTTATCTGTATTATAGATACTCTTTTGATTAAAGTAAAACTATAGATTTTAATCAATATGACCAGTAATACTTAATACAAATCCCTTTAGAAACAATATTTAAAATAATCGAAGTACCATATCGAAACCGATGGAATCGCTTGGAGCTATTCTCTTTGACTGTGTTTTTATGCATAGAGGGTTATTGGTGCTTCACCTCTTGTTTTATGGGAGTAAGGACCAATAAATTGGTTCATATTTTAAAAATTGAGGGGAAAAGACACCAACTTATAAAAATCGGGCTCACTGGCGAAATGAGTGAAATACACATTTGGATACATCGCAAAAGCTCAAAAGAATGTTTGAAGCTGTTAATCTCAATTAAGGAATAAAACAATCGGATCCTGGCAAAATAATAGAGCATAAGAATAGAGTGCAGTGAATAAATAAAAACGCTGAAGAGCGAGCCCGTCAAACGGAGCAGGATAGTTGGTGCTTATAAAGCGATATCGGGCAAGAAGCACCAATATTTTGGTCCTTCTACTGCGAATCAATATATTCATGCAACAACGCGTACCAGCACGGAGTCTGAGAACAGATTGTCATTTAAGAGGTTGAATTGTCGTGACAGAAAAGAAATGGTAGATAAAACAATCCAATAATTGTACAATCAAGTCGATGAGATATCTTTACTTAGATAAAACAAGGAGGATAGTTATGGATAAGTATGTATGCGCTATTTGCGGTTATGTTTATGATCCTGAAGTTGGTGATCCGGATAACGGAGTTGAGCCGGGCACAGCATGGGAAGATGTTCCTGAAGATTGGGTTTGCCCTCTGTGCGGAGTAGGCAAGGACAACTTCGAAGCTGAATAAATCCTGTATTATTATGAATTGAACAGAGTGCCTGCAGGGCACTCTGTTTTTCTGAGAAAGTGTAACAAATATTGTTAATAATGGTTACAGCGTGATAAGATTAAAAGCAGTCAATATCTGAAAAAGAGGAGATAGCAGATGTATAAAGTAGTAAGAAGAAAGGCACTGAGACCAACAGTAACACAGCTGGAGATCGAGGCGCCGCTGGTAGCGCGCAAGGCGAAACCGGGCCAGTTCATCATCCTGAGAGTAGATGAAGAAGGCGAGCGAATCCCGCTGACAGTAGCGGGAGTGAACCCGGAAGAGGGAACAGTAAAGATCATCTTCCAGGTAGTAGGAGCAACGACAGAGGCACTGAACCACGTAGCTGAAGGCGGATATCTTCAGGACTTCGTAGGCCCTCTGGGCAATCCGACAGAGACCGAAGGCATAAAGAAGGTGTGCATCGTAGGCGGCGGCGTAGGCTGCGCTATCGCGATGCCTGTAGCGCAGGAGTTCCACCGTATCGGAGCAGAGGTAACGAGCATCATCGGCTTCAGGAGCGAAGACCTCGTTATCCTTGAGGAGGAGTTCAACGAGTGCTCAGACACTCTGTATGTGATGACAGATGACGGCAGCTACGGCAGACACGGCAACGTAACAGTACCGCTTGATGAGATGCTGGCGGCAGGGGAGAAGTTCGACATGATCATCACGATCGGCCCGCTGATCATGATGAAGTTCGTTACACTGACAGCGAAGAAGTACGACGCACCGATCACAGTATCGATGAGCCCAATAATGATCGACGGAACAGGCATGTGCGGCGGCTGCAGACTGACGCTGAACACAGAGGAAGGCCCGGTCATGAAGTTCGCATGCGTGGACGGCCCTGACTTCAACGGATATGAGGTGGACTTCGACGAGGCTATCTCGAGAGGCCGCATGTACTTCGACTATGAGAGACATGCACACGAAGCGACATGCAATCTGTTCAAGATGGCAGAGAACGCGTAGAGGAAAGGGGGAAAAGAAATGGCACTTGATCCAAAGAAACATGAAATGCCGGCACAGGACCCTCAGGTCCGCGCGCATAATTTCAGCGAGGTAGCGCTGGGCTACACAGAAGAGATAGCACTTGCAGAGGCGGCAAGATGCCTTAACTGCAAGAACAAGCCATGCGTGGCAGGCTGCCCGGTAAACGTAAACATCCCTGACTTCATCATGAAGGCGAAGGAAGGCGACTGGGAAGGCGCATACCAGATCATCAATGCGACATCGACGCTTCCTGCAGTATGCGGAAGAGTATGCCCTCAGGAGACACAGTGCGAAGCTAAGTGCACGATGGGCATCAAGTTCGAGCCAGTAGGCATCGGACGTCTTGAGAGATTCGTAGCAGACTGGCACAATGAGCACGCAACAGAGAAGGCTGCAGCACCTGAGAGCAACGGCCACAAGGTAGCAGTAGTAGGCTCGGGCCCTGCAGGACTCACATGCGCAGGCGACCTTGCAAAGAAGGGCTACAAGGTATCGGTATTCGAGGCACTGCATACAGCAGGCGGAGTACTGGTATACGGAATCCCTGAATTCAGACTTCCGAAGGCCATCGTGGCAAGAGAAGTCGAGGGCCTGAAGGACCTCGACGTAGACATCGAGACGAACGTCATCATCGGAAAGACTCTTACAGTAGACGAGCTCTTCGACGAGATGGGATTCGAGGCAGTATTCATCGGCTCCGGAGCAGGCCTTCCGATGTTCATGAACATCCCTGGCGAATCTCTGAAGGGCGTATTCTCGGCTAACGAATACCTGACAAGATCGAACCTGATGAAGGCATATCTGGACGATCCTAAGACACCTATCATGAAGGGCGGCAAGGTAGCAGTAGTCGGCGGCGGAAACGTAGCTATGGACGCTGCACGTACAGCACTGAGACTCGGAGCGGAGCACGTATACATCGTATACAGAAGATCGATGGAAGAGCTTCCTGCAAGAAAAGAGGAAGTCGAGCACGCGATCGAGGAAGGCATCGACTTCAGACTGCTGAACAACCCTGTAGAGATCCTCGGATACAACAATCCTGATGATCCGAGAGATCCTAAGAACGGCTTCGTAAGAGGCATCAAATGTATCAAGATGGAGCTCGGAGAGCCTGACGCGAGCGGCAGAAGGAGACCTATCCCTGTAGAGGGAAGCGAGTTCGAGCTCGATGTGGATGCGGTCATCATGGCACTCGGCACAAGACCTAACCCGCTGATCAAGAACACGACAAAGGGTCTCGAGGTCAACCGCAAGGGCGGCTTCGTAGTAAACGAAGACGGACTGACCAGCCGTGAGGCAGTATATGCAGGCGGAGACGCAGTTACAGGAGCAGCTACGGTTATCTCGGCTATGGGCGCAGGCAAACTTGCTGCAGCTTCAATAGACAAATACCTGTCAAATAAATAGATGCACTATAAAAGGACGGCGCTGCCGTCCTTTTTAGTGCACATTTTTACCTGCGGGCCATTATCTCATCAAGTATCGCATCAGCGGCTTCGAGCTTGCTCATCAGAGGAAGCTGCTTCATGCCTGTCTCCGTGAGGAGCGTTATAACATTGGTATCGCCAGCGAAGCCTGCGCCTTTTGTCTTAAGGCTGTTGGCGCATATCATGTTGACTTTCTTCTTGACCAGCTTCGCTGCCGCGTTTTCAAGAAGGTTCTGTGTCTCCATTGCGAATCCGCACAGGAACTGGCCTTCACTGCGATGTTCGCCGAGATAGCCGAGGATGTCCTGCGTCGGCTCGAGCTCTATGCTTCGGCCGGAAGCGGCGTCGCTCTTCTTGATCTTTTCAGTCGCAACTTCTGCAGGTCTGTAGTCCGCAACAGCCGCTGCCTTGATGATTATATCCATTTCAGGAGCGCGCGATGTCACTGCGTCGAACATATCCTGCGCGCTCAGCACATCGACTGTTTCGACGAAGCGTTCCTTAGGCAGGGCAGTCCTGCCGGAAACGAGAGTAACTTCAGCACCGCGCCTTGCGGCCATTTTTGCGATCGCGTAACCCATCTTGCCGCTGGAATGATTGGTTATATAGCGTACCGGGTCGATAGCCTCCTGGGTAGGGCCGGCAGTCACCAGCACCTTCAGGCCTGCCATATCCTTCTCTTTTTCGACCCACTGCTCAACATAGTCGATCAGCACGTCAGGCTCCGGCATCTTACCCTTGCCTTCAACTCCGCATGCCAGCATTCCCTCTGCCGGCTCTATGATCGTATAGCCTCTTTCCCGAAGTGTCTCGAGATTGGCCTGGGTAGCAGGATTCTCGAACATAGCCGTGTTCATGGCCGGCGAAATAAGTACCGGACAGGTGCATGCGAGCATCGTTGTGGTAAGCATGTTGTCAGCAATGCCGTGCGCGAGCTTTGCGATAGTATTGCCTGTCGCAGGAGCTATGAGCACCAGGTCTGCCGACTGCCCGAGCGTGATGTGCTCGGTAGGCGTCTCGTTGGCAGGATCGAAAACGTCCGTTACCACCTTATTGCCGCTCATGGTCTCAAATGTAAGCGGTGTGACGAACTTCGCAGCGCCGTCTGTCATGATGACGTGGACATCGTAGCCCTTTTTCTTGAGCCCGCTTGCGATGTATACAGACTTGTATGCGGATATGCCGCCTGAGATCCCGAGAATTATTTTCTTTTTTTTCATTGTATGTACCGGCCTTTCTTTCAACGGGTCCGATTTGCACAAAAAGTATACTTCACATTGCCACGAATTGGCAAGGATATGGTACAATTGCAGGTGTAAAGGGACAGACGGCAAAAGTGCTGCCGCGTCCCCGCAATGATTTCCTATTGCTCAAAAGTGATAAAATATGGAGACAAAACATGTTTGACAAACTGATTGAAAAAGTTAAAGCAGAGCCTAAGAAAATCGTTTTCACAGAAGGTTCTGATGCCCGCATCCAGGAGGCAGCAGCAAGACTTCTTGCTGAGGATCTCATGGGAGTTGTGCTTGTAGGTAACGAAGATGAAATCAAGGCCGCTGCTGCTGAGAAGGGATTCGACATCAGCAAGGCTGAGATCATCGATCCTGAGAAGTACGAAGGAATGGCTGAGATGGTCGAAACCATGGTAGCTCTCAGAAAGGGCAAAATGTCTGAAGAGGAATGCGCTGCCGCTCTTAAGAAGGGCAACTACTTCGGCACAATGCTCGTAAAGATGGGCAAGGCTGACTGCCTGCTCGGCGGAGCTACATACTCCACAGCTGATACCATCCGTCCTGCTCTCCAGCTCGTTAAGACAAAACCGGGCGCACACCTCGTAAGCTCCTGCTTCATTCTCACAAGAGAGGGCGGAGATGAAAACCTCAGAACGATCGCTATGGGCGACTGCGCTGTAAACCTCTCGTACGAGGACAGCAAGGACAAAGAGGGCAATGTTACATTCACAGGCGCTCAGAAGCTTGCTGAGGTAGCAGTAGAGATCGAAAAGTGCGCAAGGACTTTCGGCATCGATCCTAAGGTTGCAATGCTCAGCTTCTCCACAAAGGGATCCGGCAAGGGCAACACTGTTGCACTTTCGGCAGAGGCTACAAAGATCGCTAAGGAGCTCAATCCTGACATGGCCATCGACGGTGAGATGCAGTTCGACGCTGCTGTATCGCCTACAGTAGGCCAGCTGAAGTTCCCTGGATCGCCGGTTGCAGGTTATGCTAACACATTCGTATTCCCTATCATCGAGGCGGGCAACATCGGCTACAAGATCGCTCAGAGACTTGGCGGCTATGCTGCTTACGGACCTATCCTGCTCGGACTCAATGCGCCTATCAACGACCTCTCCAGAGGCTGCGACGCAGAAGAAGTGTACAAGATGTCCATCATCACAGCAGCACTGTAACTGCTCGTCTTTTCGTCCATGACATTGACTGCTGTACGGCTTCGGTGCTCACGTACGCTTTATTACGCTCCGCCCCTTAACCGCTTGCATCCTCGTCATGAACGAAAATACATTACAGTTAAAATCAAGCTCAATTTTTAAAGAGTGAACGACAGCAAGGTCTATGTCGTTGATTTAGTAGCAGAAAACATAAACCGGGAACTGCAGAAATGGCAGTTCCCGATTTTCTTTGTGAAATGAGGGGTGAAACTTCCGTCCTAAACGCTGAAAACGGGGCCTAGGGACGGAAGTCGGCGAGGGCATAGGGAGTAAAACTTCCGTCCCAAACACTGAAAACGGGGCCTAGGGACGGAAGTCGGCGAGGGCATAGGGAGTAAAACTTCCGTCCCAAACACTGAAAACGGGGCCTAGGGACGGAAGTCAGCGAGGGCATAGGGAGTAAAACTTCCGTCCTAAACGCTGAAAACGGGGCCTAGGGACGGAAGTCGGCAAGGGCACAGGGAGTAAAACTTCCGTCCCAAACACTGAAAACGGGCATCCGGGACGGAAGTCGGCAAGGGCACAGGGAGTAAAACTTCCGTCCCAAACGCAGAAAACGGGGCCTGGGGACGGAAGTCAGGAAATCACAATGAGTAATTATCTTTTCCCTAATACAACTACGGGACATATAAGGTGCAGCATCTGCTGAGGCTTGCAATGAGTGGGCTGCAAATAAAAAAACATCAGGATCTGCACGAGTATGCTTTTCCTGATGTTTTATATTTTCGCTATATAATATTAACGTAATGACATTGGGCAGAAAAGCCGTCCGCTTTTTTCATTATTACCACTGCGGAAGTGTTTTGAATTCTCTATGCTCGCTTGTTGTCCTCAACGAAGCGTCTGATCTTGTTTGTAGTGGTCTTGTCGAATTCACGATTGCGGACTATGACGTGAGCGATCCTCTTGAATCTCGGAAGGTCGCTGTTGATCTTGTCGACCTCTGCATCGATCAGGGCTTCCGCCTGCTCAGCTGTGTAGTCAGGTCCGAGCTTTCTTTCGAGTACTTCCTTATCCAGCCTGATGGTTGCGCAGATGCCGTTCCACGGTGAGTTAGGGTCGCGGTCGCCGCCCCATACCATTGACTCAGCTACTACAGGCAGTGCCTGCAGGTAGCTTTCGAGTTCCTCAGGGAAGACGTTCTTGCCGTTGTTGGCGATGATGACGTTCTTCTTACGGCCGGTGATGAAAACGTAATTGTCGCGGTCGAGGTAGCCGATGTCGCCGGTGTGGAACCAGCCCTCTTCATCAAGAACGGCTGCAGTGTTCTCAGGGTCCTTGTAGTAACCCATCATCACCTGCGGTCCGCGGAAGCAGATCTCACCGATGCCGTTGCTGTCTGCGTCGAGTATCTTGCACTCGGTGAACGGCATGAGATGCCCGGCAGAAGCGTTCTTCATATACTTGCGCTTCGCAGGATTGAGAGCGACTATCGGAGAGCACTCCGAGAGGCCGTAACCCTGGATGGCGTTGAAGCCTATGTTGCAGAACGAGTCGAGTATGGCCCCGTCGATAGGAGCACCGCCCGAGATGATAGTGTGCATTCTGCCGCCGAATACAGCCTCGATATCCTTTGTGACTTTCTTAGGCAGCTTCACCTTGAAGCGGCTGGCTTCACGGTCCATGAGCTCAAACACTTTCATCTGCTTTTCGCTGAGTTTGTCTGCGACCGAGCGTCTTATCTTATTGTGGAAGTTCTCGATGATGGCAGGTACGGCCAACATGATTGTAGGCCTGACCTCGAGGATGTCCTTGCGAATGTACTTGAGTCCGCGGCTGAATGCGACAGTAGCTCCGCTGTATACGCAGCTGAGGAATGTAGCGGTGCATTCATAGCAGTGATGCATCGGCAGTACAGAGAAGCAGATATCCTTCGGGTGAGCCTCAAACATGGACTGCACGAGTATGGTGTCGAGCATCAGGTTGCGGTGCGAGAGCATAACGCCCTTTGCCACACCGGTCGTACCGGATGTAAAGATGATCGCTGCGAGATCGGTGTTGACCACCTGTGCGTCGATGTAACGGCGGTCTCCGTTCCAGACCATGTGGCGGCCTTCTTCGCGAAGCTTCTTCCACGAGATGAGCCCGGCTTCGGCATCTTCGTCCTCATCCATATCGGCATTGATGACATAGCGGAGATTCGTTTCGCCGCCTGCCTTGATACGCTTGAAGATCTCGTAGTACTTGTTGTTTATGGTAATGACTGCCTCGAGCTCGCCCTTGACGGTGAGCTGTGTAAGCTCACTTTCATTCAGTTCCCTGTCGAGAGGTACCACGACTCCGACACCGCCTATTATAGCGAGGTAGGATTCGCCCCACTCAGAAGAGTTGCGGCCAATGAGGCCGATGTGCCTGTCTTCGAGGCCCAGGTCGAGCAGACCTGTCCCGATAGCGTTGACATCTTCGCGTGCCTGGCGGAAGCTGATCTCCCTGAAAGGCTGATTCGGCTTGTACTTCTGCATGAAGAGCGGAAGATCAGGATGCTCATCTGCGCTGTAATTGAGCATGTCCTTGATGTCGGTCACGACATGCTTCTCTTTGAAGAGGTAGCGTTTGTCTTTTGATTTCCTGAGTTCCGTGAGCATCTGTTCAATGACTTCGCGCTCGCGTCTTTTAATATTTCTGTATTCAGAATCTGTGTATTTTCTGCTCATGATAATGTCCCAATGCGCTGTTTGCTTGCGCCAGCTGTTTTGTTTCTATATAATTCGTGCATTAATTGAAACTTAGTCATATAATGTAGTTTACAAATTAGTATTATATCATATATAAGTTCATGGAGCATATATTAACACTCCGCGTGGACTTTTCAAGAAAAAAGTTACATAAACAAAAAAATTCCCTGTTTTTTCAATATTTCTGGAGAATTCTTCAATAAAAAGGAGCTCAAAAGAACTTTGAATACGGGGATGAATATAGAAAGGAAGATATTGGAATGGAAGAAGTAAGGATCATTGACCTTAAAGAAAGCATCCTGGCGGACAACGACGCGGATGCAGACAAGCTGCGCGAAGAACTGGCAGCAGAAAAGACCGTATATATCAATGTAATGAGCTCACCGGGGTCCGGCAAGACCTCGACTATACTAAGGCTCGTAGAACAGCTGAGGCTGCTCTGCAAGGTGGGAGTCCTTGAGGCCGACATCGATGGCGATGTGGATACAAAGACGATGCTGGATGCAGGCATCCCTTCGGTGCAGCTCCACACGGGCGGAATGTGCCACCTCGACGCGGACATGAGCCGTCAGGCCCTGCGCGAGATCAACTCGAAGGATCTCGACATAGTCATTCTCGAGAATGTCGGTAATCTTGTATGCCCTGCAGAGTTCGACACAGGAGCTCAGATCAACCTCGTCATCCTTTCGGTACCTGAAGGTGATGACAAACCGCTCAAGTATCCTCTGATGTTCACAAAAGCCGACGTAGTGGTAGTCAATAAGATCGATGCCATGGAGGCATTCGATTTCAGCCCTGAGAAATTCAAGCAGTATGTTGCCGAGTGCTGCCCTGAGGCACCTGTGTTCATGGTGTCGGCAGCGACCGGTGAAGGCATAATTGCTCTGTCTGAGTGGGTCGGAGAACGCGCAAAGGAAATTCTTGAATATATTGGTTAGAATGAGGAAACAGCTATGTCAGAAAACAATGTTAGAGTAATAGATGTAAATGTAGGCATTTTCGAAGAAAATGACCGCATTGCCGCAGAAGTAAGGGCACAGAACAAAGCAAACGGCACTTTCATGGTGAACGTGATGGCATCGCCGGGAGCGGGCAAGACTACTACGCTCCTACGTACCATAGCCGAGCTGGGCAATGAATACAACATAGGCGTTATGGAGGCGGATATTGAGGCAACAGTCGATGCAGAAAAGATGGCAGAGGCGGGCGTGCGTTCGATGCAGATCCATACCGGCGGAGAGTGCTGTATGGACGCTGCGATGACACAGGCTGCTATCAATGAGTTCGATACGAAGGACCTCGATGTAGTATTCCTCGAGAACGTTGGAAATCTTGTGTGCACAGCTGAGCAGGATACAGGCGCGAACATAAATATCGAGATACTGTCGGTTCCTGAAGGCGACGACAAGCCGCTGAAGTATCCTCTTATGTTTACTGTTACGCAGGCAGTTCTGGTAAACAAGACCGACACACGCAAGTTCTTCGCATTCGATGATGACGCATTTGTTGAGAGAGTACACGCGCTGAATCCGCTGTCAGAGATATTCTTCGTATCGGCAAAGACGGGTGAAGGCTTCGACGCATGGATCAGCTGGCTCAGAAGGCAGATCGAATTATCCAAGGCACTGTAAAGCATAATATGACTCAAAAAGCTCCGGGCGAAGACTCTTTGAGGCATATATCATTGATGATTTAGAAAGAGGGTTAATTATGTTTGATGTTGCAATTATCGGGACCGGGCCTGCGGGCCTTTCTGCAGCACTCACACTGAAGCTGCACAACAAGGATATCATCTGGTTCGGCTCAAATGAGCTGAGCGACAAGGTCGGCAAGTCGGAAAAGATAGCCAACTATCCGGGCGTACCGATGATTTCGGGACCGGATCTCAACAGACATTTCCGCGAGCAGGCAAAAGAAATGGGGCTAGAGCCTGTAGACAAGCGCGTGACCAACATTGCTGACATGGGCGGCACGTTCATGGTGCTTGCAGATAATGAAATGTTTGAGGCGCGTACGGTTCTGCTCGCCACGGGCATTGCGGCCGCCAAGGGAATGGAGAACGAGGCCAGACTGCTCGGCGCCGGCGTGAGCTACTGCGCAACATGCGACGGCTTCCTTTATAAAGGAAAAACTGCGGCTGTGTACTGCACAGATGAGCGTATGGAGCACGATATAAAGTATCTCGAAGAGATCTGCGGAAAGCTGTATATATACACGAGCTTTGGTTACACTACTGACGCGGAGAACGCGGAGATACTCAGGCTGCCGGTCAGGAAACTCGATGGCGGCATGAAGTGCGATTCCATAGAGCTTACGGATGGAACTAAGATAGATGTGGACGGCATCTTCATACTGAGACCGGCTATCGCGCCGTCAACGGTGATGCCGGGTCTTGAGATGGACGGCGCTCATATTATAGTGAACCGCAGCCAGGAGACCAATTTCAAAGGATTTTACGCTGCCGGTGACTGCACGGGCAGGCCTTACCAGATAGCGAAGGCGGTAGGTGAGGGAAACATCGCGGCACACGCGATCCTTGAGCGCCTGAGCGAGATCGAGAAGGAGAATAAATAATGGCAGAACTCAGGATAGAGAACCAGGCAATGATGTTCGCTTTCCTAAGCCGCGCGGCCATTGAAGCAAAGGGCGAAGAAGGAAGAGCAGCTATCCAGGACGGCATGATACGCTACGGAAAGGAGCGAGGCGCCAGAATGGCAGAGCGTGCGCGCAAAGCCGGAGATCCAGTCGATCTGTGGACAAACCAGGCGTATGGCGAGTGGAAGCCTGACTATGCCGGCCAGATGGAGTTTGGCATGCTCCGCTCAGAGCCTACTTATCAGACATATATAGCAAAATGCGCATGGTGCGATGCCTGGAAGAAAAACGACATCCTCGAGTACGGACGCGAGTACTGCGTAAATGTAGATGCTGCCGTATATGAGGGCTTCGGCTGCGGAGCCGTATGCACTCCGATCTCGACTTCCATGAGCTGGGGCGGTGAGCGCTGCGACTTCGACTGGGGCAAGCCTCTCAGCGAGGAAGAAATCAAAATGATTTCGGAAAAGAAGGCCGGGCTTGGCACAGGCGCCATGAGAGATTTCAGCTTCCACACGGCTCACATATATTTTTCTATCGCTGATGAGCTCCGCAGGCATTTTCCTGAAGAGTCGGAGGCGATGATCGAAAAAGCCGTTGCTGACTATATTGACCTTTTCGGACAGGAAGCGTATGATTGCCTGCTGGAGTTCTCGCCTGACGAGTTCTGACAGACAGGAGAAAATATAATTTGAATAAGTTAAAACTTAATGCTGAATACGCATCAACACTCGGGGCATACTGGATGATCTACGGGATCACAGGCAGTTTTGCCTCGGTTTTTATGCTCGCAAAAGGCTATGACAACATGCACATAGGCATAACTCTGGCAGCGGCAAATCTGCTGGCGCTGGGCCTGCAGCCTTTTGTTGCCGATCACATGGACAAGGCAAAGGGGATAAAGATAATCGATGCCACGGTATGGATGACCCTTATCATGATGCTGACCGGCGCGGGATATTTTATTTTTACAGGAGGATCGCTTTTGCTGGCTGCGGTCATCGCAGTCATTCTGGCGATACACGCCCTGCTTCAGCCGCTGCTCAATTCGCTTGCGTTCAGGCTCAGCGAGAGCGGAACGAATGTAAATTTCGGAATAGGAAGGGCCGGAGGTTCGCTGGGATTCTCCGTCATAGTGGGGGTTCTCGGAACTCTCGTTGAGAAAAAAGGAGAGATGTCGGTCCCTGTATGTGCGGAGGCAGCCTGCGCGCTGCTGATAGCACTTCTTTTTCTTACAAAGTACAGCTTCACAAAAATGAAGCGGGCAAATGATATCGAGATCGCTGAGCATCCAGGCGAAAACCCGGCAGTAGCTGACGCGGATGATGACGAAAGGATAGACCTCAAGGCGTTCATCAGGCGAAATAAATACTTCTTCATAATGAACCTGGGGATCTCCGGGCTGCTCTTCAGCAACGCGATCCTCAGCAATTATATGCCGCAGATAGCAGGCGGAGTAGGAGGCACTACTGAGCAGACCGGTAGGATCCTCTCCCTTATGGCTCTCCTCGAGATGCCTACAATGATCTTCATCGGAACAATAAAGAAACACTTTCAGAGCCGCACGCTCATAAAGACCGCAGCGGCCGGTTTCACCGGGAAGATCGTGGTCTGCTGGCTCGCCGGCTCGGTAACAGTGCTCTTTGCCGCACAGGCATTTCAGCTTGTGGCATTCGCGCTTCTGATGCCTGCCATGGTCTATTACGTCAATGAGATAATGAGCCCGGGTGAGGCCGTCAAGGGACAGTCTCTTTTCACGATGATGTTTACATTCTCTACTATCATCGCGAGCTTTGCGGGAGGCTGGATACTCGACGCATCCGGAGCAAAGGTACTAGCCTTCGCAGCTGCCCTGGTGACTGCTGCCGGAGCTGCCGTTGTGTTCCTGAGCATCGATAAGGTGGAGGATCACAGGAGATTGCCGCACGACTGATGTTGTGCTAAAATCACTTTACAACTGAAAACAGGAGATCAACTATGGAAACCCGAGTCGCCGTGATAAGCATTATCGTCACGCAGTCCGACAGGGTCGAAATGCTGAATGAGCTTCTCCATGAGTACGCCGCTTATATTATCGGGCGCATGGGGATCCCGTATAAAGAGAAGGGGATCAGCATAATCAGCATAGCGATCGACGCGCCTATGGATAAGATCAATTCACTTACCGGAGCGCTCGGACGCCTCGACGGTATAAATGCCAAGGTGACCTATGCCAAAGTATAAAACATCCTCCTGAAGCCGAAATCCCATTAAGAGGGACTGAGGCCGAAGCAAGATGCGAAGGTGATCATTTTCAGGCACGCTTTTTCGTGTACTGATATTTTGGATCTAATCAGCCTTGCTTCACACGGAGCGGGGCTGTTTTGATTAGAGAGCAAGGTCACTGTAAACAAAAAAGTAATACAGGAAGAACGAGCAGATGAGCCTCAAAAGAGACGGAAGGCTTGGAGCCGCATGGATAATAATACTTTTTGTGCTGCCGTTTATCGCAGCAGTCATCGCCCTTGGGATCGGACGCATGTCGATCTCGCCGGGCGAGGTATTTGACGTGCTCCGCTCCGCCCTCTCCGGAAAGCATGCGTCCAGCGAGCTGATAGAAAAGACCGTGATGCAGCTTAGGCTCCCGCGCATAATACTCGCTGCCCTGGTCGGAGCCGGGCTTTCAGTCTCGGGCTGCGCGTTCCAGAGTCTTTTCGCGAATCCGCTCGCAACCCCGGATACACTCGGTGTGGCAAGCGGCGCGGCTTTCGGCGCCGCCCTCGGGATCCTGCTCGGCTTCAATCTTATAGGAATACAGATCCTGGGGCTCTGTATGGGCGGCGCAGCAGTCGCCCTGACGTGGCTTGCGGGATCCGGCAGAGACAGGGGAGGCCTGAGCTATATTGTGCTCTCGGGCATAATGATAGGCTCACTCTTTTCTGCCCTTATATCTTTCATAAAGTTCGCCGCAGACGAGGAGTCGCAGCTGCCGGCTATCACATACTGGCTGATGGGCGGCCTTGACAAGGCCAACTACCGCACGCTTTCACTAGGTGCGCCGGTCATAATTGCAGGTGTGCTGATCTTCATACTGATAAGATGGCGCATGAATCTGCTGCCTCTGTCCGATGACGAAGCAAAAGCATCGGGTGTCAATATAAGGCTGCTCAGAGGAGTCACCGTCGTGGCGGCGACCGCGGTCACGGCATCCTGCGTATCGATGTGCGGACAGGTAGGCTGGGTTGGACTTCTGATCCCGCATATGTGCCGCATGCTCTTCGGCAACAACCACCTTTCGATAGTGCCGGCATCCGTGAGCTTCGGAGCCGTATTCATGATAATAGTAGACACAATGGCGCGCAGTATATCCGCAGCGGAGATACCTGTATCGATACTGACTGCCATGATAGGCGCGCCGTTCTTCATAGTGTTGATGAGAAGAAGCGGAGGATGGCGCATATGAGCGAAGTGATCAGAAACGATGCGCGCTCCGGCGCTGCTCTTCTCAGGATAGAGAACGGAAGCTTCGCGTATAAGAACGGACCGCAGATCCTTAAGGACATAAATATAGAAGTAAGTCCGGGAGAGATACTCGCGGTGCTCGGACCGAATGGTGCGGGTAAGACGACTCTGCTCAGGTGTATGATGGATATGCTCCACTGGCAGAGCGGCCGGAGCCTGCTCGGCGGCGAAGATATAAGAAGCATACCGGCATCGAAACTATGGCGCAGGATGGCATACGTGCCTCAGGCCAGGTCTGCCGCAGTATCTTATACGGCTTTCCAGACCGTACTGCTGGGAAGGAGCAGCCGCATAGGCGCTTTCTCGGCTCCGTCTGATGAGGATATGAAGGTGGCGGAGCAGGTGATGGAAAGGCTCGGCATCTCACATCTTGCCGACAAACCTTGCTACGCTATAAGCGGAGGCGAGCTGCAGATGGTGCTGATAGCGCGTGCCATGGCGGCTGAACCGGAGATACTGGTGCTTGACGAACCGGAATCCAATCTCGACTTCAAAAACCAGCTCATAGTTCTGGACGCGATGACAGCGCTTGCGGCGGAAGGGGTCGCCTGCATATTCAACACGCACTACCCGGCTCATGCGCTTCAGCGCGCAGGCAAAGCGCTGATGCTCTCAAAGGATGGGAGAAGCATTTTCGGGGATACCACAAGCGTGGTTACAGAAGAGAATATACGGCATGCGTTCGGAGTTGAAGCCATGATAGGCGAGGTGGAGACACCGCACAATATTATGAAGAACGTGGTGGCCGTCAGCATTACAGAAGAAGGTAACGGCAGCGCGGGCCGGGCTGCGGAGGAAAAACTCCCGGTATCACAAAACGGCGGACTGATACTCGCGTCCATAACGGTGATCATGCGGAGCAACGAGCGCGCAGGCCTTATAAACAGCGCATTCAGAGAATATAACCATCTCCTTATAGGCAGGATGGGATTGCCTCACAGGAGATCTGAAAAATACATAATAAGCGTTATGCTCGAAGGTCCGGCAGCGGATATTGAAGCTCTGTCACACAGGCTGAGCCTCATCCCGGATATCAGCGTGAAAACGACATATGAATAGAGCCGTGGGAACGGATACGGCGGATAAAAGAAAGGTAAAGAAATGATCAAGATTGCAGTATACGGAAAAGGCGGGATCGGTAAGTCGACCACCGTATCGAATGTGTCTGCTGCGCTCGCGGACATGGGCTACAAAGTGATGCAGATCGGCTGTGACCCTAAGGCGGATTCGACTTCGAGCCTGCACGGACAGGATGGCATGAATACTGTGCTCGACCTTGTAAGGGAGCGCAAGAATACGTTCGAACTGTCGGATATGGTAAGGGAAGGCTACGGCGGAGTCATCTGCGTAGAGGCAGGCGGCCCTACTCCCGGTCTGGGCTGCGCCGGTCGCGGCATAATAGCAGCTCTCGATAAGCTCAAGGAAAAGGGTGCTTACGAGGTTTTCAAACCAGATGTCGTCATCTATGACGTACTTGGCGACGTGGTATGCGGCGGCTTCTCGATGCCGATGCGCGGCGGCTACGCAGACAAGGTGTTCGTGATAACTTCGGGCGAGAACATGGCCATTCATGCCGCCGCGAACATCGCGGTCGCACTCGACGGCTTCAAGGACAGAGGCTACGCGTCGCTCGGCGGAATAATCCTGAACCGCAGGAATGTGCGCGATGAAGACGCAAAAGTGGCCGAGCTCGCTTCAGATATCAACTCTGAAGTTGTAGGCGAGCTCAGCCGCAGTGAGACTGTTACTGACGCAGAAGACCTCGGCAAAACAGTCATAGAGGCCTTCCCTGACAGTGAGATGGCCGGCGAATACCGCAGACTCGCAAAAACGCTTCTTGATATATGCAATAAATGACAAAGGTTGAGCATATAAGCACCGGTTTGTGTAGTACGTCTTGTGAGGGACCATCGTTTTTGTCAATGGGTTGCTCTTTTAAATGCAAAAGGGAATTGGAATCGTCTTTAATCTAAGTAAAAACAGATCAGAATGATTTAGACAACAAACATCATGCTTAAGAAAGTAAAAGAAAAACAGAATATAAGACTGAATGCAGACGAGATCCCGCACGTGAGGATCGAGGACGCGAATTTCCCGGCACCGTTCAGGTCGGGACTGGAGTATTCATCTCCGGCCCGCGGCACGTGGAACATCGTTCACACCGGGATGCTCATCCCGGAGGCACACGAAATTTTCGTGTGCGCCGCGGGCTGCCTGCGCGGAGTCGTGCTGACTGCCGCTGAGATGGGCACAACAGACAGGTTCTCCACAGTCGCAGTCAGAGAAAACAATCTGCTCGACGGCGACATGGAAGATCTTGTTATAGAGGGCGTTACGGACATAATAAACAAGCTTCCGAAGCGTCCGCCTGCAGTCCTCGTGTACACGAGCTGCGTGCATCACTTCACGGGAGTCGATCTCGACATGATATACGCGACTTTACGGAGCCGCTTCCCTGACATCGACTTCACCGACTGCTACATGAATCCTATCATGCGCAAGAGCGGTCTGACCCCTGACCAGCTCATGAGATCGCGCCTCTACATGCTCCTGCATGAAAGGGAGATCGATCCGAATGCAGTCGCCATTATCGGCAACGATCTGCCGACTGACGCTGACAGCGATCTGATGAGGGTCCTGAAGGGAGCAGGTCTCAGGGTGCACGAGATCACGTCGTGCAAAACCTACGAAGAGTATCAGCAGATGGCGGAGAGCCGTGCTTACATTTCGTACAATCCGGACGCAGCTCCGGGCGGCAATATGCTCTCCGACAGACTCGGAGGGATCCACTACGCGCTGAAGTTCAGCTTCGATTACGATGAGATAGACTCGACATTTGCAGGCCTTGCCGAAGTGCTCGGTATTGATCCGCGAAGCAGGGAGGAGATCTCAGCGCTCAGAGAAGAGTGCGAAAGGGAGCTTGAAGAGACTAAAAGGCTTATCGGTGATACTCCGGTGAGCATCGACTATACATATTGTCCGAGACCTCTCGGACTGGCGAAGCTGCTGCTTGACCACGGCATCAACGTCACGAGGGTATATGTCGACGGCATACCGGGAGGAGATAGGGCGGCATTCGACAGTCTGCAGAAGGAGCATCCGGATCTCATGATCTACCCGACGGTGCATCCGGGAATGAGGTTCGCGCGTACCGCGAATGCGGAAGCAGGCGGCGGTGATGTAAAAGTCCTGGCGATCGGACAGAAGGCGGCTGCCTTTGAGGAGACTGACAACTTCGTCAACATAGTCGAAGGCGGCGGCATGACAGGATATGAGGCAATCACCAGAACGTGCAGACTGATGCGCGAGGCGTTCCTCGAGAAGAAGGAGATGCGTGAACTGGTGCAGGTGAAAGGCCTGGGCTGTGAGGTGTGCGTACGATGAAACAGACGGCAAGGATAATTTCGACATATTCGGCGGATGTGATGGGCGTGTGCTCGGCGCTCTTTGAACTGGGCGGCATGACAATAATGCACGACGCGTCGGGCTGCAACTCGACGTACACTACCCACGACGAACCGCGCTGGTACGACATGGACAGCATGGTCTATATATCCGGTGTCAGCGAGATGGAAGCGATTATGGGCGATGATGAGAAGCTCATAAGCGATATCGTGGACGCGGCAGCGGTGCTGAAGCCGGCTTTCATAGCGATCGCCGGAACGCCGATCCCTACGATGACAGGCTTTGACTTCGAAGCTGTAGCCGCAGTGATAGAGCAGCGGTCGGGCATCCCGAGCTTCGGCTTCCCGACTACGGGAATGAATACATACATACACGGAGCGTCGATGGCCTTCGCTGGCATCGCGAAGCGCTTCGTCGATGATCCTGCAGATAACAAAAGCGAAAGCAATACCTTGCAGATGTCCGCGCGCAAGCTGGCGTCGGTACTGGACAGCTGCTGCATGAGGCCAAACGGGATCAAAGTCAACATTCTCGGACTTACCCCTCTCGATTTTTCAATAAACGGAACGGACGATTCAATTGTGCAGTGGCTTGAAAGAGAAGGCTTTGAGGTCGTTTCGAAATGGGCTATGGGCAGCAGCCTGGATGAGATCAGGCGCTCAGCCGAGGCAGACGTTAATCTGGTTGTTTCGGCAGCCGGATACGGCGCGGCCAGAGTGCTGTACGAAAGATTTGGAATGCCGTACGCGATAGGATTTCCTGCCGGGAACGAGCTTCCGGGCCTGCTGGCAGATCAGATAATACTCAATGTAAAGAAATTCAGAGAGCAGGGCGGAGGAAGCTCGTTTGAGTCAAGTGAGATAAGCGTGGACTCCGGCGTATTCCTGAACGGAAACAGCAGTGCGGACGGACGCACTTATGAAAAAGGATTTGCTGCAGTGATAGGAGAGGGCATTACCTCGCTGTCTCTGGCGGGCACTATCGAGCTCGAGTGCGGTATACCTGCGAAGGTGCTCTGCGCTACCGAGTGTCCGGAGGGCATACTGAGGGAGTGCGACCTCATGACTCCTGACGAGGACGACATAATCCCTGAACTCGAGGGAGCAGCATTCGTCATAGCAGATCCGCTCTACAGGCCTATAGTTCCGGAAAGCGCGAAGTTCATATCACTTCCGAGCGAGGCATTCTCGGGACGAATCTACAGGGATGAGATCCCGGATCTGGTCTCTGACGTAAATGAGCTATTAATTAAAATCAAATAAATCTAAAGGAGGTTTCTGATTATGAAGAGTATTCTGAGTAAGAAGAACAAAATGTTAAAACTGCTTGTGCTTGTCATGGTGCTTGCCATGAGCATGATGGCTTTCGCGTCGTGCGGAGGCGGCGGAGAAGAATCTGCTGAGACTGCCGGGACTGCTGAAACGACTGAAACCGATGATACCATCACTGTCACGGATCACGCCGACAGGCAGGTCGAAGTTCCGGCCGATATCCAGAGGATCGCGGTGTGCGACATCCTGCCTCTTCCAAGCGTTCTTGCAGTATTCTTCGATTCTGCAGACAAGATCGTAGGTATGTCAGCTCCGTCAATGACAGCTGCGCAGAACGGGCTGCTTGGTCAGCTTTATCCTGAGATCCTGAATGCAGAGACGGGATATATCGACGGCACTGACGTCAATATGGAGGAACTTGCAAAGCTCGAACCGGATGTGGTCTTCTACAGCGCATCGAGTACTGAGCTCGGTGACCAGCTCACCAACGCAGGATTCGCTGCAGTCGCGATCTCCGTAAACAAATGGGACTACAACTGCATAGAGACACTCAACAACTGGATCTCCCTGCTGAGCCAGATGTTCCCTGACAGCGACAAGGCTTCCATCGTTGAGGAGAAATCGAATGCTATGTACGACATGGTGCAGGAGAGAGTCGGGGATATTCCGGACGAAGAGAGAGCGAACGCGTTCTTCCTCTTCCAGTACAGCGACACCACACTCATGACCTCGGGACAGCAGTTCTTCGGTCAGTGGTGGGCAGATGCCATCGGAGCAAAGAATGTTGCGACAGAACTTTCGACCGACAACTCCGTGGCCGTCAATATGGAGCAGGTATACTCGTGGAATCCTGATCTTATCTTCATGACAAACTTCAATACTTATTATCCGGACGATCTTTACAACAACACTGTCGAGGGCTACGACTGGAGCGCGGTCAAGGCAGTGCAGGATAAGAGAGTCTATAAGATGCCGCTCGGAATGTACAGAAGCTACACTCCGGGAGTAGACTGCCCTGTCACACTGCTGTGGATGGCAAAGACGGCATATCCTGAAAAGTTCGAAGACGTTGATGTCATTTCAGAAGCAAAGTCATACTATAAGGATGTCTTCGGCATCGATCTGAGCGACGAGCAGGCACAGTCCATCTTTGAGCCTGTCCAGAGCGCAGGCGGCGGATTCTCATATCAATAGATCAGCAGAGTCATGACGGACTTCAGGCTGCGGATTCAACCGCAGCCTTTTCTTATGGTATAATTGGCTCGTTCGGAGGTGCATATATGTACAAAAAACAATTTCGCAGAGCAGCAGCACTGGCGCTGGCAGCACTGATGACCTTTGGAGCGTTCATTATGACGGGATGCGGCAGGTCATATGAACACATCTTCGGTGATGTCGAGTGGCTTTCAACATACAAGGAAGATTCCTCGGATACAAAGGTAAATACAATAAAGGATTCTTACTATTATTCTGACGACTGGTTCTCGGATGATCCGTCGTATGATAATAAAGAGCTTGCGCTCGCTTCCATGCAGCTGATCGCATCGTGTATGAGCGATGACGATGACGGTACAGGAGCGGCATTCCTCGATAGCATGGGCTTTGACGAAATCGGATTCAGCGACTTCAGCAGCAGCGATCCGGATGACTGCAATTACACCTGGGCACGCAAGACTATAGGGGACGACACTACGCTTACAGCGGTGGTCATACAGGGAGTGAACTACAACTGGCATCTGAGAAACAAGGCCTGGAAGCAGAACTTTACCGTCAATGAACCCGGTGCCGCGGATCCTTCGGGAGAGCACTACGCGTATGCGAACGCTGCGGACAGTGTTCTGGACGACATTGAATCACTTGCGGGCGACGGAGATACCATATTCTGGATCACGGGGCACAGCCGCGGAGGTGCAATCGCCAACGTCCTCGCGCCAAGGCTGCAGGAGAAGTACGGCGATGCGAAGATTTTCGTATATACTTTTGAGGCGCCTGCCACTGTCGATGCGGAAGCGGTAAGCGGCGACTATAAATATATCCACAATTACGTATGCAGCGACGATATAGTTACACGCGTCCCTATGTGGGGAATGACACGTTACGGTGAAATGCACGATCTCGGGAAAGATACCGACAAAGATCTTGATGAAGCGCTCGAGGCGCTGGGCAGCAGCGCGGCCGGCATGAAGGCAAGAATAGTCACCGGTGACGTCGTTGATAAGCTGTCGGCGAATCTTGAGGCAAGAGTGCCGACCCGGGCAGATTTTTCTGCTGAGAGAACAGACAAATGGAAAGACGCAGACGGTAAGACCCATAAGCTTACGTACAGTTATCAGGAAGCTTTGGTAAAGCTGATGGATCTTGTGTTCAGAAAGGACTCTTCCGGTTCTCTTCTTGAGGGACTTGCGGCAAAAAGAGGAGACCTTGAGGGCGCGATAGGGCATCTGACAAAAGGCGTTAAGAACGAGGCAGGCGGAAGCGATCCTGCGGCAGAATACTGGGAAGCAACAGGCACGCTGTATAAGGTGCTGAAAGATGTGAGCGGCGGCGAGCTGCCTGTCAGCAAGAGGGATCTGTACAAGGTGGTAAGTTTTGCGGCACCTGTACTGATCACTATTCCTGAAGGAGGCGGCGAGCCTGATACAGAGCTGCTCACGGACGTGATCGGCTACAGCAGGGAGCTGGCATACTCACATCAGTTTGACACGGTCATCGCGAGGCTCAAGATACTTGCTCCGACCCCAAAGAAGTGAAGAACGATTGTTCTGAAAATATAATTATGGTATACTTTAATCAACCTCTGAAAAGGGGTTGATTATTTTTTTTAAAGCA
The DNA here is from genome assembly GCA_017431685.1 of Mogibacterium sp. Taxonomy (GTDB): domain Bacteria; phylum Bacillota; class Clostridia; order Peptostreptococcales; family Anaerovoracaceae; genus Crickella. Next base: position 42,520 of record JAFRKO010000024.1, read on the forward strand.
AAGATAATGTGCACCATGGGAGAGTTTAAAGTAAAAAGTGAATACGCTCCGACGGGAGATCAGCCGCAGGCGATAAGAAAGATTGCTGACAGCATACTTGCAGGCGAGAGAGCACAGACCCTTATGGGTGTCACCGGCTCCGGCAAGACTTTTACCATGGCCAAAATAATAGAGGCCGTGCAAAAGCCTACGCTGGTCATCTCTCACAACAAGACGCTCGCTGCTCAGCTTCACGGTGAGTTCAGGGAGTTCTTCCCTGACAACGCGGTGGAGTACTTCGTGTCTTACTACGATTACTATCAGCCTGAGGCTTACGTGCCTTCGACAGATCTTTATATAGAAAAAGATGCGGATATAAATGATGAGATCGACAAGCTCAGGCACTCCGCGACTGCGGCACAGCTTGAGAGACGTGATGTCATCATAGTCGCTTCTGTCTCATGCATATATGGTCTCGGAAGTCCGTCTTCGTACCGCAACCAGCTCATCAGCCTCAGGCCGGGTATGGAGATGGACCGCATGCAGCTTCTGCGCAAGCTCACGGATATCCAGTACACGCGCAATGACATGGATTTCTCAAGAGGCAGCTTCCGCGCCAGAGGTGATATAGTCGACATCTACCCTGCGGGAGGAGAGAGCGCTGTCAGAGTAGAGCTCTTCGGAGACGAGATAGAGAGCATCCGCGAGATAGATCCTCTTACAGGCGAGATCACCGGTTCGCGTTCTCATATTTCGATATTCCCGGCTAGCCATTATATAACGAGCAGAGAAGACATGCTCATGGCAGTTGCGTCGATCAGAGAAGAGCTGCGCGAGAGGCTTGACTGGTTCAGGTCGAACGGAAAGCTGCTCGAGGCGGAGCGGCTGGAGCAGCGCACTAACTATGACATAGAGATGATGATGGAGGTGGGCACATGCAAGGGCATCGAGAACTACTCCCGCCACATCAACTTCCTCAAGCCGGGCGAACGGCCGTATACGCTGCTCGATTACTTCCCGGACGGGGACTTTCTGACGATAATAGATGAGTCGCACGCAATGCTTCCGCAGCTGCGCGCTATGTACAACGGAGACCGGGCCCGCAAGGAGTCACTGGTTGAATACGGATTCAGGCTTCCTTCGGCGTTCGACAACAGACCGCTCAGATTCGAGGAATTCACGGAGCTGACAGGCCAGACTGTGTACGTTTCAGCGACACCTGCCAAATACGAGCTCGAGAGATCGGGCGGTGTCACAGCAGAGCAGCTCATAAGGCCGACAGGACTGCTCGATCCTGAGATAGAGGTAAGGCCTACTGAGGGACAGATCGACGACCTCATCGGAGAGATAAATGAGACCGCTGCAAAGGGCGAGCGTGTGCTCGTAACGACACTTACCAAGCGCATGGCTGAGGATCTGACCAAATACCTGCAGGAGCAGGGCATCAGGGTAAGATATCTGCACTCCGAGATAGACAACTTCGAGAGACTTGAGATAATCCGCGATCTGAGAATGGGTAAGTTCGACGTGCTCGTGGGAATCAACCTTCTCAGAGAGGGTCTCGACCTTCCGGAGGTGTCGCTCATCGCGATACTTGACGCGGACAAGGAAGGATTCCTGAGGACAGAGACTTCGCTCATCCAGACTGTAGGACGCGCTGCGCGTAACGAGCATGGCCATGTTATTATGTACGCGGATTATGTGAGCAAGGCGATGAAGGTCTGCATAGACGAGACCGCGCGCCGCCGCAGGGTTCAGGACGAATACAACAAGGAACACGGCATAGTGCCGAAGACTATAGTAAAACCGGTGCGCGAGATCGCAAGAGCGACGTCCGCATACTCAGGCGAAAGAGATATAAAGAACCCGAAGGCCATGACGGCAAAGGAGCTTCGCGAGACTATACGCGAGGTCGAAAAGAATATGAAAGAAGCGGCAAAGCAGCTTGATTTCGAACGCGCTGCAGAGCTGAGAGATATATTGTTTGAGCTGCGTGCCAGCAGCAGAGCAGCTCGATAATTTGCACAGGACTTTGTCAGAGGCCATCTTCACGTACTCACGTACTCATAGATACGTTCCGTGCGCTCAGATAACCTCTTTCGCGTCCTGCACAAATTCTCTTCGCTGCATTACTTAAGAAAAGAAAAAGAATGGAAAAAAATATTGTTATAAAGGGTGCGCGTGAGCACAACCTGAAGGGAATAGATGTCACACTGCCGCGTGACAAGATGATCGTTCTGACCGGCCTGTCCGGTTCGGGCAAGTCTTCGCTTGCCTTCGACACCATCTATGCAGAAGGCCAGAAGAAGTACGTGGAATCGCTTTCATCCTACGCAAGGCAGTTCCTGGGGCTCATGAAGAAACCGGATGTGCAGACTATAGAGGGACTGTCGCCGGCAATAAGCATCGATCAGAAGACCACAAACAAGAATCCGAGATCTACTGTCGGTACGGTCACTGAGATTTATGACTATCTCAGACTTCTGTACGCAAGAATAGGTATTCCGCACTGCCCGGTCTGCGGACGCGAGATCACCAGTCAGAACATAGACAGCATAATCGAAAATATACAGTCGCATGAAGAGGGCACGAGACTGACTGTCTTTGCACCTGTAATAAGGGGACGCAAGGGCGAGCACAGGGCGGTCCTCGACCGCCTGCGCCGCGACGGCTATACACGCGTGCGCGTCGACGGCGAGATGTCGCGGCTTGATGAAGGCGACATCGAGCTCGCCAAAAACAACAAGCACAACATCGACATAGTCATTGACCGTATAGTGCTCAGGAGCGACAACAGAAGCCGTATTGCCGAAGCGCTCGAGCTCGCCATAAAGGAAGGCGAGGGTATCTGCAGCGTGCTCTTTACACCTCCGAAGCGTCCGAACACACAGCCTGATGCAGCCGGAGACGCTGCTGACGGAAAAATAATAAAGGAAGATGATGAGCACGAGGCTGTCTATTCTACAAAGTTCTCCTGCCCGGATCACGGCGTAGGACTCGAAGAGATGGAACCGCGCATGTTCTCGTTCAATGCGCCTTACGGCGCCTGCGATAACTGCAGCGGTCTCGGTTTTACCCTGCGTATCACTGACGAAGCGGTGATTACTGACGAAAACAAGAGCATCGTAAACGGTGCTCTCGGAAATGTCTTTTCGACGCTCGACGCTATGGGCTTCTACAGACAGATGCTCAACCGTCTGGCGATCGACCACGGCACAAATCTGAATGTACCGTACAAGGCGCTTCCTCCGAAGTTCAAAGACGAGCTCCTGCACGGCACTGGCACACGCAGGCTGAAATACACCTACGAAAGCCGCAGCGGCCGAGTCTCGCACATGAACCACACCTTCGAAGGCATCATCCCGAGCCTCGAGCGCAGATGGGGCGAGACAAATTCGGATTATATTAAAGAAAAGATCAGTGACATGATGACTGAAGACGTGTGCCCTGTCTGCAGGGGACGCAAGCTGAAAGACACAGTTCTTGCTGTCACTGTCGGCGGTAAAAACATAATGGAGCTTACTGATCTTTCGGTTGTGCAGGCTATTGATTTCTTTGATGATCTTGATTCGAAGCTCTCGGACAGAGAAAAGAAGATCAGCAGCATGGTCATAAAGGAGATCAGGGCAAGGCTCAGATTCCTTAAAGATGTAGGACTCGGCTACCTTACGCTGAGCCGCACATCGGCAACGCTTTCCGGAGGAGAATCTCAGCGCATCCGCCTCGCTACGCAGATTGGCTCCGGCCTTGTGGGCGTGCTCTACATACTTGACGAGCCGTCTATCGGTCTGCATCAGGCTGATAACGACAAACTGCTCGCTTCGCTCCGCGGACTCACCGATATGGGCAACACGCTTATTATAGTTGAGCACGACGAAGACACGATGTACGCAGCTGACCACATAGTGGATATCGGACCGGGAGCCGGAATCAACGGAGGCTATCTGGTAGCGCAGGGCACTGTAGATGATATAAAGAACTGCCCTGAATCCATAACCGGCCAGTTCCTTTCCGGCAAGCGTCACATCCAGGTGCCTATGGTGCGGAGAGACGGCAACGGAAAATTCCTGGAGGTCATCGGCGCAGCAGAGAACAACCTCAAAAACATAGACGTGAAGATCCCTGCTGGCAAGCTGGTTCTGGTTACCGGCGTGTCGGGCTCTGGCAAATCCAGCCTCGTCAACGAGATCCTCTACAAAGGAGTTTCGCGTGTCACCAACCGCACGCAGGAGCGTCCGGGCAGGTTCCGCGAGATCAAAGGTATAGAGAATTTCGACAAGGTCATTAATATAGACCAGTCGCCAATAGGCAAGACACCAAGGTCAAACCCTGCGACCTATACAGGCATGTTCACGCATATCCGCAACCTGTTTGCCGAGATGCCTGAGGCCAAGGTCAGAGGCTATAAAGCCGGCAGATTCAGCTTCAATGTCAAGGGCGGACGCTGCGAGCACTGCAGCGGAGACGGCATCATAAAGGTAGAGATGAACTTCCTGCCTGACGTATTCGTGCCGTGCGAGGTCTGCGGCGGAGCCAGATATAACCACGAGACCCTCGAGGTACGCTACAGAGGTAAGAATATTTCCGAAGTTCTCAATATGACGGTCGCTGAGGCGATACCGTTCTTTGAGAACCAGCAGGGCATCCTCAGATACCTGAAGACACTTGATGAGGTCGGTCTCGGCTACATCAGCCTCGGCCAGCCATCCACCCAGCTCTCCGGCGGCGAAGCGCAGAGAATAAAGCTGGCAACTGAGCTCTCAAAGCGCAGCACTGGCAAGACTCTCTACATCCTCGATGAGCCTACTACAGGTCTGCACTTTGCAGATGTCGAAAAGCTTCTGTACGTGCTCAACAGACTGGTTGATGAGGGCAACACCGTTGTTGTTATCGAACACAATCTCGATGTTATAAAACAGGCTGATCATATTATCGACCTGGGTCCAGAAGGCGGAGATGAAGGCGGACGCATTGTCTGCGAGGGCACGCCAGAGGAAGTAGCAGAGATAAAGGAATCAAAGACAGGTCAGTACCTTAAACGCATGCTGTAAAGCACACATAATTACACACAAACGACACGCTGCCTTAAAAAATTTAAAGTATAGTTAAGGCTGGCGTGTTTTTATATAATAAAAAAACAAAGTTACGGAGGCAGACATGCGCATTTTACTTGCAGAAGACGAGGTCGCACTGGCTAAGGTGCTGGTCAGAATATTTGAGAGCAATCATTATTCTATAGACGCGGTCCATGACGGACAGGAAGCGCTCGACTATCTGGCGGCGGGCAACTACGATGCGGCTGTGCTCGATATAATGATGCCTAAAGTAGACGGAATAACAGTGCTGAAAACCCTTCGCGCGTCCGGCTCCGACCTGCCTGTGCTGATGCTCACGGCAAAGTCAGAAATAGATGACAAGGTGCTCGGCCTCGACAGCGGTGCCAACTACTATCTTACAAAACCTTTCGATGCAAAGGAGCTGCTGGCGGCTGTCAGGGCGATAACACGCTCCGGCAATGAGGTGGATACCAAGCTCAGCTGCGGCAATCTTACACTCGACAGGGCAAGCTTTGAGATGTCGACACCGTCAGGTTCGGTCAAGCTGGCCAACAAGGAGTTCCAGATGATGGAGCTGCTCATGGCAAAACCGGGCAACATTATCTCCGTAGATACATTTATGGATCACATCTGGGGCTATGACACCGATACCGAGAGCAATGTGGTATGGGTATACGTGTCATATCTCAGAAAGAAGCTTGCTGCGCTCGGAGCAGACGTGAAGATAAAGGCGACACGCAACGCCGGTTATTCGATCGTCCCTGACCGTGACGAGTAGCAGATATTTTCAGTTAAGGTAATCTGAAAAGACCGGAAAATGATAAAGAAACTTAAAAGAAGGTTCATAGTGCTTGCGATGGTATCACTGACAGTCCTACTGTCAGTGATTGTCGCGGGTATGAACATGATCAATTACAATAAAGTCGTAAGCGATGCCGACACCAGGCTCGAAGTACTCGAGAAAAACTCCGCCAGGATCATGCTTAAAGATATGCTGAATCCATTCGGGAACTTTGATGAGTATTATTTCGATGATGATGACAACAGGTTTCTGTTCGGGCACAGAGGTCCCGGAGGTCCATCCATGACCCGCGACGAGGCGGAAGAATCCAGATTCTTTATTGTAAGCGTTGACGAAAGCGGGTCCGTGCTCAAGACCTATACAGACAGGATCTATTCTGTGGACACCGATGAAGCAGCGAAATACGCTGAAAAGGCACTCGCCTCCGGAGATGAAAGCGGGTTCGTAGGTGATTTCAGATTCGCTGTAAGCGACTCCGTGAGCAGCTCAACGATCACTTTCCTCGACTGCGGCAGGACACTCGGTTCATTTTATTCCTTCCTCAGGGCAAGTATACTCATGTCGCTTCTCGGACTGCTGGCAGTATTCTTCGTGATTCTCTACTTTGCCGGGCGCATTGTCAGACCGGTAGCTGAGAGCTATGAGAAGCAGAAACGCTTCATAACCGATGCAGGTCATGAGATCAAGACCCCGCTCGCGATCATCAAGGCGAATATCGATCTTATGGACATGGAGATAGACAGCGGTGTCGAAGGCAGACAGGAAGGTCTCTCAATCTCGAGCGAAGCAGCGGACAATCTGAAGGAAAACCTCGGAGACATCAACGACCAGATCGACAGACTTGCGGGTCTCACCAACGACCTTGTATACCTGTCGCGCATGGAAGAGGCTGAGAGCAGCCTCGTAATGACAGATGTTCCGCTGTCAGACATAGTCAGCGAGACGGCTGAATCATTTGAATCGCTCGCGCTGGAAAAAGGTAAGATAATAGAATGTGACATAGCTCCTGCCGTTACCGTAAAGGGCAGCACCAAGGAACTCGAGAAGCTGCTTTCGATAGTCCTCGAGAACGCTGTCAAGTATTCAGTCGCTCCGCGTAGGATTCCTTGCAGCGAGGACGAAGACGGCATGCCGGTACCTCCGGTGATAAACGTTGCCCTCAGGAAAGAGGGAAGAAACGCTGTGATCGAGGTCCGCAACGAGACTGAGAATGAACTCACAAACGAGCAGCTCTCACATGTATTTGAAAGGTTCTATCGTATGGACAGTTCGCGCAATTCGCAGACAGGCGGTCACGGTATCGGACTGTCGATGGCAAGCGCGATAGTGAGCGCCCACGGCGGACATATCTCGGCACACACCGCAAGTGGTCATGACTTTATCGTCACAGCGGCGATCCCGATGCAGTAACAATATTCATAGTCATCACAGCCCCTGCCGGCAAGGCAGGGGCTTTTGTATTGCACTTCGGCAGAGCGAAAAAATTATTTTTGATTTAAGTTTGATTTAAGTATTGACTGGTATTCTTCGTACTGTAAGGGAGGCAATGATATGGGATATCAGGCAGTATTTAAAAGATACGAGATCAAATACATGGTTACAGCTGAGCAGAAAGACCGCATCCTTAAGGCTATGGAGCCTTACATGGAGATGGACAGGTTCGGCAGATCAACTGTCCGCAACATCTACTTCGACACTGACGACTTTGTACTTGCCAGACATTCAATAGCCAAACCTGACTTCAAAGAAAAATTGCGCGTCAGATGCTATTCAAGGGCAGACGCAGACAGCACAGTCTTCGTTGAGCTCAAGCGCAAATTTGACGGCGTTGTATATAAAAGGCGTGTCGGTCTCCGCGAGGCAGATGCGATGAAATGGATGGCCGGCTCAAATGATCCGGCGATCAAAAGCAGCCTGGATGCGGAATCTCCGCAGGTCACGAGTGAGATAGAATATTTCAAGGGTCTGTACCGCGGGATAAAGCCTGTGCTTTATCTGTCATACGACCGCGAGGCCTACAGAATGAGAAAAGATGCGTGCACTGCCGACGGTGGTACGGATTTCAGAGTAACATTCGACAGCAACATCCGCTGCAGGGAGAGCAATCTTACGCTCAGATCGGAATCTTACGGCACAGGAATGCTTGAAGACGGAATGTTCCTGATGGAACTCAAGTGTCCCGGTGCGATCCCTCTGTGGATGACTGAAGTCCTTTCAGAGGAGCATATTTATAAAACATCGTTTTCAAAGTACGGCACAGCATACTGCCGCTTCATGGAAGAGACTCCGGAGGAGCGCGCGCATATGATCGCCGCAGCCGGATATGAAAGGCCTGGTACAGTCAGGTCTGCCGTCCAGGCGGGAGCCTTCAGCGGACGGTTAACCGGTGCGCGCGCAGCAGGCAAAACCGGCCGCAGGCATAGGAGAGCAGCCTCTTTCGGCAGAGTTTCTGCCTGAAACACAACTACAGTTCAATCTTTTTCTTCATATAAACCTTCATACAACCTTCATAACTAACCTTGGAAAGAGGCTGCGCCAGGTGCGCGGCCTTTTCCTTTTTTAACAATAGCCGGGAAAAAAGATCTGAGTGATGGATCAGTCACAGCAGAAGGATTGGCAGCCTGAGTATATTTATACACAGACAAAATTGGTGCCTAATTGCGTTTAAATTAGAAAAAGCACCTATTAATTGGTACAGATTCTCAAAATCAGCTCACATAAGTACCAACATCTCGATCCATGAAAGCATACGCTTTTTTCTTGCCGGCTGTCAGATATCTTTTATTCGGATCCGGCTGACAGCAAGGCGGAAAAAACGCTATGGATATATGAAAAATATACTATCCTAATTTCTTTGATAAAGAATATAAGGGAAAAAAATCAATGGAGATGAATAAAGAAAATACTGGCAATAGTTGAAAGAATTCGGGAAATGAATGTTGGTACTAAAAGCATGGTTTTGAAGCAGTAAGCACCAATAAATTGGTGCTTTTTTATTGAAATTATGGAAAAGGCACCAACAGCAAAAAGTCACAGCGGCAAATAATAATAAAAAGTTAGTTTGCTTTAGTTTCATTTAAGTTTGGGCCGTTATTATGCAGGTGTAAACAAGAGAAACGGTCCGCATTAGAAACAACAGGGCTGAAACAATTCAGGCAGCCCGCGGATTTAAAGAAATAAAAGAAATAAAAGAAACAGGAGGTGGCAGCAATGTCGGAATTACTGTCGAGTGTATATGGATCAACTACAGCTACAACAATAAGTGCGGCTCAGTTCGGAGCAGCGTTCGGTGTATCACTGCTTCTGGGCATACTAATTGCCGCGGCATATATGTATAACACGCGCTACACCAAAAGCTTCGTGGTAACGCTGGCAATGCTGCCGGCCATCATATGTGTGATCATCGCCATGGTGAACGGAAGCATAGGCGCAGGCATTGCGGTCGCGGGAGCATTCAGCCTCGTAAGATTCCGCTCGGTGCCGGGAACTGCCAAAGAGATATGCGCGATATTCCTGGCGATGGCAACAGGACTTGCGACAGGCATGGGTTATCTGGGACTGGCAACGGCATTCACTGCGGTTCTGGCGTTGGTGATCCTGCTGTCGGGAAAGTTCGACTTCGGGACTAAAAGGAATGCAGACAAGTACAAAAGCTTCAGGATCGTTATTCCTGAGGATCTCGATTACTCGGGAGTCTTCGATGACCTGTTCGCAGAATACACAAGCTCGTGCGAGCTGGTAAATGTCAGGACCACAAACATGGGAAGCATGTTCAGGCTTACTTACGATGTTACGCTGAGAGATCCTGACAAAGAAAAGGAGCTCATTGACAAACTTCGCTGCCGTAACGGCAATCTTGAGATCAATGTTTCGAGACAGGCAACGACAGCAACCGAATTATAGCAGACGCGGATTTTTTCCGGGAGGATACAGAAATGAACAACGAATATAAAAACAGGACTTATAAAGATGCCAGGGTGGAGCGCGGTGTCACGGCAAAGGCAATGACGGCGATCCTGGCTCTTTTACTCGCGCTTGTGCTGACACTCACATCGTGCGGAAGCAGTGCTGATGCAGAGTCCATCAGTTCCGCTGTGTCATCGACTTCGACCGTGTCGACAGACAACGCGGCAAGCAAATCTGAGATGTTCACCGAAAGGGATCTCTCGGGGGACTATGATGAGAGCGAGGCTGAGACGATCACTCTCAGCGGAAGCAGCATCGAAACTTCGGCGGCTTCAGGAGTAACGATAAACGGAAGCACCGTCACTATATCTGCAGAGGGCGTATACGTAGTGAGCGGAACTCTCTCTGACGGTCAGATCATAGTCGCTGCAGATGATGCGGCCAAGGTGCAGATCGTACTCAAAAATGCATCAGTCACCAGCAGCAGCTCAGCTGCCATCTATGTAAAATCGGCTGATAAGGTTTTCGTTACATCTGCAGAGGGAACAGAAAACACTCTTGCTAACGGCGGAAGCTTCATCGCTGACGGAGACACCAATGTAGACGGTGCCGTATTCGCAAAAGACGATATCACATTCAACGGAAGCGGAAGCCTCACGATCGATTCACCTGCAGGTCATGGAGTGGTCGGCAAGGACGATGTGAAGTTCGCAGGAGGCACATACACTATCACTGCAGCTAAACACGGAGTGCAGGCCAACGACAGTGTAAGACTTGCGGAGTCTGATGTGACGATCACATCCGGCAGTGAAAAAGATGGTATCCACGTATCTGATGACGCGGATGAAGAGGAAGGAACAGAATCCGACAGCTTCTTCTATATCTCAGACGGAAGCCTGACTGTTACCTCGGGAGATGACGGAATTCACGCAGACGCGTCGGTCATCATCGAGGGCGGCACGATCGTGGTCAACGAATCATATGAAGGCATCGAGGGCCTTTCGATCAATATCAGCGGCGGCAGCACGACCGTGAAAGCAAGCGATGACGGCCTGAACGCGGCAGGCGGCAATGCCTCGAGCGGAAGCCGTACATTCGGAAGCGATGACTGGGGCGGCGGAGCCGGAGGCGGCTTCAGCGACGGAGGAACTGACGGAAGTATCAATATCAGCGGCGGCAACGTTAAGATCACAGCCGGAGGAGACGGAATCGATTCCAACGGATCGGTAGAGATCTCAGGCGGTTACACAGTAGTAGAAGGTCCTACCCAGGGCGACACATCTGTCATCGACTTCAACGGAACAGGTACTGTCACAGGCGGAACCTTTATCGGAACCGGCGGATCCGGGATGGCAGAAAACTTCACAGGTGCTGAGCAGGGACTTATCGCTGTAAGCGTAGGCGACCAGGCGGCCGGCAGCAGTGTAAAGCTTACAAACAGCTCCGGTGATGTGATCGCAGAGGCTGCGCCTGATCTGGGATATTCGGTAGTCTACGTGAGCACTCAGGATATGGTGCAGGGTGAGACCTACACCCTGACAGCAGGAAGCTACAGCGAGAGCATCACTCTGACTGACAATCTCTACAGCACGCTTAACGGCGGCATGAGAGGAAGCTTTGGCGGAGGTGGTCCCCGAGGGGGAATGAACGACGATGCCGGCAGCGGCATGAACGGTGACATGAACAGCGGCATGCAGAGAGGCAATGGCCCGGGCGGTATGCACCACGGCGGACCTGGACAGAAAGGCGGACCTGGACAAGGTGAGACCGATGGTATAACCGGAGCGACAGAGCTTCAGGACAACGGTGCGACACAGCTTCAGGGCGATACTGAAGCATAAGGCGGGAGGCCTTTTAGAATGGAAGCTGTTTCCCGGATAAGAAAAGGAGTGCAGCATGAGAGACAGATATATAGCGCTGATCCCGGCCTATGAACCGGAGAAGAAGGTGACAGGCCTGGCAGCTGAACTGAAAAAAAGAGGCTTTGATATAGTCGTGGTCGATGACGGCAGCGGCTCTGAGTATAAAGACATCTTTGATGAGCTTTCGCAGCAGGCGGTAGTGCTTACACATGCACAAAACCGCGGCAAAGGGGCAGCAATAAAGACAGGCCTGAATTACATCAATAAATATATGGCCTACACTGAATCTGTACTGACTGAATCGGGTCCGGAGGCGGTCTCGGGAAGAGATGCGGTCATCGTGACCGTGGATGCAGACGGACAGCATCTTCCTGATGATGTCCGCAGAGTAGCAGATATATCCGCTCAGAGACGGGACGCGCTGGTCCTCGGCAGCAGGGCGCTCGAGGGAGAAATACCCGCGAGAAGCAGATTCGGAAACACGGTTACAAGACATGTTTACAGCGCAGCAACAGGGGTACATGTGCATGACACACAGACAGGCCTCAGGGCCTTCCACCGCAGCATGATACCAAAGCTCCTCGGGATCGAGGGCGACCGATACGAGTACGAGATCAACATGCTGATGCAGCTCGCGGCGGATGGTGTGCCTATTATCGAAGAGAGGATAGAGACAGTCTATGAAGACAACAACAGCGGATCACACTTCCGGACTCTGCGTGATTCATTCAGAGTATATAAGGAGATACTGAAGTTCTCGGCTTCATCGCTCGCTAGCTTTGCGATCGACTACTGCATGTACGCACTGCTCCTTGCAGTGACAGGAACTGCGGGCATTGCAAACAGCCTGATCATATCCAATATAGGAGCGAGGCTTGTGAGCGGCACGGCCAATTATACGATGAATAAAAGGCTGGTATTCAAAAGCAGAACCGGCTTTGCAAAGTCAGCCGCGCAGTATATCGCGCTGGCAGCCTGCATACTCGCAGGCAACACTATAGTCCTGAGTACGCTGGCAGGAACACTGGGCATAAACAGATTCGCTGCCAAACTGATCACAGAAGTCATATTCTTTGCGATCAGCTGGACAGTACAGAAGTATGTGATCTTTTTCAGAGAAGAATGCGATGATGCCGGGGCGGAGAAGGCTCCGGAACTCAGAACGCAGGAGAGATAAGCAGACATAAGGACAGCTCCTCGGAAAGGAGGACATGAAATGATAAAAAAACACAGAGCACTCATAGCATACATGCTTGTGCTGGCAGTGTTTACAACATATGTTGTGATGGACACGTTCGTCATAACCAGAGTCTATGGCGAAGCTTCGGGCGACGGCACTGAAGCGGCGCTGCAGATAGAAAACAAAGATGATAACTCAGATCAGGATGATGGCAGCGTCAACGATCAGAATGATGAGGGCAGCGCCGCAGACAGCACAGAAAGCAGCAGCGGACACGGCCCTGACGGTGCTCATAGCAGTGGAAAGGGCAATCGCCCATCCGGCGGACCGGGACACGGCGGAAAACACAAACGGTCGAAGAGCAGCTCCGGGAGTTCTTCCGCGGAAAGCAGTCAGGACAGTTCATCAGGCAGCAGCTTTTCGGAAAACAGTGCTGCAGATTCTTCGGACGTAAGTATCAGCAATGAAAGCACAGCCGACAGCTACAGTGATGACCATATTTCGATCAGGCTGAAAGAGTATACGGTCAGCGGTACTGTGGTGCACGTCGCTGAAGTAAAGGCTGATTCGGCAGATTATCTGAAGACAGCTTTCGCGCAGGGCTCATACGGAAAAAATGTCACAGCGGCTACATCTGACATAGCCGGAAGCGTGAACGCTTTACTGGCTATCAACGGAGATTACTACGGAGCGCAGGAAAAGGGCTACGTCATAAGAAACGGCGAGCTCTACAGAGACACTGCGGTACAGGGACGCGAGGATCTGGTCATTTATAAAGACGGATCGTTCGGCATAATCAATGAAAGCGAAGTTACTGCTGAGCAGCTGATCGCACAGGGGGCGGTCCAGACTATGTCGTTCGGACCAGCTCTGGTAGAACACGGAAGCGTCTCTGTTGACTCAGACGACGAAGTCGGCCGCGCAATGTCGAGCAATCCGCGTACGGCGATAGGAATAAAAGCAGACGGAACATATATCTTCATGGTTTCTGACGGCAGAACTGATGAGAGCGAAGGCTTATCACTCCTTCAGCTCGCAGAGTTCATGAAAAGCCTCGGCGCCGAGACCGCATATAATCTTGACGGAGGAGGATCGTCGACCATGGTATTCCGGGGAAGCGTTGTGAATACTCCGACAGGAGGAGGCTTTGGCAACGGAAGCGGAAGCGAAAGGAAGGTGAGTGACATTGTATACATCGGCTATTAAAACAGGAATGAAATATCTTGCCGCATCTATCGTGATCGCGGCAGCGGCAGCGGTATACGGGCTGTTCGGCCACGGGGTCTACTCATATTTCATGACATACGCATTCATGATACCTCTGCTGTGCGGCGCGCTGCCGCATCTGGCAATGGCTCTGAAGGCGGCAGGAACCCGGGAAGAAAACACCGTCAATGACGGGGATGAGCAGACGGGAAAGGAACAGTCTGCTGCAGCAAAGATTTTTAACGCAAAAGACATGCAGCTGGCTTTCATAGCGACACTGACAGCAGGAAGCCTGCTGAAAGGTGCTCTCGATATATACGGCACTACCAACAGGCTGCTTATAGCATATCCTGTCATAGCTGTTCTGATCATGGCTGCACTGATGGCAATGATGATACGCAGCGGTGACTGCAGCCGGATAATGAAAAACAAATAAAAACATAATATATATGCAATAAAAAAACTGCCTTGTGTGTATACACAGTGAAGGCAGTTTTTATAATATTAGAAAACCGGGGGATGATCCCGGAAGCGAACGAAAAGGAGGTTCTGCTATGAAAAGAAAAATGAATATCGTTCTGGCACTTTTCACCGCACTTGCGCTGGTGATGACAATGGGAGTTTCGGTATTTGCGGCAGGTATCAGCAGCAATGATGCGGCTTTGAAGAAAGCACTCAAGAATGCCGGCCTGAAGAAATCCCAGGTACAGTTTATCGACACAGAATACGACAGCGAAGACGGTATATATGAAGTGGAGTTCACGAAGAAATCGAACGGCAGGGAATACGATTATGAGATAGCCGCTGACACAGGCAAGATCGTAAAGAAGTCTGTAGATTATCGTTATAAAAGAAATTCTTCGCATAAGAAGATCGGCAAAACAGCCGCAAGGAAGAAAGTTGCCAAGTTCTCAGGCATAAGCTATAAGATTATCAAAAAAGGTACCTGCTACTATGAATATGATGATGGAAGAGGTATCTATGAAGTAAAGTTCGAAAAGGGCAGCCGCGTATATGAGTATGACGTGCTGGCTCCGACGGGAAAAATCGTCGAATATGAGTGGAAGGTTATAGGCTACTAAAAAGGAAATATTTCAGAAAATGGCAGCGCTGCAGTTGGATGAAAACTTAATAATAAGGATGGCCTCAAATGACGGCGCAGCTTTCCGCGAACTGTACCAGCAGACATCAGGCGTTGTATACGGATTCGCCATGTCAATACTGCGCAACAAACATGACGCAGAGGATGTGATGCATGACGCGTTCATAAAGATCTATACGAGCGCAGTCACGTACAGACCGTCAGGCAATCCTATGGCATGGATCCTGACTATTGTGAGGAATCTCTGCCTGAACAGGATACGCGCCGGGAAAGTATGCGAAGATCTGTCAGAATATGACAATCTGGCAGGAGCTTTGAACGACAGCGATGCCGTGATCGACAGGATGGTGCTTGAAACGGCAATGAATGTACTGGACGCCGAGGAGCGGCAGATAGTGGTTTTACATGCCATGACAGGATTCAGGCACAGGGAGATCGCGGAGATCCTCGATCTCCCTACAGGTACCATACTGTCAAAATATAACCGTGCATTAAAGAAGATGAGAAAAGAGATGGAAGCGAAAGGGGTGGAGAAATGATCGATAATAACGAGATCGAAAAAAGACTTGCCTCTGCGCTGAACGCAGCCGCCCCTGACATGCTTGACGAACTGATGGCGGAGCTGGATCTCAATGAAAAGCCGGAACCGTCAATGAGAGAAAAACTTGCTAATGAAGAGGGCGGGAGATATAAAAAGGCTGCTGTCCGCAGCAGATCGTTCCGGGCTCTGATCAGCTGTGCCGCTGCATTCATACTGCTGGTAAGCGGTTTCACGGTGTGGAAAAATATCAATGAAAAAGTCCTTGCTGTTGTCGATCTGGATGTCAATCCGAGCATCGAGCTGTCGATCAACGGGAAGGAGCAGGTGGTCAAAGCAGCAGCGGTGAATGATGACGGCAAAGATATATTAGACGGTATGGATCTCAGGGGCAGCGATATCAAAACTGCGTGCAATGCCATCGTGGGATCGATGCTGACAAAAGGCTATCTGAATGATCATTCGAACTCCATACTTCTGTCTGTAAGTGCCGGCGATTCTGCAAAAGGCCACGAGATCGAAGAGCAGCTTTCAGGTTACATCAATTCCTATATGGACAATTCGGCAATAGCAGCAGCTGTTATGGGGCAGTATGTCGAGGATGATGACGAACTGAAGGAGTTCGCTGAAAAGAACGGGATCTCAACGGGCAAAGCGTGGCTGATAAGAAACCTGCTGGAGACCGGAGGAGCAAAGATGACGGAAGAATCCCTGCTTTCACTGTCAACACAGGAACTGATAGTGCTGGGGCAGGAAAGAAAAGCTTCCGGAGGTACAATGTACGGCGAGGCCAATACGGGCGAGTATATCGGATATGAAAACGCGCTTGCAGCCGCCCTCAGCCATGCCGGGCTTGACAGCTCACAGGTCAGCGATACTGAAGTTGAAATGGACTGCGAAAACGGAGTTATCATCTATGAGGTGGAATTCAGATCAGGCGGGCAGGAGTATGAATATGATGTAGTCGCGTCGACAGGAGAGATATCCGGCTACGGGAAAGACATCGATGATGACGATGATGAAGATGATTGCGCTGACGACGATTATGATGATGACGACGATGACGACGATGGAGATTACGATGATGACGACGATTATGCTGACGA
>JAFRKO010000025.1 GCA_017431685.1 Mogibacterium sp.
ACGTTCAGGAAAAAGAAGAAATAACTGACAGCACACGCAGTTGGCAGATCGACTTACACGTTGTACGTGTCACGCGAGGAGTGTAAGGGCTATGCCCGTAAAAAGAACAACCCCGCGTTTGACGCGGGGATGTGTTTTTTGTCAGGAGAAAACTCCACGGCTTGCGTGGGTTCCTCCTCATAACAAGTCCGCTCCTTTGCCATTATAGTGTTCTCTTTCAAAGAAATCCCCGGAAGCCTTCCATAGGTCCATTGTCTATACACTTGGCTGCTCTGGACATACTCTGAGCCAGGCTGGCATTTTCTATCTGTAAAGGTTTTTTTATCTGAACGATTTGCTTATTTTAGTGAAGAATTTCTGAGCGATCGGAGTTAATGTGCCATACTTATTCCAGATAAGATAAAGACTGGTCTCCTGCATGGGCTCAAGAGGAATGAATGTGAGCCCGCTTTCAGGTGAGCAGTCTATAAGATGCCTGAATGTCAGCAATAATCCCAGACCCTCAAGCGCGAACATCGATCCGTTATAAGAGAGCCTGAACGTTCCTGCCAGGCTAAGCTCATCCCATCTCTCACCGGCCCACTCTTTGATTTCATAATTCCAGCTCTGCTCAGAACAGAAAAGAGGCTGGCCGATCAGATCATCCAGGAGGATACAATTTCTTGAAGCAAGAGGATGATCTCTTGTCATAACGACGCCCCAGATATCATTTTCAGGGAACTCAACATAATCATATTTCTCCGGATCCGGGGTCTCGCAGAGAACGGCAAAATCCAGAAGGCCTTTGTCGAGTTTTTCAGTGACCTGCTCAGTATCACCGCTGGTAATGTGATATCTGAGGTCCGGGTAAATGGCTTTGAATTCTCTGATCTGCCGTGCAAGATGCCTTATCTGATAGGACTCCGCCAGGCCGAAATATATGTCGCCTCCTGTCAGATCATCAAGTGATACAAATTCCTGCTCGATCTTGTCAGCCATCGCGACGAGATCCGCTGCTCTGTCTCTGAGAAGCAGGCCTTCATCTGTCAGCTTTATGCTGAAGCTTTTTCTCGTGAAGAGCTTCTTTCCAAGTTCTTCTTCCAGCAATTTCAATGTCTTGGACAAAGTCGGCTGCGATACGTGCAGCATCTCCGATGCTCTCGTCATGTTCTCTTCTCTCGCTACTGCAAGGAAATATCTGAGATGTCTGATTTCCATGATAAACTCCTTCGAATGACATTCTATATTCGCATATCATACATTCATTATATTCATTAGCGAATATCTCAACAACTGATTATTATTAAGTCATGAAAGATACAGAACTGGAAAAGATACTAAAAGCCATGCAGGAGGCGGGGTGCTCCGGCAAAGATACGGAGAGAGTCCGGAACATGCATAATGCCGGGCTTGATGATGAGATCATACACTGTCTGCGCAAGTGCAGATGTGCTCTGATGGAGGATCTCCGTGATTCCCAGAGACGCGTAGACCGCATGGACCGGCTCATACGCATGACTGAAATCTACTGAAACATTAATAAGGAGAAGACTGAAATGATAAAGACTGAAAATCTGAAACTCGTACAGGAATGGGACAAAACTTTCGCAAAGAGCGATAAAGTGGAGCATAATAAGGTAACTTTCGCCAACCGTTACGGCATCACTCTTGCAGCAGATATGTATGTACCGAAGAATGCAGAGGGAAAACTCCCTGCAATAGCAGTCAGCGGACCTTTCGGCGCAGTCAAGGAGCAGTGCTCAGGACTCTACGCGCAGACAATGGCAGAAAGAGGATTCCTGACGATCGCGTTCGATCCTTCATTCACAGGAGAGAGCGGCGGACAGCCGAGATTCATGGCTTCCCCGGATATCAATACCGAGGACTTCATGGCAGCAGTAGATTTTCTTTCGCTTTGCGACAAGGTCGATCCTGACCGTATCGGTATAATCGGTATCTGCGGATGGGGCGGCATGGCTATCAATGCTGCAGCACTAGATACAAGAGTAAAGGCAACAGCGGCAATGACGATGTATGATATGACGAGAGTCAACGCAAAGGGTTACTTCGATTCGCAGGACAGCGAGGAAGACCGTTACAATGCCAAGGCCGCGATGAACGCGCAGAGGATCAAAGACTATGCGGCAGGTGAGTATACGCTCGGCGGCGGTGTAGTTGATCCGCTTCCTGAGGACGCGCCGCTCTTCGTAGCTGATTACTATGATTACTACAAGACTGACAGGGGATATCACGCAAGATCACTGAACTCCAACGGCGGGTGGAACGTCATCGGATGCGAGTCGTTCATAAACCAGCCGATCCTCATGTACAGCAACGAGATCCGCAGCGCCGTGCTCATCGTGCATGGAACAAAGGCACATTCCTTCTACTTCGGCAAGGATGCCTATGACAATATGATCAATGGAAATAAATACACTGATAACAAGGAGTTCATGCCTATCGAAGGTGCTGTACATACAGACCTCTATGACGGCGGAGAGAAGAAGGTCATTCCGTGGGACAAGCTGGAATTGTTCTTCGGAAAATATCTTAAATAAGAATATGGATAAAAAGATGAAGAGAATTCTGGGGCTGATAATGATGTGCATCCTGCTGGCAGTAATGCCGGCGGGATGTTCTGCGCCTGAAACATCTGAAGGGACAGGGACATCTGATACAGCGGACATGGAGAATAATACTGAGAAGGAGATCGTTGAAATGAAGATGACTGTTAGCGGCACAGCTGTGGATGTGGATTGGGAAGACAACGAAAGCGTTGCGGCGCTCAGGGATCTTGCAGGTGAAAAGCCACTTACGATCCGGATGTCGATGTATGGCGGCTTTGAACAGGTCGGCTCAATCGGATCAGACTTGCCGAAAAATGATGTGCAGACGACCACTTCAGCCGGAGATATTGTTCTGTATTCCGGCAATCAGATCGTGGTATTCTACGGAAGCAATTCCTGGGCATATACCCGTTTGGGGCGTATAACAGATCAGGATACCGCAGAAATGAAAGATTTGCTGGGCAACGGAGACGTGACGATAACAATAAGCATGGAAAACAAATAGAGAATGATCAAAGGGTTAGGTGCTATAATCAGATCAGCATTTGTGCACCATAAGGAGAAACCCAAATGAAACTCTTATTTGCATCCGACTCATTTAAAGGGAGTCTGACAAGCGAAAAAACCGTAGAATTGCTCAGCAAGGCTGCCAGGGAAGTATTCAGCGAGTGTGAATGCTCCGGCGTTCCGGTCGCTGACGGCGGCGAAGGAACTGTTGAAGCGGTAATTGCTGCTGAACATGGTGAGCTGGTGACTCTGACTGTTCACGGTCCGCTCATGGAAGAAACCGAAAGTTTTTACGGGATCTTTGACGGAGACAAGGCAGTCATAGAAATGGCTGCCGCTTCAGGATTGCCAATGGTGCCTGAAGAACTGCGGAATCCGCTGAATACTACCACCTTCGGCACCGGTGAGCTTATACTGGATGCACTGAAACGGGGCTATCGTGATATCTCGATAGCTATCGGCGGCTCAGCAACCAATGACGGGGGTATGGGCTGTGCCAGAGCGCTTGGCGTAAAATTCCTGGATCAGGATGGAAATGAACTCGAAGGCTTCGGGCGCGATCTCGCCAAAGTGGCAGCAATCGATATTTCCTGCCTGGATAAGCGTGTAAAAGACTCGAAGATCACTGTAATGTGCGATGTAACAAATCCTCTCTGCGGAAAGGATGGAGCCACCCGGACCTTCGGAAAGCAGAAAGGCGCAACTCCGGCAATCCAGGAAGAGCTTGAAAAGGGCATGTGCATCTATCGCGATGTTATAAGGGAAACTTTCGGTATGGACTGTGATGAGATTCCGGGTACAGGAGCTGCAGGCGGGCTCGGCGCAGCTCTCATGGTGTTTCTCGGAGGAGAGCTGAAGTCCGGTATTGAGACCGTACTGGATCTTATCAGGTTTGACGAGCGCCTCGAGGGTGTTGATCTCGTCGTAACAGGAGAAGGACGTACCGACTGGCAAAGTTGCTTCGGTAAAGTAATGCAGGGTGTTGGTATGCGGGCTAAGGCGAAAGGCGTCCCTGCTCTGGGACTCTCCGGTTCGCTGGGAAAAAATGCGATGGATATCTGCGGCTGCGGCATATCCTCCCTCATGACGACGGTGAACGCACCGATGCCTCTTAGTGAGGCGCTGGAACGGGCAGAAGAGCTCTACTATGAGGGAGCTCTCCGGATGTTCCGTTTTGTCAGAACAGGGATGGAAATATAAGGCGGCGAAAACCCTATGGCTGCAATGATGGGCGGCGGTGCCGGCGGCGAAGGCGGCGAAAATCCTATGGCCGGAATGATGAGCATGTTCAGCGGCATGATGGGCGGCGGTGAAAAGAAAGAAGCTGTCGAAGAAGATAAGAAAGAAGAATAATAAACAAGTACCGGAATGTGCTATGCAAAAGGGAGAGGCGATTTGCCTCTCCCCTTTATTTGATTACTCTTCAGATGATTCGTATATTGTCCCCACTTTACCGGTCATATGATCCTGAAGGTTATAGACTGCGTTTGTCAGACAGTATTTGCCGTCATCCACGTATATCTCAATGATGTTTGGCTCTACAATGATCGAAAGCTTATATTCACTGCTGTATGCCGGCACCGTGAAGCTGGTTGGAAGTTTAGCTCCTTTTACAAATACATTGTCGCGATTGGTGTGAATCGTATTATCCTCCATCCAGATTCTGTAACCACCGATATCAATGGAATCACCGTTGGTGATTTTCGTCTCCATGAACCATGGCTTTTCGCGGCCGGCCTTAAAAGAGCTCATTTCCTTATCTGAAAGCTCTTTATCAAAGTATTTCAGCACATTCGGGTGGATCCTGTAATAGAAACAGCCATCAACATAATCAATTACACGAGGCACGCACATCATACCGTTCCACGGCTTCTTATCCGATGGCATTTTTGCCTCCTCAGGCATACGGAGCCATACCACCATTACACGGCGGCCTTCCTCATCGATGCAGGACTGAGTTGCGTAAAGATCTTTTCCGTGGTCTATGAACTCAAATTCGCCGAGATTGCTCAGCTTACAGGTTTCCGGATCAAAATCCACGGTACCGATCATGGACTGAGCTGTATATCCCGCAGTTTTAGGGACGATATACATCGGAGAAATCAGGAATATGTGCTGATCGCCTATTTTGAAAATATCCGGACATTCCAGTATGCGTCCAAACTTTTTATCCGTCAGAACAGATTTTATTTCCCAATTCTTTGCGTCGTCACTCTGCAGGATTATTACACGGCCCTTTTTCATTTTGTATGTACTTCCCAGAGCCATGTAGTATTTGCCGTTTTCTTCCCATACTTTCGGGTCTCTTGTATGGTTGAAGTACGCCACATCATCGTCGTAAATGACAGGGAGTATGATTTTCTTGCCGCCATAGTTATCAAAGGTCATGCCATCCGGAGATTTCATCATGACCTGAGTGCATTCGTAAACGTCGTTAAGGGAAACGTGACTGTTTTCACGCTCAGATGCATAATAACGGACGCCGGTATAATAGATAAGCATTTCGCCATTCAGCTCAAAAGTGCTTCCCGAGAAGATACCATTCGCGTCAAAATGCTTTGTCGGGAAGATAGCAACTCCGAGATGCTCCCAGTGAACCAGATCTTTACTGACCGCATGTCCCCAGTGCATGGTTCCCCAGCGGGTTGCAAATGGAAAATGCTGATAAAACAGGTGGTACTGACCGTTAAAATATATGAATCCATTCGGGTCATTCAGCCAGCTTCCCGGTGCTTTTAAATGTAATGTATCCATTTAATACTCCTGTTAAAGCAGGTCGCTAAGTTTTTTACCGAAAAAGAAATCCCGGCTCATCTGATAATACTCCCTCCATAAAGGAAGCGTCAGACATTCAGGAGCCCGCGGACAGACAGCAGCATCTTTTTCGAGGCATGCTACCGGTGAAAGAGTGCCCTCAAGGAGCTCAAGAATCTCGCCTACAGTATAATCATCCGGCTTGCGGCTGAGCTTATAGCCGCCGCCTTTTCCGCTGACGCCTTCAAGCATGCCGCCTTTTACGAGATCTTTTACTATGATCTCAAGATACTTCTTGGATATCTCCTGCCTTGCTGCGATGTCCTTCAAAGGAACAAATTCACTTTTTCCCTGTTGTGCCAGATCAAGCATCACACGCAGAGCGTAACGCCCTTTTGTAGAAATCATAGTCCTGAACCTCCGTTGACCTACTGTGTTTATATGTCATTGTACTACGGGTGTCAGGTTTGTTCAACAAGGCCATCAACCAATTTACATAGTAGGCGAATAGACGGTGGCCTGTATCGCAAACGCTCTGGACTGCGGAGGAACGCTTTACATAAATGAAAGCATACGTTCTGTAAAGAAAAACCTGTCTATCCTTCAATTATTTTGATTACTTCTCCGATGTACAGTGTGTGAGGTTCCTCCGGAGTGTAAAAATCCTTTACTACTTCCGCAGGCATATGCGTAGTCAGCATATCGGCACGGTAGATCCTGCGGCAGAGGAATGTTATTTCTGTTGCTTTTCGTGATCAGGCAATAATTGCTGTTGATCTTCTTAATTATACAGGAGCGCATGGGGGGCAGCTATTATGATTAACAATTTTCCTTGTTTTTTATACAAAGTTTACAAATGGCAGGAGTGATGGTGACTGACCCCCTTTTGCTGTTTTAGCTGCCAGTCAATGCCGGGAGCGTATTTGCGCCGGAACTATAAATGATAGTTAAGGTGATGCGGAATATGTGTGCAGAATATAGCCCGCATGTTATATAATGTATTCGTATATTTATGTCGACCGGGATGAATGCAGGAACCGCGACTCGTTTTTCAGGAGATCAGAGCATGAAAAAGACATTT
Source organism: Mogibacterium sp. (assembly GCA_017431685.1). Taxonomy (GTDB): domain Bacteria; phylum Bacillota; class Clostridia; order Peptostreptococcales; family Anaerovoracaceae; genus Crickella. Next base: position 6,889 of record JAFRKO010000025.1, read on the forward strand.
ATTATCATTGTCAATGTCGTCATTATGGCGTCCATACTGATTTTTGTTGTGCTCTACTCCAGAGCTGAAAGCAGGGACTCATACCGGAGACAGATAGAACACTTTGAAGACACAACGGTCACCATGGAACGCGTGACAGGGAATTATCTGGAAAGCGAGCAGAGGATCTGCGATATCTGGGCGCGCTATATCAATAAAAAGGCCATGACAATGGAAGAGGCAGCCGCTTATATCCGTTCTTCACATGTGCTTGAGAACACTTCGGCACATCTGATTTCCCTGGATACGCTCACGGGCCTTTCTACGCGTCCGAAACAGGGTACGGCCGATGACTATGCTGTTTCCTATGGACGGGTAGATCTCCTGAAGAACGTGGACTGGATCGATGAAATCGGGAAGTCAATCAACATAACCCGTGCTTACACCAACCCGATGAATGGCGAGCAGTCACTTGCTTTCTGCAACATTGTCAAGCTGCATGATCCTGGAAGTGATACTTCCGGGAAAGCAGTCCTGCTGCGTGTCATTCCTATTTCGGTGCTTGAAGAGAAATGGGTTTTTCCGCAGACAGATCTGATGAACGCGGAACTGTCCATGATCGATGTAAACGGTGATTACATCCTTAAAGGAGACAGCTTTAAAAACGCCAGCTTCTTTGAGTTCTACAAATCATATAATCCAACGGATCCCGGATCATCGGGAAAACTGTTCGACAGGATCACTTCCTCTACAGGTTCTGTTTCAATGATCAATTCGCACAAACAGGAGTGCATTCTTGCCTTTACACCTGTCACGGCTACTGCCGGCTGGACATTGCTGGGACTGGTGCCGGCAAAGGATCTTCATGCAGATACCGAAAACTGGCTGCTTGTAGGAGTTGTTTCTGCCGGCTTGCTGGTTCTGTTCCTCTGTGACCTGCTATATATTCTTTACTTTAACAAGCGCCTTCAGATCGCAGCCAGAGAAGCTGAGTCTGCAAATAAGGCAAAGACCGACTTCCTCTCAACTATGTCTCACGATATCCGGACTCCGATGAATGCCATCATAGGTCTTACGACGATAGCAGAGAAAAATCTGGGGGATGTTGAAGCGACAGGAGAAAATCTCCGGAAGATCAGTCTTGCCAGCAATCATCTGCTTACACTGATCAACGACATTCTGGATATATCGAAGGTGGAAAGCGGAAGACTGAAACTGAGTCCTCTGACGTTCTCAATTGTAGAAACGGTCGAGAACCTTGTAACGGTTTCGCAGCCGATGATCAAAGAAAAGAATATCGAATTCAGCTTCCACGCAAATCAGATGGAAAAGGAATATCTGTATACAGATCAGCTCCGTCTGAATCAGATATATATCAATATCCTATCCAACGCGATCAAATACACAGAACCAGGCGGGAGCGTCAGGGTAGATCTGCGTCAGGAAAAGAGCGAAAAGCCGGGTTGTATACGGATGACCTATACCGTAGCTGATACAGGCATCGGAATGAGTCCGGAATTCATGCAAAACATGTACCAGCCTTTCTCGAGGCAGATAGACAGCCGTGTAAACAGCATTCAGGGAACCGGCCTTGGTCTGGCCATTACAAAACAAATGGTTGATCTGCTTGGCGGAACGATTGAATGTCAGAGCGAACAAGGCAAGGGGACAACCTTCACAGTCGTGCTGGATATTCCTGAAGCCGACAGGCAGCGTGAAGACATGCAGCTTGATTCCCTGGATATTCTTGTTGTTGATGACGATGAGACCATGCTTCAGACAACTGTTGACATTATTGAGTCTCTTGGTGCATCAGCGGAGCTGGCACAGAACGGACTGGAAGCGCTCGGCATGATCGAACACAGGCACGTTTCCGGACGGGATTACGATGCTGTCATTATCGACTGGAAAATGCCGGAAATAGACGGGCTTGAGACGATCAGGCGTATCCGCGCAGAAATAGATGCAGATATTCCGATTTTACTGATCTCCGCATATGACTGGTCGGATATAGAGGATAAGGCAAAAGAAGCAGGAGCGAATGCCTTTGTCAGCAAACCGCTCTTCCGATCTACTCTCTATGATAAGATCAACGATCTTATCGGGAAAGAGTCCAGATCCATTGAGCCGGAGGATGATTATTCCGACCTGCAGGGGCTGCATATCCTTATAGCCGAGGATAACGATGTCAACTGGGAAATCATATCCGCCATACTTGCCATGTACGGTATCACTACCGAACGTGCGGAAAACGGCCGGATATGTGTGGATATGATGCGAGCGGCTGCAAAGGGCAGTTATGAACTGATCTTCATGGATGTACAGATGCCGGAGATGAACGGCCTTGACGCAACCAGAGCGATCCGGAAACTGGAAGACCCTTGGGCATCCTCTATTCCGATAGTTGCTATGACTGCAGACGCATTCTCTGAAAACGTCATGGAATGTCTGGATGCAGGAATGAACGGACATATTGCGAAGCCTGTCGATATCAAATTAGTTATAAAAGAGATCCGAAGAATCAATGACGGAGGAGGACAATTATGAGAAAAACTTTATGCATGTTTTTAACGGTGCTGATGATCCTGGGGCTGGCTGCATGCGGCGCAGAAAAGCAGAAAGAAACAACTGCTGACGGTTTCAGCCCGGCTCTGGATACTTCTGCCGGCGGCACTGTTACCGTTGCAGGCGGCTACGACAACTTTGAGGCGCTGGAAGCTGAATTTGACAGTTTTAACGAATATTATCCGAATGTGGAATTGATGTTCACAAAGGTCGATGACTATAACAACATGATCGGCATGGTTCTGGACGGAAACGATGCTCCTGACATTTACGTCAACTACTCATGGATGTATGGCCGCGATCAGTATAAGTCTTCCATCGATCATGCAGAGGATCTGTCCGATCCTGCGCTTGGACTTGATCTGGACTGTATCCGCAGCAATATTATTCTGAATACGGATGACGGTTCACTTCCGATGATCCCTGTTTTCGCTAACACCTACGGCATGCTTGTGAACAACGATCTGTTTGAAAAAGAAGGCCTTAGTGTTCCTAAGACTTATCAAGAGCTTGTGGATGTATGCAATGCTTTTCGTGAAAAAGGCTATGAAAACCCGCTGATGGGTTTCTCCAAGGAGGAGACGACCTCTGTTTTCACACTGACGGCGTATCCGTTCTTCTGTGAAACTGTGGCAAATGATGCAGAGGCTGTCAAAAAACTCAATACCCTTGATGCTTCAGCCGGCGAGTATATGCGGCCTACACTTGAGAAGATGGAGCAGTTCCTGAACGATGGCTGTGTGGATCCTGATGCCTGTGCGAAGATTGAAGACAACTATGAAGCAGTGATACTTCGCTTCTTTGAAGGCGACGTTCCGATGATGACCTGCTCCGGAGATACTGTGTCCGGAACAAAGAAGAGGGAGAGCCGCTCCGAGGCGTTTATTGCCAATCCGTTTACGTATACATTTGTTCCGGTCCCTATGTCGGATGAAGGCGCTAACTTCCTTGACATGCCGAATCTGCAGTTCTCTGTAAACAAAGACAGCCAGAACCTGGAAATGGCTAACGAATTCATGCGTTTTCTTGTCACTTCACAGGAACTGAACAAGATGGCGCAGAACAAGGGCCTTATGTCGCCGACTAAGGATCTGTCTTTTAACAGCGTTTATGCTGCATTCGGGGATGTTCCGGAATCAAAGATCCTGTCGCCGGAAGTAATCGGACTGACTGATGATGCGGTCATACAGTTAAGACAGGCGGTTTATGGTGTTTGTACAGGCGCAATGACCATAGATGAGGCTGTTGCAAAATATGGCAGCTTTACAAACTGACAGTAAGGAAATGATGCTGCCGGTATAAAAGAAAAATGGAGTCTGCACGGGAACAACCCGAAAAACGTATATTGCGCATATCTTTTGCTATGAGCTGCATTCTTTCTGCAGTGGAGGTCGCTGCGGCAATAATCTTTAGTTCGCAAACAGTCCTGATTGATGCGGTTTTCGACTATCATAACAGCTGAGTGAAAGTGCCTGGCGGTAAAGTGCAAGACACAGGAAATCTTCCCGGACGATATGGTATAATATTATGAATGTTTATGCAGACATAATATGAGGGTTTACTATGTTCGGCAAACGTTTCCTGCTAAACGATGAGACACTTCCGATAGTAGAAGAGATCGGAAGACATATGCCCGGAGGCTTTTTCATTTACGAAGCCGCCGGAGATGGAAAACTGTTATATGTGAACCGCGCTGCGATGGATATTTACGGCTGCGCGGACCTTGACGAATTCAGGGAACTGACGGGATACACTTTCAGGGGAATGGTGTATCACGGAGATTATGATTCCATCGCGTCATCGATCGATCATCAGATCGAATCAAAAGATGACAATATCGATTACGTTGAATACCGCATCGTACGAAAAGACGGCGCTGTCAGGTGGGTGGATGATTACGGCCACTACACTGAGACCGACGCGTACGGCGGTATTTATTATGTCTTTATTTCTGACATAACAGAGAAGAGGGAGCAGCTGGAGACCGACATGGCCGTCCGTCAGGCTGTTATAGAGGCGCTCAGCGAAGCGTACCATACAATGTGGATCATCAACGATATCGAGTCGGAAAGCTTCTCTCTTTACCGCGGTGATACCGATGGCAGAACCATACACGCCTCTCCGATTCACGATGCCCTCAGCCATGCGAAGTTTTCGCAGGCAAAGGAAGAATACATAAGGACCCGCGTCGCGGAGTGCGACCGGGAGATGATGCGAGATGTTATAAATCTCAGAAAGATAGCTGAGATTCTTAAGGAGCGTCCGCAGTTTAACGTGAACTATCTCCGCACCATGGACGATGGAAGCGAAAGATACTTCCGCATAGAGTTCGCTAAAGTGAACATGCCGGGCGGCAAAACAGGTCTTGTCTGCGGTTTTAAGGATGTAGATGATGACGTGCGTCAGGGTCAGGAGATACAGAAGGCTCTGAGAGAAGCTGAGCAGGCTGAGATACGGGCGAAGCAGGCAGATCTGGAGCACCAGCTGGCCATGCAGGAAAAACTGCTTGAGCAGGAGAAGAAACGTGCGGAGCTCGACAGCATGATAACCGCCATGGCTTCAGATTACCGCAGCGTATATCACGTGGACCTGGATGCTGACGACGCTGTCTGCTACCGCGCGGATCCTGATGACCCTAAACAGACGCCTGAGGGAGTACACTTTCCGTTCCACGGGCGTTTCATCGATTACTGTGATCATTATGTCGATGATGAATACAGGGATGGCTTCCTTGACTTCATCGATCCGGACAATATAAGGAAGGCTCTCTCAACGGAAAACATCATTGCCTACAGGTATCTGGCAAGGCGCAACGGCGTCGAATACTATGAGATGCTCCGGATGGCCGGAGTACGCCATCCGGCTGACAGGGACGATAACATAGTTCATGCCGTAGGCATAGGCTTTACGGTCATTGATGAGGAGATGCGCGAGTCCATCGAGAAAAACCGCGCGCTTCAGGAGGCCCTTACCGCCGCCGAGCAGGCCAGCAAAGCCAAGACGGTGTTCCTGTCAAACATGAGCCATGAGATCAGAACTCCGATGAACGCTATCATCGGTATGAATAATATAGCTCTCAACAACCCTGAACTGTCTGATGTGACAAGGGATCAGCTCAACAAGATAGGAGCCTCCGCTCAGCATCTTCTGCACATCATAAATGACATACTGGATATGTCAAGGATAGAGTCGGGACGCATGACCATGAATCCTCAGGAGTTCTCACTGGTCAAGCTGATCGAACAGGTCAACACCATGATAGGCAGTCAGTGCCGCGACGAGGGGCTGACCTATGAATTCGTTGCCGATGGCAAGCTCGACGGCTTCTACTTCGGCGATGACATGAAACTGAGACAGATATTAGTCAACATACTCGGCAACGCTGTCAAGTTCACACCTGAAGGCGGCAAGATAACTTTCACAGTAAAGGAACTGTCGAGAGCGGGCGGGGAAGCGACATTCCGCTTCATCATGAATGACACGGGCATAGGCATGAGCGAGGAGTACCTTCCGAAGCTGTTCGATACTTTCAGCCAGGAAGACGCAAACACTTCAGCCTCAAGCAAGCTGGGAAGCACCGGTCTTGGGATGCCTATCACCAAGAACTTTGTTGAACTGATGAACGGCAGCATAGATGTCGAAAGCGTGAAAGACCGGGGCACCACGTTTACGGTGACCATATCCCTCAAGGAGTCCGAGCACATCGAAGCAGAGGGAGATAATGTCGATATAGCTCCTCACGAAATGACCGTGCTGGTCATAGATGACGATCCGGTAGCCTGTGAACATGCCAGCCTCATTCTGGGCCAGGTCGGGATCAGATGCGACACGGTGTCATCCGGTGAGGACGGCGTCGAAATGGTAAAGCTGCGTCACGCGAGACAGGATCCGTATGATCTGATTCTTGTAGACTGGAAAATGCCTGAGCTGGACGGAGTAGAGACGACGCGCCGCATAAGAAGAGCCATCGGCCATGAATCAGCAATCATTATACTGACATCTTATGACTGGGTCGATGTCGCTGACGAAGCGATATCAGCGGGAGTGGATACGTTCGTCCCGAAGCCTCTGCTTGCGGACAATGTAATGGATGAATTCAGGGAGGCTTTCCGCAGAAAGAAAGACGCGCTGCTTAAACAGAAGATCGACCTTAACGGCCGCAGAATACTCCTCGCTGAAGATGTAGCCATTAACGCTGAAATAATGATAATGGTGCTTGGAATGCGCGGCATTACTGCAGATCACGCCGGCAATGGCCAGATAGCCGTTGACATGTATATGGCAAAAGAGCCGGGATATTACGACGCGATACTGATGGATATGAGAATGCCGGTAATGAACGGCCTCGAAGCGACCAGAGCGATACGCGCTTCAGGCCGGGCTGACGCTGAATCGATACCGGTGATCGCGCTTACCGCGAATTCCTTCGATGAAGATGTTCAGCGCAGCATGCAGGCGGGTCTCAACGCCCACCTGTCTAAACCGGTAGAACCGGAAGCACTGTTCGACACGCTTGAAAACCTGATAGAAAGCTCGCAAAGAAAGGGAGTGAAGCATGAAGGAAAATAAGAATAAAATGAAGGCCGCGGTAATCGCCGGTGCGGTCATCGTGCTTCTCATACTGGTTGCCGGAACGTTCTATTTAGGACATGCAGCCAGACAGGATACAGACAAGGCTGTACGTGCAGTAAGCCTTCTTTATCTTGACGAGCTTGCCGGAAGGCGCGAGCAGGTAGTTGAATCCAATCTCGAGAACAGGATAGAAACAATACAGATAGCCGTTGACCTTATGACTGATGAGGACCTCAGCGACGAGGAACACCGTCAGGCTTACCAGAAAAGGATGAAGGCGCTTTATCATCTGGACAAGTTCGCTTTCGTCGGAGAGAGCGGCACGGTATATCTTTCCACGGGTCCGTCGGACGAGATAGGCAATTACGCCTTCAACTATAAAGCGATGACCGGGCCTGAGATATCGATTCTCAACAAGAACAGCACAAATAAAAAAGTCGTCATTGCGGTCCCGATAGAACCAAAGAGATTCGAAAATGACAATCTGACTGTCTGCTTTATGGAGATGTCCATGGATCAGATGCTCCACGGAGTGTCGATGGAGTCGAGTGAAAATGACGCGACTTTCTGCAACCTGTACACGAGCGACGGATATCCGTTGAGCAACGCAGTCCTGGGAGGTTTCGCGACTGAGGACAATCTCTTAGATGCTATGGAACACGCCGAATTCGACCCGGGCTATTCTTACGATAAGCTCGTTTCGGATTTCGAATCTCTGAAAAAGGGGGGGACTTCATTCAAATATAACGACAGAAACGAGACACTGACATATGTTCCTGTTGAGGGTACAGACTGGATTCTTACTTATCTGGTCAGGGAGTCTCTCATCAGCGACATGATAAGCGATATCACCAACGGCACCATAATCAGAAGCACGATTCAGTCGCTGCTTATGATGTTTGCGCTTCTTGCGGTTTTCGGCTTTATCCTTAGCCAGAACCGGAGGAACGCGAAGTTGATGGCTGAATACGAAGCTGCGGAAACCGAAGCAAGGGTCAAGCAGGAAGAGATGGAGCAGAGACTTGCTCTTCAGGAGGAACTCCTTGCGGAAAGGGAGCAGGCCGAGCAGCAGGACCGCATGATAAAAGCCCTGTCTTCAGATTACAAAAGCGTTTACTATCTGGAACTGGACAAAAATGAAGGGACCTGCTACCAGGCGCGTTCCGATATGCCGGGATTCAGGGAGGGAGATAAATTTAAATACCTTGAGGCGGTCACCGAATACTGCAGCAATTACATCGCCGAGCCTTACAGGGAGGAATTCCTGAAGTTCATACAGCCTGACAACATCCGGAAAGGCCTGGAGGATCATCTTATCATTTCATATCGCTACATGATCAACGTGAACGGAAAAGAATCCTGGGAGGCCGTCAAGTTTGCCGGCGTCCGTCATCCAGATGAGCGTGAAGACCATCTGGTGCATACGGTCGGAGCGTGCTTCGCGGATATCGATGATGCTACAAGGAACGAACTCGAGCAGAAACAGCTGCTGACAGATGCTCTTGAGAGCGCTGAGCAGGCCAACAAAGCCAAGACAGCATTCCTTTCCAACATGAGCCATGAGATAAGGACTCCGATGAATGCTATCATCGGTCTTGACAATATCGCTCTGAATGATCCGGAGACCCCGGGAAAGACAAGAGAGTATCTCGAAAAGATAGGGGCGTCGGCAGAACACCTGCTGAATCTCATCAACGATATTCTCGATATGTCACGCATCGAATCAGGCCGCATGATACTCAAAAATGAAGAGTTCCCGTTCTCGGAACTCCTTGAGATGGTCAATACGATGTTCAGCGGTCAGTGTACCGACAAGGGACTCGACTATCAATGCCACATAATCGGCGATATCGATAATTACTATGTCGGAGACAAGATGAAACTGCGTCAGGTGCTGATCAACATACTCGGCAACGCTGTCAAGTTTACGCCTGAAGGCGGCAAGGTAGAGCTCACGGTCGAAAGGATCGCAAAGTTTGAGAACCAGTCGACGATGCGTTTCACCATATCTGATACGGGTATAGGAATGAGCAGGGAGTACCTGCCTAAGCTGTTCGACACATTTACGCAGGAAGATTCATCGATGACGAACAAATACGGCAGCTCAGGGCTTGGAATGGCTATCACCAGGAGCATCGTCGAGATGATGAACGGCAGCATCGAGGTGGAGAGCGAGAAAGGCGTCGGCTCTACATTCTATGTTACGGTCACTCTGTTCAATGCTGCAGACCATGAAGACGCGGAAACAGAAAGAACCGTCCGCCCGGATGAGATGACCGTCCTGGTGGTCGATGATGATCCGGTCGCCTGCGAGCATGCCAAGCTGATACTCGAAAAGGCCGGGATCGCCGCTGAGATAGCGTATTCCGGACCTGAAGCAATAGAAAAGGTGACGCTCCGCCACGCCAGGCGCGATCCATACAATCTGATACTGGTCGACTGGAAGATGCCTGAGATGGATGGTATTGAAACTACACGCAGGATGAGAGAGATAATAGGTCACGAATCCGCGATAATCATACTCACCGCATATCGCTGGGATGACGTCCAGGATGAGGCGATCATGGCCGGAGTGGACAGTTTCCTGCCTAAGCCGCTGTTCGCGAACACGGTAATTGAGGAATTCAGGAGCGCAATGAAGCGCAAGGGAGTGATATCTCCGGAAAAGAATAAAGCCGATCTTGAGGGGCGTCATGTGCTCCTGGCCGAGGATGTGCAGATAAATGCTGAGATCATGATGATGGTTCTCGCGGTCCGCGGCATCGAGGCGGATCTGGCGGAAAACGGACGGATAGCCGTAGAGAAGTTTGCGTCGAGTGAGCCGGGGTACTATGATGCTGTCCTTATGGATATGCGCATGCCTGAGATGGACGGACTCGAAGCCACGCGTACGATACGGGCCATGGACAGAGCCGACTCAAAGGAGATCCCTATCATCGCTCTGACTGCGAACGCGTTCGACGAAGACGTTCAGCGCAGTCTGCAGGCAGGTCTCAATGCGCATCTCACAAAACCGGTACAGCCGGAGGCTCTTTATGAGACTCTGGAGAGCCTTATAAAGGACTGAGGGTAAATGTAGACCCTTGGGATGAATTATGAAAGCACATGTTAAGCTGATGACTGAGGGGAAGCCTGTAAGGCTGATCGTAACCTTTGCTTTTCCTCTCATGATAGGGAATATATTTCAGCAGATGTATTCAGTAGCTGACAGCATGATCGTGGGGAAAACGCTTGGTGTTGCGGCTCTGGCTGCTTTAGGCGCGTCTACATGGCCGAACTGGATATTTCTCGGAATTGTAATAGGACTGTCACAGGGCGTATCGATCACACTTGCGCATTCGTTCGGACGCGGTGATGAGAAAATGCTTCGCAAAGGCTTCGGCAATTCCATCGTTCTGTGTGCTTCTTTTGCGGTCTGCCTGCTGGCGGCCGGTGAGCTGCTGGCTCCTGAGATGCTGAGGTTTCTGGGAACTCCGGAAGAACTGATACCGCAGGCACTGGTATATCTGAAGATTTCCTATGCGGGAATACCAGTCATAACTGCGTATAATCTGCTGGCGTCAACACTCAGAGCACTTGGCGACAGCAGGACTCCGCTGTATTCTATGATCACCGCGTCTGTAATCAATATTGCGCTCGATCTTCTTTTTGTACGCGTTTTCAGCTGGGGAATCGGCGGTGCTGCCTGGGCTACGATAATAGCTCAGTTTTTTTCTGCGTTATTATGCCTGCCGGCAGTGCTCAGGATCAGTCAGCTCCATATCAGGCGCACTGATCTTATCCCGGATATTCCGCTGCTGCGGTCTGTTGCTATACTGAGCGCTCCGATGATGCTGCAGAATTTCCTTATTGTAGCAGGCGGAATGGTCGTACAATCCGTAGTTAACACGTTCAGCGTTACATTCATAGCAGGTTTCACAGCGGGAGCCAAAATGCATGGCGTACTTGAGATCGCTACGTCATCATTCGGTTTTGCCATGACAACATATGTCGCACAGAATCTCGGAGCAGGACGTATCGACCGTATCCATGAAGGTGTGCGTTCAGCCTTCTGGGCGGCAATCGCAACTGCATGTGTCATAGCTGCTGTCATGCTTCTCGCCGGACGTATGATACTGTCGGGATTTGTGTCAGGCACACCTGAAGAAATAAAGGCTACGGTTGATGTGGCATACAGATATCTGGCGATAATGTGTGTGTGTCTGCCGGTGCTGTATCTCCTTTACATATTCCGCTCATCCACTCAGGGCCTTGGCAACACATTCCTGCCAATGGTATCCGCATTTGCGGAACTGGTCATGCGAATAGCTTCTGCGCTTATATTAGCCAGAGTCATAGGCGAAGACGGGCTTTTTATAGCAGAGGTATCTGCTTGGGGCGGCGCGGTGGCCGTACTGGTATTCAGTTATTTTTACACTATACGTAAGATAGAGAAAAAAGGCGCGAAATCAATCTCTGCGATCCCGGGCCAGTGAGAAAAAGAGGCCGATAACACAGATGCAGGCGAATGTAATAAAAGATATATGCATCATCAGGAGTATGTCAGAGTGAGGGGATGACTCGAGTGTTCCGGTCCCCAGTACAAAAGCGGTGATGGAGCTGAGGATAGCCATGCCGGAGGACTGTCCGTAAGTGCGCATCGTAGCGATTATGGAATTGGCGACACCATAGTCCTTCTTGCTGACACAGCTGAGTATGGCGTTGGTATTCGGGGAAGAGAATAAAGCGAAACCCGTTCCGGTTATACCCATCACAGTCATAATATAGATTACGGAAGTATTATCGTTTATACGGGAGTATAACAGGAGCGTGACAGCACAGATCCCCATGCCGATGCTTGCAAGCACTGACGGCCTGATGCGGTCAGAAAGGCTGCCTGTGAAAGGAGACAGAACAGCCTGCGCGGCAGGCATGATGATGAGCATAAGGCCGGCTCTTTCTGATGGGATCCCGAGTATAATCTGCAGATATATGCTCATCTCATAGCTGATAGCAAAAGTTGCTCCGTAATTCAGCAGGGCAGCAAGGCACGAAAAGGTAAAAGTACGGCTTTGTCTGAACATGCTGACCCTTATGACAGTTGGCTTATCAGAGTTCTCCCGTCCTGATTCATGCACGAAGAATGCTATGAGGAGAATAATACCGGAAGCAAGCATATATGGTGCGGCAGCAAGACTTCCGAGACTGGTCATGCCAAACAGGCTTATTACAATAGAGGATATGTAAAAAACAATACCGGCGGTATCAATACCGGATATTTGCGAAGCCGGTTCATCATCCGGAACAGCCCTGAATGCTGCGAGGAAAGCCGCGGCTGATATGACAGCCGATACGGCAAATATAGATCTCCACCCGAAAGTGCTGTTCAGAATACCTCCCGCGACAGGGCCGGCTGTAAGACCGATATATGTAGCTGCGACAGAATAGCCGAGCATTTTCCCCTGAACACTATGGGGAAAAGCACTTATCAGAATTGCATTGTTCGTGGCGAATATCATAGCCGCGCATGTTCCTGCCAGTGTACGGAGAAGCATAAGGACTCCTATTGACGGGGCAAAGATGCTGATTGCTGATAAAAGGCCAAATCCGGCTATTCCGGTGAGGAATATCGTCCTTCGGCTGGTAATGTCTGATACCTTGCCCATTGGCAGGCTCATTGCAGCTACCGCGATAGTGTATGAGCTGACTATCCAGCTTACATAAGCTGCATTTACACCAAAATAACTCTCAAGCGACGGCACCGAAAGGTTCAGGGCGCTCGACATAAAAGTGGTCATGAAGGAAGTGATCATGGCCGCTGCCAATATTTGAGAGTTTCCGCCGGGATTTGTTTTTTCAACCATATTTAGATTATGAAACTAATGAAGATGCATGTCAATTTAACGTGAGACAAGGGAGTGTTTGTATCTCACTGATACTGCAAATAGGGTATAGTATTACTGACACTTATACTGCTGAAAGGGGGGATACTGGACGGAGTGAGAAAGAGAGGGCATAAGAGTCTGGATCACTATTGCTACAGGGCTCTTCGGCGCATTCTGGGGCTTACGTCTTATAAATGCGAAATACTATGGCGAGATCATGGGGGTCTGGGCCGGTAAGTGGAAAGGGAAGTCGGATGAGGAGGTAGTGTAATGAAAAAAACAATAGGTATATTGCTGATCGCAGTTCTGGTTATTCTGGGAGGTGCATTCACTGTATCAGCAGAGGATAATGCTGTTGAGGAACAAAAGATATTTAAGATCAATATAGACAACATCTGCACATTGCTATGGGCCGGAGAGAAGCCTGAGTTTTCAGTTGAGCTCGATCCTGAGGCGCTGGAAAAAATTGATGTCGTAAGTGAAAAGTGGATCGGTCCGAACGAACTGACCGTAAGCGGCGATAACATAGCCGTTGAAGGCGGAAAATACAGATATGAACTAAAGTTAAGCGCAAAAGAAGGGTTCGTTTTCAACAATGATCTTGAGATCAATTATCAGGGTATCGACGGCAAATACAAACTGCATTATGATTTTCCGCCCGGAGAAGACACCAACCATACAATGATAGTGACCGGGGACTTTGACAACATAATAGCTGCAAGTCCTCTGATCGATAAGATAGATATCGGCAAACTGCTGACGCTGATGATTTCAGAAGACTATGCGCAGGCTGTTGATTTCATTCTGGACGATGGTGTTTCTCTTGCGGATAAAGCCTATGTCGATAGCGACAGCAGCAAGATCAATCATGTAAGCGATGACAAATACAGCTATGAATTAGTTTTAAAAACTAAAGAGGGCTTCTCTTTCAAAAATAACCTTCAGTTCCTTTATGATGAAGACAAATACGGATACGCCCTCGATTACGACTATAATCTGTCCGAAGACAGACACACACTTATTATAAAAGGAAATGCAGAGAAAGCCGGCTTGAAACCGGGAACAGGTGCCAAGGCCGCAGATAAGGCCGTTACAGGACTGAAAAAAGATTCAGATCCGGCCGGAACGGCGTATGCAAAGCTTCAGGTGAAATCGGCAAAGCAGACGGATAAATCCATAACGCTCAGCTGGGCGAAGGCCGGCAAAGCCACAAAGTATGTCATTTATGGAAATAAGAGCGGCGATTCTTCCGCGCCGAAGAAGCTGGCGACTGTTTCCGGCAATACTAAGACATTCAGCAAGATTGCAGGCAGGAACCTGAAGAAAGGGACATACTACAAATTCATAATCGTTGCGCTCGACAAAAACAACAAAGTGGTTTCCGCATCCAGAATGATCTACGTTACTGTTAAGGGCGGCAACTACAGAAGCGTGACAGTCAGCAAATCTGTTATAGCTAAGGCAAAGAAGCTGAAGAAGGGAAAGACGCTTAAGCTTAACGCCAGGGCTGTCGCTCAGTCAAAGAAACTCAAGGTAAAGAAACATGCCGGTCTGAGATACGCAACGAGCAATAAGAAGATCGCGACGGTCAGCAAGAGCGGCAGGATCACCGCAAAGAAAAAAGGTACCTGTTACATATACGCGTACGCTCAGAACGGAGTCTGCAGGAAAATAAAAGTGAAAGTAAAATAAAGTGAAATTTACAGGGAATGCTGAATGCATTATCTTTTACTAGCGATATGTTCAAGTTCACTCATCGCAGTAGTGATGAGAATAAGTGAGACAAAAGTCAGGAACAATATTTCTGAACTTGCAGTCAATTACGCATTATGCCTGGCTCTAGGCATAATGTATACGCTGAACGGGAGCGGCATACCGGGAGCATCTCTGCACGCGGTGACGGGCAGCAATACTATTGTGCTGGGGCTGATAAGCGGAGCGTTCTATGTCGGATCGTTCCTTCTGTATCAGTACAACATCCGCAGAAATGGCGTCGTGCTTCCGGCGACGTTCATGAAACTTGGCGTCCTCATACCGGTGATCCTTGCAATAATAGCTTTCGGAGAAAAGCCGGGAGCAATGCAGATCGCCGGTATTATATTGGCGCTGTCTGCTATCGTGATCCTGAATAATACTTCGGGAGAAGGTGATGTGGTAACTTCCCCCAGGGCCTTGCTGCTGCTGGTTCTGATCGGAGGCTCCGGTGATGCCATGTCCAAAATATATGAGGAACTGGGAGATCCCGCCTTCAAATCACACTATCTGATGTTTACTTTTGTATCTGCTCTGGCGCTGTGCGCGCTTGCTGCGCTGATGAGAGGGCAGAAACTCTCCCGGGAGGATATCCTGTACGGCTGTCTCATAGGCATACCAAACTATTATTCAGCGAGATTTCTGCTGCTGTCACTGTCGTATATACCTGCAGCGACAGCGTACCCGACGTTCAGCGTCGGTACTATACTGCTGGTCAGTGCTGCTGGTGTACTGATATTCCGTGAGAAGATGGATAAGAGGCAGTGGCTTGCAGTGATACTTATCATAACAGCACTGATATTGCTCAATGTATAACAGACGCCGGATTCCATTTTCGACCGTCGCCTGCTCCTGGCTGAATCAGAGAATCGCTGCAGAAAAATAAACTTCACAAACTAATAAATATATGGCATAATGAATTATTATACAATTGTAGTTTGTTTGGAAAAGAAAAGGGGGTATTGTTAATGTCTGCGGACGAAAAAAAAGTAAAAGGCCTCAGTGTTATGACTTCCGAGTATGAACTGGAAGGGCGCATCCCTACCGGAAAAGCGATCATACTCGGAATGCAGCACGTTCTGGCCATGTTCGTCGGAAACCTGACACCTATTCTGGTCATCGGCGGAGCATGCTCGCTCGGCGATGCCGGACTGATGGTACCGGTCATCCAGAACGCTATGCTGGTAGCAGGTCTTGTTACACTTGTACAGCTGTGGACCATCGGACCAATCGGCGCAAGACTGCCGTGCGTAATGGGTACCAGCTCGGGATTTATCGGAGTTATGAGCGGTGTAGCAGGATCTATGGGAGGCGGCGTTGTCGCATATGGAGCTATTCTCGGAGCCTGCTTCATCGGAGGTATATTCGAGATGATTCTCGGATTCATGCTCAAACCGCTGCGTAAGTTCTTCCCAAGCGTAGTAACAGGTACAGTTGTTACTGCCATAGGTCTGTCTCTTATAAGCGTTGGTATCAACTCATTTGGAGGCGGCAACAACAACAAGGACTTCGGCTCGCCGACCAACCTGCTGATCGGTCTTGCTGTACTGATTTTCATAATCGTACTCAAGCACTTCACAAAGGGTATCTGGTCTGCTGCGTCGATCCTGTTCGGTATCATCTTCGGATACATACTCTGCGCTATCCTGGCAATGTTCCTCGATACTACATATGTCGTAGATGGAGAAACATATACATGCTCATGGGTGCTGCAGTGGGCCAAGGTAGCATCCGCATCATGGATATCGCTGCCTAAGATAATGCCGGTCAAGTTCGTATTCGATGCGCGCGCGATCATACCTATCATGATCATGTTCGTCGTAACAGCTGTAGAGACGATCGGTGACCTTTCGGGTATCACTGAGGGAGGCCTCGGACGTGAAGCTACAGATAAGGAACTTTCCGGCGGAGTAGCCTGCGACGGTATCGGCTCAACATTCGCCACATTGTTCGGCGTACTGCCTAACACATCGTTCAGCCAGAACGTAGGCCTCGTAGGAATGACCAAGATAGTCAATCTGTTTGCTATCACTATGGGTGCTATCTTCCTGGTGCTTTGCGGATTCTGCCCTAAGCTGGCCGCTATAGTTCAGCTGATGCCTCAGTCAGTACTCGGCGGAGCAGCTGTGTTCATGTTCGCATCGATCGTAGTAAGCGGTATACAGCTGATTACCAGAGAACCGATCACCACTCGCGAAGTCACTATCGTTGCGGTATCTCTCGGACTTGGCTACGGTCTCGGATCGACAGCGAACGTACTGGCTCAGATGCCTGCATTCATAAGTTACATCTTCGGCGGTTCCGGAATCGTTCCTGCTGCTATCTGCGCGATCATTCTGAACATAGTATTGAAGAAAGATACGAAGGAGAAGGAAGTTGAACCTCTCTGGGATTGATCTGTGCTGATTAAGACTTAAAGCAGAAAAGCCTTGAGATTCTAAGCAGTCTCAAGGCTTTTTAAACCCGGGGCCGGCGATCAGCCTGAAAGGCTGTACAGAGCCGGGCAGATAATTTTCTTTCAGAATAATTGTTTATGTCAGTACATTCAGACGAATATAAGGATTATACTATGGGCCTGGCGTTGGTTGATCTGACGCCGGTCTTACTGTTTCTTTTAAGCGGACTTATCATATACAGCATGTATGGAAGTCCGCTGCTGCTTGCCGGAGTGATCGCCTGTTTCACGGGCGGTCTGTGCAAAGCTGTATGGAAGCTGATAGCAGCGGTCAGAAAAAAAGATTTTCCCTTCCTGACCCGCGCGTTTCACATACTCATGCCGGCCGGATTTGCTCTGATGATCATATCTGTACCTGCAGGAGGCAAAGCTGTTTTTTCCGGACTGTGGCGATCAATAACAATGATGCCTGCTTCTATTCTTTTTGCAGCCGGTTTTGTACTGATGTGCCTTATGGGATATCTCGGCTCGCATCTGGACAGCAGCGCCCGGTCGAACTGGATAGAGGAGCTGGTAAATACACTTGCTCAGCTCGCTGTTCTGGCCGGCGTGATCATTGTATATTTCGGGACATACTATCATGCAGATATAACGGCGTCCGAAGCACTCAATGGTACGGAAGATGTTGAGGTATGTGAGATCACAGAGGAAAAAGACGGATCAGACGGATGGCTTTTTGACGGCCCGGGTACAGATTCAGTACTGGTATTCTATCCCGGGGCAAAAGTCGAAGCGGCTGCCTATGCGCCTCTCATGAATAACATTTCTGAGCACGGTACAGACTGTTATCTTTGCAAAATGCCGCTGAATTTTGCACTGTTTGGGAAAGACGCTGCAGAAGCCATACGCTCCGGCGCGGCGCTGAATTATGACAAATGGTATATCGGAGGGCACTCGCTTGGCGGTGCTGCCGCTGCGATGACCGCAGATAATGCAGAGAGCGCGGACGGTGAAGAGGCATGGGACGGACTGATTTTGTTTGCCGCATATCCGACCTGTGAAATCAGTACCCCGGTGTTATCGATCTATGGCTCAGAAGACGGTGTTCTTAATACAGAAAAGTATAACAAGGCGGGTAATGATGGTCTGTGGCCTGCTGATTTCACTGAAACAGTCATTGAAGGAGGAAATCACGCTCAGTTTGGCAATTATGGTGAGCAGAAAGGCGATTGCAGCGCAGGCATATCGGCAGACCGGCAGCAAAAGCAAACAGCAGAAGCTGTAAACTACTGGATCAAAGAGGAGTAATACTTGAATATATTGGTTATACCTGATGTCCACCTGAAGGAGTGGATGTTTGACAGAGCAACAGAACTAATGAATTACGGCATGGCGGAGAAAACGGTATGCCTGATGGATCTGCCTGATGAATGGGGTCATGGATATGACCTGGATCTATATATAAAGACTTTTGATAAAGCAATAAAGTATGCAAAACGGTTTCCGAATACGCTCTGGTGCTATGGGAACCATGATCTTTCATATATATGGATGCAGCCGGAAAGCGGTTTTTCATCATTCGCGGTGGCGACGGTGAGCAGCAAGCTTGCGGCGCTCAGGAAGGCCCTTCCTGATGACAGCCAGCTGGCGTACGTGCACAAAGTCGGTAAAGTACTGTTCACTCACGGAGGACTGACAGATTCTTTCGTAAAGAACTATGCTCCGGATATCGAGTATAAAGATACAGATGCAATTCTTAAGAGGATCAACTCTCTGGGATTCTGGGAGATATGGGACGATGCGTCCCCGATATGGTTCAGGCCGCAGTACTACAATGAAAAAATGTACAGAGAGACAGATATGCTGCAGGTCGTAGGACATACTCCTGTGACAGAGATAGACAGAACCGGGAATGTGCTTTCGTGCGATCTGTTTTCGAACTATAAAAGCGGAGAACCTATAGGAACAAAGGAATTCGTCCTGATAAATACTGAGACCTGGCAGTATCAGGGCATCAAATAAAGGAAGACGGACGGGCGCGTCTGTATTTACTGTCAATATAAACAAAAGAGACGGATCTGCATCGTCTCTTTTTTCGTGGAAGGGATCGCATAAAAAAATAGCAATAAGGTTTTTACAGATTTTTAAAACCGGAGATTTGCTGAATGCAAAAAGGGTATTGACCTTGTAATGATTACAACGTTTAGCATTGATAATATAAAGAATAATATGCGCTTAATACATTGATAAAACAGAACAGTAAGGATCTGAGAAAAGGAGGTTCGCATATGAGCAGCAAAACCAAACACAGCGGAGAAGCAGAATGGGGCTCAAGGTTTGGGTATCTGATGGTAGCTGCGGGCGCCTCCATCGGACTCGGTAATATCTGGAAGTTCCCTTATCTGGCTTACAGAGGGGGCGGCGGAATATTTCTGGTAGTTTACATAATCGTTATCCTGCTTCTGGCAAAGCCTGTTGTAGAGATCACAGCCAGGACTTTTGAGATCCACCTCGGATGGGGAAGAAAGAAAGGCCTTATCATATACGGCATAGGAATGGCAATACTGAATATCCTCGTATCGCTCGGATTCGGTCATACTATGCAAAGTTTCTGTTTGACGTGAGGCAGATAGTCGGATATATTCAAATAAAAAAAGGAGGGCACATTATGAAAATTGCAATGGCTAATGATCACGCCGGAACCCAGATGAAAGAAGAGATAAAGGCGTATCTCCTTTCACAGGGTTATGAGGTGGAAGACTTCGGAACCTATGACAACGGATCCTGTGATCTGTCTGATTTTGTATATCCTGCTGCTCTGGCAGTTGCTAAAGGAGAGTGTGACAAAGGCATCTTCTGTGACGGCGTTGGCTATGGAAGTGCTCTGATCGCAAATAAAATCAATGGCTGCTATGCTGCTGTATGCCAGGACCCTGTGTGTGCGGCGCTTGCAAGAGAGCATACTGATTCAAATATTCTGTGCCTCGGAGCCAAGATAATAGGCGGCCTCATGTCAATGGAGATAGTCAAGACCTGGCTTACAACAGACCCGCTCATGGAAGAAAAATACCGCAGAAGAGTTCAGAAGGTATGCGATATAAATGATAAGCACTGCGTACCTGTGAAATAAAAGATACAAGAGAATGGAGAGACAGATAATGAAAGGAAAGATTATTGCATGCACAGTATGTGCACTTACTTGCTGCTGCCTGTATACACATAGGAGAGTAATCAAGGCTCTTATCAATAATGAGCCGATGCCTAAAGCACCGGAATGGCATTTCTGGGTAAAGCCTGAAGGGCGCAGATAATTTGGAGAATGTAAGTATAAATATGACAGGGGAAGTTTTATGAATCCCCTGTCATTTTTTATTTACAGCATTCAGAAGATTGGGAACAGTGTCTGTATGGTGGTATAATAATATGATATGTTATGGCGGACAGCCATCTTCAGGCATGTATATACCCGGAGGCAAAATGAAAAACCGCAGAAAAACGCTACCCCTGCTTATTGTTATGAGTATGGTTTTTTGTATGCTCAGTGCATGCGCGCAGAGTACATCTTCAGCAGAGGAAAGCGGATATACGATTGACAACATCAGAGATTACGTTGTCGGGCTTGATACAGAGATGGAGCTCGGGAACGGCGGAAAGAAAGCAGTAACGAATTTTGACAATGCCGCTACTACACCTGCTCTCAAGCCTGTGATGGATGAGGTGAATACGCAGATGGAGAAGTACGGCTCTATCGGCAGAGGGTTTTCACCGAAGTCTGACTATTCTACGGATCTGTATAATAATACAAGAGATAAGATCCTTGAGTTTGTAGGCGCAGATCCGGAGACGTATACAGTCTTTTATGTCAGCAATACCACGGATGGCCTGAACAAGCTGGCATCCGCGCTGATCGAAAAGAAAAGCGACGTGGTGCTCACAACGCGTATAGAGCATCACTCCAATGACCTGCCATGGCGAGAAGCCGGTACGGTCATATATGCGGAAGTGGACGACCAGGGCCGTGTGATGTACGACGAGATCGAGAAGCAGCTGAAGAACAACAAGGTCAAATATGTCTCTGTAACAGCGGCTTCCAATGTAACAGGCTATGTCACTGATGTGCACAGGATCGCTAAGCTTGCGCACAAATACGGAGCAAAGATCATCGTCGACGGAGCCCAGATAGTAGCCCACAGAAAGTTTTCAATGCTCGGTGAAAGCAAAGATGAGAATATAGACTTCTTTGTATTCTCAGCGCATAAGATGTATGCGCCTTATGGCGGCGGCGCGGTAGTCGGTCTTACGGATGAACTCATGTCGCATATGCCGAAATTCTACGGCGGCGGTACGATCCATATCGTCGGTGATGAATGGGTAGAGTACGCTGAGGCACCAAAGAGCTATGAAGCCGGCTCTCCAAACTACCCTGGTGTCATAAGCCTGGGCAAAGCAATAGACATTCTTCAGGAGGTCGGTTTTGACGACATAGAAAAGCATGAGAAGGCTTTGAATCAAAGACTTGTCGACGGACTGAAGAAGATAGACAACTCGATAATCTACGGAGACTCAGAAGATCTCAGTGACCGTGTGGGAGTCATCACTTTCAATTTCAGCGATGTAAATTCTCATCTGGTAGCTGAGGAACTGTCGAACAGATACGGTATCGCTACAAGACGCGGCGCGTTCTGCGCGAATCCGTACGTATGGAGACTGTACGGGCTGTCGGATGAGGAGGTCAGAAACTTTGCGGAATGCTCCGATGTCAATACGCCCGGAATGATTCGTGTCAGTTTCGGGATCTACAATACGGAAGAGGAAGTTGATTATCTGCTGAAGGTATTGCCGGAAGCGATCAAACAGGCCAAGAAGACAAATGAAGAGAACTTCGGCCTTGCAAATCCGCTATATTAAAACAATTCATAAATGAGCCAATGAAAGAATGTTAAAACAAAGGTGCATACTCAAATGAAAGATAAAAAGAAAACCAGAAAGAAAAATACAAAGAAAAGCACAAAGACTAAATTTGCCAATGCATCGAAAGGACGAAAACTGCTTACGGTAATCGGAGGGCTGATCGCGCTCGGAGCCGCTGTTGTCCTTATGACCGTAGTCATTACGGCTGTAAAGGTGGGAGGCATAAATCAGGAAAGCCTGTATGCAAATATCGAACGCTCGTCAATCCTTTATGATATAAACGGCACCGAGATAGATACGCTGCATTACACTGAAGACAGAACGATAGTACCTGTAAGTGAGATGCCTGATGATCTTAAAAATGCTTTCATCGCTATAGAGGATAAAACATTTTATAAGCATCACGGATTTAACTTCCGGAGAATGTTCGGAGCTGTTCTGTCAAAGCTCATCGGAAGATCCGCGTCCATAAGCGGCACCTCTACTATCACGCAGCAGCTCGCCAGAAATGCATATCTGGCCGAAATAAAAAGCCAGCGAAGTATAAGCAGGAAACTGTCAGAGATGTATATTGCATGGCGGCTTGAGCATAAGCTGACTAAAGATCAGATCCTCGAAGCATACCTTAACACGATATACCTTGGCTATGGAAACTACGGAGTAAGCGCTGCAGCAAGAACATATTTTTCAAAAGACGTAAGCGAGCTGACACTTGCGGAATGCGCAGCCCTGGCTGCTCTGCCTCAGGCACCGGATTCCTATGCCCTGATTACCGAAGAAGCCGAGGGCAATGAAGAGATCACAAACATAAACTACTATTCTCTCGACTCAATGGAGAACACGGAAGAAGAAGAGACAGACAACTGGGACTATACGGATACCGCAGAGGAAGAAACAGGCGGCACAGGTTTTTACGCAAATGATATATCAAAAGACCGACGAGATCTTGTGCTGGAGCTCATGGCAGACCAGGGATACATTTCGACTTCAGACGCTGAAGGCGCGCAGGTGAATATCATAGACATTCTTTCGCCGAGCTTCGAAGAGAAAGAATCCGCGTACACGTACTTTTCTGATTATGTAGCTAACGAAGTTATTAAGGATCTCACTGAAAAATATAAGATCAGTGAAGAGGAAGCCCAGCGCATGGTATATACGGGCGGGCTGGAGATACATACGACTCTGAGGAGCGACATACAGAATGCTATCTATAATGAATTCCAGAATGACGCGAATTTCCCGACAGCAGTCGACGGCAGCAAAGTGCAGGCCAGCATGGTCGTTACAGAGGTCGGCACCGGTTATATAAGCGGATTTGTCGGAGGCCGCGATGCTGAAGGATCAAACCTTTTCAACAGGGCAATAAGTCCGAGACAGCCGGGATCATCGATAAAACCTCTTGCTGTATACGGAGCTGCGATTCAGAAGAGCTTCGATTACGCAGCAAAGAATCAGACGTTCAAGTATACCGACTATGGCTTTGACACTCAGGGTACAAATTACTGGGGCGACTATATCACGGCAAGCTCTGTCGTGGTGGATGAGCCGCTGACAGTAAACGGAGAGGAATGGCCTCAGAATTTCTCTAAAACCTATTCAGGCAGAAATTCTCTGAGGACAGCTCTTCAGCAGTCGATCAACACATGCGCAGTCAAGATCCTGTGGCAGGTGGGGCTCGATTATTCCATGGAAATGCTTGAGAAGTACGGACTTACAACGCTTGAGACTGACACAAGCGCATCAGCTAACGATGTAAATCCGGCTGCTCTGGCATTGGGAGCCATGACATACGGTGTTACCCCGCTTGAAATGTCGCTTGCATACGCAGCCTTCCCGGGCGGCGGAAAGGTCAATACGCCTGTCTGCTACACAAGTGTTACCGACGGAAACGGCAAAAGCCTGTTAAAGGGTGAATCCACATCTACAAAGGTGCTCGACGAGGGTGTTGCCTGGATAATGACCGACCTGCTCAAGTCTGTTGTATCAAGAGGTATCGCAGGTAATGCGGCTATTTCGGGTGTAGAGGTCGGAGGCAAGACCGGTACAACAAATGACACATTCGATGTATGGTTTGACGGTTTCACACCTGATTACTCAGCTGCTTTATGGATAGGAACCGACCTCAACGTAGAGATGCTTGGTTCATCAGCACAGGCGGCAGCACTGTGGAGCAGGATAATGGGCCAGGTCAACGGCATCACAAACGGTGAATATCTGGAGATGCCTTCAGACGTGATACAGCAGAACGGAGAGTATTATACCAGCGGTACAGAAAAGAACGCGGGACAGTATTACGAGAAGTCTTCAAAAGATAAAAAGAAAAAGGAAAAAACCGAAGAAGATAAAGATAAAAAAGAAGATAAAAACGAGCCTGTCATCATCGATGATGAAGAAGAGATCGTTGATGAAGAAACGGGCGATGAGGGAACTGAATCTGAAGAATCCGGTGAGAACGAAAAAGACATTATAACAGATGAAACAGAAGAAGAAATAATCGATTCCGGTGACATCATCGATGCAGGCGACAGCGATGATGCCGGTGACGGCAGCGATATGGAAATCGATCAGGATGACGGCAGTACAGATGCATCAGAAGCAGAGAACCCTGATGGGAACGCTGACTCCGGCGGCAGCGGGGAGGCGACGCCGGATGCCAGTAATTAATATGAATATGCGGGAACCTTATATTCTAATCCATTTCTAATAATATTCTAATTGTATATGAAGAACGTTTTCATTTTGCCGGCTTATCATTAAATCATCAAAGGAAAGACCGGAAAAGACCGGTAAAAAAGAATGAATAAGGAGGCAGAAATGGATAATTATCAGAAAGTCGAACAGCTCGTAAATAAGGCAGGATGCAGCTACGAAGATGCTAAAACAGCCCTTGAAGGATGCGGATGGGATATGCTGGATGCCGTAATAAGCCTTGAAAGAGACGGAAAAGTAAAAAAAGAAACTGCAGAACAGAATACGGAGGAGCCAATAGAGATCATTCCTGAAGTTTCCGCAGACAGTATCTCCGGAAATAACAGCCAGCAGATCGCTTACATCTATGATGGGAGCAAAAACGGAAATGCGGGCGATTCGGCAGGTTCCGGAAAAGCAGAAGGCTCACCAAAGCGCGAACACAAGCTTTGGAACCGTATCAGGCGCATTCTGATGAAAAACAGGATGGTCGTCCTCAAAAGCAACGGTCAGCAGATCATAGACCTTCCGATAGTGATTCCGTTCATCGCACTTATCGCTTTCTTCTGGGCAACACTGATCATAGCAGTGGCTGCAATGGTGTTCGGATGCCGCTTCCACTTTGAAGGTGAGGATCTCGGAAAGACCAATATAAACAATACTATGGACAAGGCGACGGATTACGCCGAAAAGGTCAAAAATGACCTTGCAGGAAAAGCAAATGGCGGACAGAATACTGATAATTGAAGATGAGGAAAAGATCGCGCGTTTCATAGAACTGGAACTCATTCATGAGGGCTATGAAGTCGTGAAATGCGGCGACGGCAGAACAGGGCTGGAACTGGCTGAAGGCGGAGACTTCAGCCTTGTTTTGCTTGATATAATGCTTCCGGGTCTGAACGGGCTGGAAGTGCTCAGGAGACTTAGAAAGAGCTCCGATATTCCTGTGATTCTGCTGACTGCCAGGGATGCAGTTATGGATAAAGTGGCAGGTCTGGATCAGGGAGCTGACGATTATATAACCAAGCCTTTTGCCATTGAGGAACTGCTGGCCAGGATCAGACTGGTGCTGCGCCGCAGGTCTCACGCGGATCATGAGCCTGCACATAATGATCCGGACGACATGCTCAGGTGCGGTGAGCTCACATTATCGGAAAGCCACCACGAGGTGAAATACGCGGGCAGTGAAATTGAGCTTACAGGCAGGGAATTCGACCTGCTCAACACTCTGCTCATCAATAAGAATATTGTGATGTCCCGTGACCGGCTTTTAGGCAGTGTGTGGGGATATGACTACATGGGTGAGACCAATGTGGTTGATGTGTATATCAGGTATTTGCGGAGCAAGATCGATGAAGTGTTTGGGATAAACCTTATTCAGACTGTTCGAGGGGTAGGTTACGTTATCAGGGACGAGAATGAGTAAGGCGAGGAGAAAAAGGGAAAAACCAATCAGCACCGGTTCGATAGCATTCAGAATAGGACTTGGTTCGGGCCTTAATCTGTTGCTTATTTTCATTGTGCTCGACCTTGTAGTTCTTGGCATACTGCTTCTGCCGGATCTTAAGAACGGGCCGGGAGCTGCAGAGATCACTATTGACAGCTTCAATGCCCTGAAAGCCCTGCTCAGAGAGTGGAAGCTCGATATATTGCTGAGACTTGAAGGGCTCCTGGTGGTGCTCTGGGTGCTGTTTGAGACTCTGAGGGTGCGTGCGAAGCTCAGCCCTCTCCAGGAGTTCGCTGATGCAGCTCTAAAGCTGAGCGAGATGGACGGAGAAGCTGAACAACGTTATCAGAAGCTTGAAAACGCTATTGATATGCTGAGCCCGGCGGAGGATGATCAGAAGCTTGCTACGGGAGATGCTGAACTGGCCGGTCTTGAGACAGCGGTCAACAAGCTGATGGCAAGAATGAGGGATTCATACCGGCAGCAGGCACGTTTTGTGTCCGATGCATCTCATGAACTCCGCACACCGATCGCTGTTATCAGGGGGTATGCGGATATGCTCGACCGATGGGGTAAGACGGATGAAAAGATACTTGAAGAATCCATCCAGGCAATCAAAGACGAAAGTGAAAGCATGCAGCACCTGGTTGAGCAACTGCTGTTTCTGGCGCGAGGCGACAGCGGAAGGGTGCCTCTTAATATTTCCGGTTTCGACCTTTCGGAAATGATGCAGGAGGTCTGGGAAGAATCGGTGATGATCGATAAGGCTCACGACTACAGGTTCGAAAGCGGAGGAAACATTCCGGTCTGCGGAGATATATCTCTCTTAAAGCAGGCAGCCAGAATACTTATAGAGAACGCTTCAAAGTATACCCCTGAAGGGGGCGAAATTATGCTGAAAAGTCTTGTTGCGGATGGGCACCCGGCCTTTTCCGTTCAGGACAGCGGCATCGGAATAAGCGAAAGTGATATTCCGCATATTTTCGAAAGATTCTATCGTGCAGACGACTCTCGGTCCAAGCAGACCGGCGGAAGCGGTCTTGGGCTGGCCATTGCCAGGTGGATAGTAGAGCGCCATGGAGGCCATTTTGAGATTGTTTCAAGAAAAGATATAGGAACAAGGATAACAGTCATACTGCCGTAAAGATGTAAAAAAGAATATACAGTTTTGGGAAAAGGGGATCTGCCATGTATTATGAGATAGAAGGACAGCTTAGCATAGAACCTGTTATTTTTGATGATGATGAGCTGATAGCACGCGGTCATCATTACCCGTATACGGAGATAGAGTCGCTGGAGATCACCAGCGCGCAGCTCTTTTCGCCTTACGGTATTCTGACATTGCGTACACAAGGCAAAGACATCCCGATTCCATTTGCCCGGTCCAGAAAAGCAAAGCTGGAGCTGGCGCTGCGGGACTTTAAAAAGCTGCGTGAAGGCGGAGGACAGGTAGCTGCAGATACGCCGCAAGGCGGCAGGAGATCAGATCAGCCTGCACCTATGGATCCTTACGAAGAGCTTAAAAAGCTTAAGGAACTGCTGGACCTCGATATAGTTACAAAAGAAGAATTTGAAGCAAAAAAGAAACAGTTGCTGGATCTGTAAGATCCGGCAACTGTTTCTTTTATAGGCTTGTATTGTTATTGGATTACAGAACGTGCTTTCCGTACATAGCATCCTGCTCTTTTCTGAGCTTGTAGATCAGAGTGTTCTTGTCGAGCTCTACCATGTCGTATGTGATGAGGTCGCCCTTCTTGCAGTCAACCTTCATAACAGCGTTCTTGTTGATCAGACCGAATGGTACATAGCCCTTCTCATCAGCTTCTGCCTCTGTGCAGATTGAACCGAGTGTTGTGTATCCGCCGATTCCGTCGAGCTTGTCGCCTGCCTTGAGGTCGATCTTAGCCTGAGTGATGCACTCTGCTACGAGTCCGTCCTTAGCTACGCATGTCTTCTCTCCGTCGATAACAGCCTTAGCAACTGTGAGCGGTGTCTCGAGGTTGCAGAGGTGATATGGTCTGTAGAGTGTCCAGAGCGGTCCAGGACCCATGCTGTGGTAGCTAAGCTGATAAGCGATCTCAGCGTTGTCTGTGGAAACTGTTACGAATACGCCAGGAGCGATTCCGTTTACATACTCAACTACGCCGTGCTTATTGAGGATTCCGCCGTCTTCCTTCAGCTTGAAAATCTCGTTGAGTTCCTTAACGCCTTCTGTTCCAGGAGCTGTCTTAGGACCGTGTCCGCCGATAACGTCAGGAATAAGACCTGTGTAGTTGCACATAGCAGTCATCTCTACCATTGTCTTTGTGCCGTCCTTGAATGCTGTGAGCATCTTCGGGCTCATCTTGCGGCGTGTTGCCTCTTCGAGTACTGTGTCAGGGTTGCAGTCATAGTCGATCTTGTTGTTCTTGCCCTTGCCCATTACTTCAACATTGAGTCCCATAGCCTTTGCGAAGCAGTAGAGCTCCATAACAGCACCTGGCTCGTCTCCTGCGGAACCTGTGTAGATTACGCCGTGCTCCTTAGCGAACTTGTCGAGATAAGGTCCGATAACAACGTCTGTCTCAACGTTGAGCATTACTACGTGCTTACCGTTCTTCATAGCATCTGTAGCTACCTTAGCGCCTACATCAGGAACTCCTGTGCAGTCGATTACAGCGTCAACGCCCTCTGCTGCGGAAACGAAAGATGCATCGCCGCATGCAACGTACTTATGAGCAGCGATTCCTGCGTTTGCTTCTTCGAGAGTGTTTGCAACAACGATATCTTCATCAGCAACTTCTGCGTACTTGAAAGCCTGTACTGCGAGATCTATATTGATGTCGGATACGATTGCAGGTGTCATTCCCTTCATGAGAACCATCTGTGTAACCATTCCGCGGCCCATCTGTCCAGCGCCTACGATACCGACCTTGATGATCTTGCCTTCTTTTTCTCTCTGCTCGAGTTTCCAGTTCATGTTAAGCATAATAGTAATCCTCCTTGTTGGTCATATGCTTTGAGTTATGGATTTCTTCTTTAAATATTTATGTTAGTGATATTTATTATGTTTTTATGCAGACTGCTTAGAAGATCTGAATGACTGCTCCGTTTGCAACGTCTGCCTCAGTGATGATCTCACCATCCAGGTTGATGCAGCCCGGACGATAAGGTTCTGTATCTGCAGTGAACGCAAGTGTGCAGTGTCCCAGTTCCTTGAGAGTGTGTATAGCCTCGTCACCAACAGCTGTGACTTTATAAGTCTTTGTGCCGATCTTCATGGTGTCTCCAGGAGCAGGTGCTTCAGTAAGCTCCGCTTTTGTGTGCAGGATAGCCAGCTCAGCCAGCTCAGCAGGTGCATCGTCATTAAACAGGATAACGAATCTCATCTCCATTGCAGGATCGAGGAATGCAAGTGCCATATCGCCGAGACCGGTGACGGTAACATCGTATTTCATGTGGGACCTCCTTTGTGTTGCGTTTGATATCTCTTTACATTGAGTATTATATGTCTAATTATGTCCAACTTCAAGCGTTTTGTTCAGAACATATGGGTAAAAAACGGTATTCTGACATAATGATGCAAGCAAATGCTCAAATACAAATGAATATGTCAAGGTTGTTTGTTAGAAAAAAGACGAAGAAAGGTTGCGTTTGTTACCTTCTGTCGATATAATCTAGAAACACATTAAGACAAATGCATTTACTCAACTGAAGTATTTGCGCAACAAATCCAAAAAGGTGCTCAAAATGAAAAAAATCGTAGATGACGAACGGCTGATATATAAAGTGTGCAGCCTTTACTATCAGGATAATATGAATCAGCAGGAAGTAGGAGATTATCTGGGTGTCTCCAGGTCTTCCGTATTGCGCATGCTGCAGAAGGGCCGTGAGATGGGTATAGTCACGATCGAGCTGCATAACCCGCGGTTTTATGACTACGGTGAAATGGAAAAGACTCTTGAGAGGGCTTACGGACTCAAGGACGTACTGATAGTCGAAAACAGTGTGCTCGACACCAGATCCGAAGCAGCTTCCTATATGTTCGGTACAGCTTCAGACTATCTGCACAGCTTCTTTAAAGAGGGTGACAGGATAGGGGTCGCCATGGGCAATACGCTCAACAACGTTGTAAGCACCAATAAAACCTATGAGAAACACAAAGACCTCCTCTTTGTTGCGCTGGAAGGAAGCATCAGCAGGATCACAGTCGGAGGCACGGATGTGCAGGGAAACGAACTCGCAAGAAAGTTTGCGGATAAGTTCGGCGGCACATATACACAGTTTCTCTCACCGGCGGTTTTTTCTGACTGGAAGGTCCTCGAATTTTTCATGAAAGAAAAAGCAGTCAACTACATTCTTGATGAGTTTAAAAGACTGAATGTAGTTGTCGTAGGAATAGGAGTTCCTGACGGTACGGAGCATACTCTTAATAAGGCCGGATACCTGACGGAAGAAGAGCAGAGAAAACTGGTAGAGAGGGGAGCCGTAGGCGACATGTGTCTGCAGTTTTATGATAAAGACGGCAATACAGACCAGTACAGCTTCTACAATGACCGTGTAGCTGCGATGCGTCTCGGGGATATCCGCAGGATCCCAAGCAAGATCGGCATCGCCGGGGGAGTTAGAAAGGTGGATGCCGTGATAGGCGCGATACGCGGGGGGTATATAAATATCCTTATAACCGATACTGAATGCGCAAAGAGACTTATAGAACTGGCGCAGCAGTAAAAATCAAAATACAAACAAAATGGCGGAAGACCTGGATGGTGCTTCCGCCATTCTTATATCCGATTCAAAATATGAAGGTTCTGTCCTCGGTTTTATGCTCTTGTGCCGAATACCTTGAAATAATGCTCGAGGCACTCATTCATTCCCTTCTGCAGGGCATCTCTTACCTTGAAGTAGCTGGAGGTATCCTCTTCATCAAGAGCCTTCATAGCTGCAAGATAGAGGTCGGTGTAGATGTTTACCTTGCAGATTCCTTCCTTTGCGCAGCGGCTGAGGTTGTCGTCTCCGGAGCCGGAACCGCCATGAAGTACGAGAGGCACGTTTGTTGCCTGGCGGATCTTTGCAAGAGAATCAAAACTTATTTCCGGAATTGCTTTTGCCTTATAAACACCGTGAGCTGTACCGATCGAGATCGCAAGGGAATCGCAGCCTGACTGCTCCGCGAAAGAGGAAGCTTCCTCAGCAGTTGTATACAGTGTCTCTGTATCATTCTCGTCGAAGTTGCTGGCTACGTGGCCGATCTCAGCCTCAACAGTTACTCCGCGTGCGTGAGCATACTCAACTACCTTACGTGTTGTCTCTACGTTTTCCTCAAAGCTCTTCATTGAAGCGTCGATCATAACGGAAGTGAATCCGAGGTCGATTGCCTTTTTGCATGTCTCAAAGCTTTCGCCGTGATCAAGATGCAGAACAACAGGAACGCTTGCTTCAGCAGCATACTTTCTTCCGACCAGAGCTGCATCCTCAAGGCTGATGTTGCTGCCGAGATGGCTCTCAGCTACACCGACGATCAGAGGGAGACCCAGCTTCTCTGCCAGCTGAATGTGGTTCTTGATGCTCTCCATATCGAGAACATTTGCGGATGGAATTGCGTAATGGCCTTCCTGGGCCTTTTCAAACAGTACTTTTGAATTAACGAGCATTTCTATATCCTCCTTGTCCTGATTATTCACCCATTACGATGACTCTGCATCTTCTGCCGCGTTCTCTGGTTCTGTCGAAGTCAACGAAGTAGACATAGCCTGTGGTGCCGACCGCAAGCTTTCCGCCTTCGACTTCCAGTGTAGCGCTGTTGCCGAGGAGGGTAGCTTTCATATGCGCATCGCAGTTGAGAAGGGCTGTCTTGTCGCCGCCAGGCAGGTATGCTTCAGCATCAGGCCAGGAAGCTACGTCAGCGTAGTGCTCAGGACCAGGATACATATAAGGACCAGCAGGCGGGATCTCTGTCTGATCAGGAATGATCTTGCAGAGTGCTGCGTTCAGGTCGATCTGCAGGAATTCTGTTCCGTCTTCTGTAAGGTCGTGAACGAATTCTTCAAAGAATACCGAGCATGTTGTGTGAGGGGAAATGATGGTTACGATTCCGCTCTGGATGCCGCTGTTTGCGATGGCCTGCTTTACTTCAGGAGTGATGTTGATAAATGTAGGTGTTCCGCCGTGGGACTTCAGATTGATCTGCTCTTTGTAAATCTTCATTATTATTTACCTTCTCTTTCCTTATAAGCTTTAACGATTGCTTCAGCCATCTCCTGTACGCGTACAGCAGGCGATGGAGCGTTCAGGATGCCGGATGTTGCGCCGGTGCCGTCTGCGCCGAGTCTTACTACATTGTAGCAGTCATCAGCTGTAACAACGCCGGAAGCGATCATGACCAGCACATCCGGATTTACTTTATGGAGTGCAGCAACTGTTTCTGTGACGTAGGAGTCATCGGCTGTCTTACCTGTTCCGATCAGGTCTGTAGGCTCTGCCAGTACGATGTCAGCATCGAGGCATGCAACTGCAGCAGCTTCTTTTGTGCTGTCTGCGCATACTACAGTGATCATCTCGAGTTCTTTTGCTCTCTTGATGCAGGCGCTCAGCTCTGCAACTGTCTTAGGGTTTTCAGCGTGGTTGAGGAATACTGCATCAGCTCCGGCTTCCTTAAGGGATTCCGGAAGTACATGTCCCATTCCGCGTCCCGGTGTAAGCGGATCGAGAGACTGTGCACAAACGATCACATGGCTTGTGTTCTGCCTGATAAGTCTGATATCAGCGTAAGGGCATGTGAAGTAGATCTGAAGACCTGTCTCAGCGGCTGTTTTGTCAGCTGCCATTGCGAGCTCCAGGCTCTTCTGGCCGTAGAGATACGATTTTGGATTGACGATAAGGAATGGGCGTTCTGCTTTAACCATGGATCTTGTTCCTCTCTTTCTTCCTTTTTATATAGAATTTCAGTGTAGTTTCATTTTATGTGCTCATCATAGATCATATTTAAACATTTGTCAAGAACATATGCTTAAGTTTTTATAGTTTTTTATACTTAATATAGGTTAACAACATAAGTGTAAACTGCTTGTTATATATGAGTTTCTACCAATTGCGCATAGCGATGGAAAAGCATAGACGCAAATGAATAGATAAATTTGTGTCAATCTGGCCATAGAAACAAAAATCGCAGAACTTTGCTAAAGATGTATTAATTTAGGCATATGGTCAGAACATAATCCTTGATATATCGGAAACTTGGCGATAAAATACAAACAATTGGTAGAATAGGATATAATAGGAGAAATCATTAATGAAGCTAAGCGGGATTTCCGTTCTTATCCTGATAGTGTTCGGCTTACTGGTTCTGCAGTCAATCGGTGGAGTCCTGCAGATACAGAGCTATCGAAAGGCAGTCCGCAGGATGCACCAGCTTGGAAATGTCGGTATGGGGCAGAGGCGAGGCAAGTTCTTTGATGGCCATGTTGCTATAATAGCCTGTGACAATGACGGGATCGTCACCGGAGCAGAAGTTCTGGACGGTGCCGGTGTGTGGTCACGATTCCATAAGGTCGACACCTTTATGAGACAGCCGCTGATCGGCAGCAGTATTTTCGACCTGCTCAAGCTGACAGAAGGACTGGATAAAAAAGAGTGGAAACGCTGGCAGGGATATATCCGTGCTCTGGAAGCTCTCGAAGTAAGGCTTACCGACAGGGAGCTGACAAGAGAGCAGGAAGCATTCATGGAAACGAAAAGAGGCAAAAAGGGAAAGAAGCTCAGGTAAAACAATATGATATGCACCACCGGGTGAGGCTTCCGGGGCAAACAGCCGTATCCGGTGTTACATATATATAAGTAAGTTGTATCCATATTATATGGAGACATAGCTAATTCGAATGGAGGAACTATATGGAATTTATAACCAAATTGGCAGAGGGCTTTATGTCACTGTTCACTGCCGGCGGCGAGACCTTCATGGGTTGGGTATCAGGAATCATCCCTATGGTTGTATGCCTGATGACATTCGTCAACTCGATCATCAAGCTGGTCGGTACTGAAAAGGTAGAGGCATTTGCCAGAAAGATCACAAGATTCGCAGTACTCAGATATACGCTGCTCCCTCTTATGGCAGTATTCTTCCTCGGAAACCCGATGTGCTACACATTCGGACGTTTCGTAGACGAGAAGTACAAACCTGCTTACTATGACGCAACAGTAAGCTTTGTACACCCGATCACAGGTCTTTTCCCACATGCAAACGCCGGCGAGCTGTTCGTATTCCTCGGAATCGCAACAGGTCTGCAGGAAGCAGGACTCAGCACAGGCGGCCTTGCTGTTCGTTACTTCATCGTCGGTCTCATAGTTATTCTTATCAGAGGTCTTCTCACTGAAAGAATCTATGCATTCATGACAAGAGATAAGTAGTGAGGGGAGGAAAGAACATGTATAAGACGATTAAAATCAACGCTGGAGACGGCGGCTGGGGCGGCCCTCTCACAATCACACCAACCGAAAAGTGCCATACAGTTCTTAGCGTAACTGGCGGCGGAATCCACCCTGTTGCAGCAAAGATCGCTGAGCTCACAGGCGGAGAAGCAGTAGACGGTTGGAAGACAACCCTTCCTGACGACGAGGTCATGGTTGCAGTAGTAGACTGCGGCGGAACAGCAAGATGCGGCGTTTATCCTAAGAAGGGAATCTACACAGTAAACCTTATGCCAGCTGGAAAGTCCGGTCCTCTGGCAATGTTCATCACAGAAGATATCTATTGCTCCGCTGTCCGTGAAAAGGACATCGAGGTAGTAGGTGATGCTCCGGCTGAGGCCGCAGCACCAGCAGCTGCAGCAGCTGCAGCACCTGCTGAGGACAAGGGTCCTAAGACAAAGGCAGAGGCTAAGGCAGAAATCGCAGCAGCTAACGAAGGAAAGAAGCAGGGCTTCGTAGTTCGTCTCGGTAAGGGTGTCGGCTACGTAGTAGGCCAGTTCTTCCAGGCAGGCCGTGAGACCATTGACATGGTCATCAAGAACATCCTGCCGTTCATGGCGTTCACAAGTACAATTCTCGGTATCATCAGTGCGAGCGGACTTGGTAACGTAATCGCTAACACGATCGCTCCTCTGTGCGGAACACTTCCGGGCATGCTGGTAATCTGCGTTATCTGCTCGCTGCCGTTCCTGTCACCGATCCTCGGACCTGGAGCTGTAATCGCTCAGATCGTAGGTACACTCCTCGGTGCACAGTTCGCAACAGGCGCTATCCCTGCAAGATATGCTCTTCCTGCTCTGTTCGCTATCGACGGTCAGGTCGGAGCTGACTTCGTACCGGTAGGTCTTTCGCTCGGAGAAGCTGAGCCTGAGACAATCGAGTACGGCGTTCCTGCAGTTCTGTTCTCGCGTATCGTAACAGGACCTCTTGCAGTTCTGATCGCATTTGCTTTCAGCATCGGTCTGTACTAAAAACAACAGATGTGATCCATGGACCTGTTCCGTGGATCACATCCTAAGATTTTAAGGAAGAGAAGAATGGAGGCGCTTTACCAGTACATCATTTTTGACCTGGACGGTACACTTATCAAGTCTGAGGAAGGACTTTATGACTCGATAACATATGCGTTGGAGAAGTCAGGGGTCCATCCGGGGGATCGTAAGGATATGAAGAGAATGATCGGTCCGGTACTGTGGGAGTCTTTTCAGAAATTCTACAATATGAGTGCGGAAGAAGCGGATCGGGCAAATGCATATTTTACCGAAGCCTACGACAGAGAAGGAATTTATAACGTTTCTATCTACGAAGGCGTGGAGCAGATGCTCGAGACTCTTCGGAATGCAGGCAGAATACTTCTTGTTGTGACAGCCAAGCCCCGGGATATGGCTGAGACCGTTTTAAAACACACAGGAATAGATCAGTATTTTCAGGCAGTCATAGGGCCGGCTCGAGAAGATAAGAAGACCGATAAAGGCTCACTGCTTAAGAAAGCACTTAGTTTTCTGGCAACAACCAGAACAGATCATTTTCATAATGAACAGGCTGTAATGGTCGGCGACCGCAGGTTTGACATTGAGGGCGCCGGCGAAGCAGGAATCCGATCCATCGGAGTTCTCTATGGATATGGGGACCGGCAGGAACTGATAAGTGCCGGTGTAACATATCTTGCCGAGACCCCTGCAGATGTTGTAAAATTAATATGCAGGGAGTCGGTATAATTCAAACTGATAAGTAGTCAAGGAGATTTATTATGGTATC
Source organism: Mogibacterium sp. (assembly GCA_017431685.1). GTDB lineage: Bacteria > Bacillota > Clostridia > Peptostreptococcales > Anaerovoracaceae > Crickella. The sequence continues at coordinate 43,265 of JAFRKO010000025.1, forward strand.
AAAAGAATTCACAATCAACAATGAACTGGGAATGCACATGCGTCCGGCAAGCCTTCTTTCCCAGATGGCAGCTAAGTACCAGAGCAACATTACAGTTAAGCACAACGGTAAGGACTTCAACGCTAAGAGCGTTATGCTTCTGATGACCGCTCTCATCAAATGCGGTTCTCAGATCGAGGTCGTATGCGACGGTCCGGATGAAGAAGCAGCTCTCGCTGAAATCACAGCTTTCATCGATTCCGGAATGGGAGACTGATTAATAAGTAAATCTTCTCTGCTCCCCTGCAATTTTTTGCAGGGGAGCATTTATTAACGGAGGAATAAAAAATGTACAAAGGAATTGCAGCATCGCGCGGAATCGGAATTGGCAGCATCTGCCGCATAATAGAGCAGGATCTTTCTTTTGAAGCAAAGATGGTCTCGGATACAGCCGCAGAGAAAGCCCGTTTCCAGAAGGCCATAGATGATTTCGTAGAAGAAACATATGCAATGGCCGAAGATGTTAAGAAAAACATCGGTGAAAAAGAATCAGAAATCCTTTTGGGTCATGCAGTCATGATTTCCGACCCGTCAATGTCGGGAGAGATGTTCAGCATGATAGATGCCGGACAGTGCGCTGAAGCTGCACTAACAGGTGTCTGCGACATGTTCTATGGCATATTTTCCACTATGGATGATGAGATGATGAAGCAGAGAGCATCCGATATCGCAGACGTCAAGGTAAGCATTCTCAAAAAGCTTCTCGGCGTAAAGGACATTGAGATCGGAAAGGTTCCAAAGGGAACCGTGCTTGTCTGCAAGGATCTGACACCATCCATGACATCACAGATAGTTAAGGAAAATGTCGCCGGAATCATAACAGAGGTTGGAGGCCCTACTTCTCACTCCGCAATTCTCGCAAGAGCCCTTGAGATCCCGGCCGTGTTATCAGTTCCTGGGATCGTGGATCTGGTCGAAGACAAGGATGCAGCCATTGTAGACGGCACAGCAGGTGATGTATTCATCAATCCTGAAGGTGATGTCCTTGCAAAATACGTCGACAAGCGCGAAGAATTCATCAAGAAGAGAGAAGAACTGAAGAAATTCATCGGCAAGGAAACTCTTACTGCTGATGGAGATAAGCTTGAGATCTTCTGCAACATCGGTACTCCAAAGGATGCGAAAAAAGCCATGGAATGCGACGGCGAAGGCGTTGGCCTGTTCCGTTCGGAGTTCCTGTTCATGGACAACACGCACCTTCCTACCGAAGAAGAGCAGTTTGAAGCATATAAGGAAGCACTTGAGACCATGAAAGGCAAGACTGTCATCATCCGTACACTGGATATCGGCGGTGACAAGGACATTCCTTACATGGACTTTGAGAAAGAAGAGAATCCGTTCCTCGGATTCAGGGCTGTCAGGTACTGCCTCGCTAATCCGGACATGTACAAGGTGCAGCTCCGCGCAATAACAAGAGCCAGCGCTTTCGGCAAGGCCAAGATCATGGTACCTCTTGTTACCACAGTAGAAGAGGTGAGGGCGGTCAAAAAGCTCGTCGCTGAAATCAAGGATGATCTCAGGGCAGAAGGAATCGCATTTGACGAAAACATCGAGGTCGGCTGCATGACAGAAACAGCGGCATCTGCTGCAATAGCAGATCTGCTTGCAAAAGAGGCAGACTTCTTCTCGATCGGTACAAATGACCTTACCGGTTACACAATGGCAGTTGACAGAGGCAATGCGAAGGTTGCTTATCTGTACTCGGCATTCCAGCCTGCAGTTCTCCGCTCCATCAGACAGATCATCAAGGCTGCAAAGGAAGCAGGTATACCTGTAGGAATGTGCGGAGAGGCAGCTGCGGACCCTCTCATGATCCCGCTGCTCATGTCTTTCGGACTTGACGAATACAGTGTAAACCCTGTCCTTGTTCTTACAGCACGCTCCATTATTTCAAAATGGTCAAAAGCTGAAGCTGATGCGCTTGCTGATAAGGTCATGGCAATGGACAACATCGAAGACGTCGTTGCAGCACTCAAGGCAGCAGCCAAGGAATAGCATCATCAATATTTGATAAAGTAAAAGAGACGGCTTGCCTGCCGTCTCTTTTATAGTGATTTATTTACATATGTTATATACCTTATCATGCGTACAGGGACGGCATCAGCAGCGGTGCCTGTTCATCCAGTACAAAGCTGACGTATTCGCGCACATCATCTTCCGTGTCAAGCAGCGCCATGTACATCTGGTTGCCCATGGCATCCACAAAGACATCCGGCATGCGCTGACACATGGTTATTCTGCTGCCATAACGTGCCAGTATCTCATCGTGACCATGCGTATGCTTGAACGTATCCTTGGTGCCGATATATACACAGAAGCGGTCAGACCCGTCCTGAGCCTTTCTGCTTTGACCGTAACACACCATGTCAGCCCAGATCTGATATACATCTGTTGAGTGGGAATAGTTCATCATGTCAGGTATGAATCCGCCCGCAGGACGCATGTTTACTTCAAGCCCTACAAAATCTCCCACATCGGCAAGACCCTTGCGGGCTTCAGTCAGTCTGAAGAATTCGAAATGCACAAAGCGGCTCTTTACCCTGAATCCTTTCAGGGCTTTGCGTCCGTAATCGCGCAGCTGGTCAGGAACATCAGGCAGTACGAAAATGATTGCTTCCGTACCGTCGTTTACAGAGTCAGCGACATTTACACATCTGAAGGAAGATTCAAAAATAGGCTCTCCGTTCTGATCGCAAATGGCATCATAAGTGTAGATGTCTCCAACGATGTACTCCTCCATTACGTAGTCCCTGCCCGAAACTTCGCTGAAGAATGCCTTGAGATCCTCATCACTTTCTATCTTATAAGTCGCGCTTGCGCCTACTCCTACATTCGGCTTTGCGAAAACCGGATAACCGCCGATCTCATCTATGAATCCCAGCGCATCCTCTATGGTGGATACACGGTGCTGGCGCGCGGAAGGAATGCCCGCATCCCTGTAAACAGGCTTCATGGCCGCCTTGCTCTTCCATAGTGACAGCTCTTCAGGCTGCACACCTGTGGTTACGTTGAAATCTTTTCTCAGCTTTGCGTCGAGCTCCAGCCAGTACTCGTTGTTGGATTCGATCCAGTCGATACGCCCGTGCTTGAAGGCGAAGAATGCGACCGCGCGGTAGACCTGGTTATAGTCCTCCATGGAATCTACTTTATAATACTCAGTCAGAGATCTTTTAAGATCATCGTTAAGCGAGTCATACGGAGCATCTCCGATGCCCAGAACGTTGACGCCGTTTTTATGCAGTCTGTCGCAGAAATTCCGGAAGTTTTCCGGGAAGTTTGGTGATATGAAAACAAAATTCATAATTATCTCTTTCTCTTTTGATACCCTGAACAACTGATTCCATATATGTATGGATGTTCTGATAATACTACAATAAACTGCAAAAAACACGCTATAATAGGTAAAACAGCTCAGAACACGATGGCTGAGACAGGAGAATGACATGGGTCTGACAAAACTGGCATTGAAAATAGCGGCTTCCGCGCCAAAGATAGAATCGTTCACAAACTATCTGTTCATCGGACCGCATCCCGATGACATAGAGATTGGCGCCGGTGCAACGGTCGCCAAACTGGCGGCTGCCGATAAAAAAATTACCTTTCTTATTCTTACCGATGGAAGATACGGCGACGGACATGCCGGAGGCGTAAAAGGTGATGAACTTGCTGAACTGAGAAAGAAGGAATCTCTGGCTTCTGCTGAGCATCTGGGTGTAAAGGATGTGCGTTTTCTTGATCTGTGCGACGGCGGCTTTTATGACTATGATGATATGTTAAAAGGGATAGCGAAGACTGTCGGTGACTGCAAACCCGATCTTATATTCGCTCCGGATCACTGCACTGGCAGAGAGTGCCACATAGATCATCTGAATACAGGCAGGGCCGCATCGCATATAGCATATCTGGCTCCTTATCCGGGCATAATGGGCAGAGAAGGTGCTGATTCCGCAGATGTGAAGGGCATCGCATACTACATGACCGCAAAGCCTAACCGTTATGTCAGAGTAACAAAGGAGATGTTCAGACTGCAGAATGAAGCGCTTTTCGGCTGCCACATCAGCCAGTTTCCTGCTGAAAACGCAGAAACAAAACAGCTTCAGATATATCTGAAGCTGCGTTCGGCAGATTATGGACTCCGGAACATGTGCATGCATGCAGAGGGATTCCGAGTGCTCGGGCCGGCGCATATGCACTGTACGCCTGAGGTAGTATGACAGTTTAGAAATACTGCGCTATACGGCGGAGTTTGGACTGCTCCATGTGATACTCCATCGCTTTACGCCCTGCGGCTGCATTTCTGACCTCGAAGGCATCGTAAATAGCTTTGTGCTCTTCAAGGATGGCTCTCAGGCTTTCCTCTGTATATGTTTTATGAGGCGCTGAGTATTTCAGATAAGTATGATAGATGGACAGAGTCTTCTGTATCATACGGTTCTTGGTACCGGCGTATATTACATTATGGAACTGTGTGTTGAAAGCAAGCACCTTGTCTACATCGTCTTTCAGGGTGTAGAACTCCATAAATTCCAGGCTTTCAGCCAGCGCATCGATCTCTTCGGGACTCATGCGTTTGATAGCCCATTCAACAGCCTGGACTTCGAAGCGTATCCTCAGGTCGAAGAGGTCTGAGATGTCGCGTTTTGTGAGACCTGTGACAAAGGCTCCGCGGTTAGGGATGTTTTCGATCAGGCCATCAGCTTCGAGCTGCCTGAACGCTTCTCTTACCGGAGTCCTGCTCACGCCGTATCGTTTGCAGACAGCCTGTTCGGTGAGCTTGCTTCCATCAGGAATGGCACCAGAGAGTATGTCTTTCTGAAGCTCTGCATATAGTCCGGCCGACAGTGGCTGGCTTGTTTTTTCTCCGTTGATGATATCCATGATACACCTCACATTTTCCATACGTTTCATATCATTGTATACAATTTAGTATACCCTTTTGGCGCCCGTTGTCAATAAAGAATGAAGGTATTTGCAAATTAAGCAATCCCCGACCGACGCTCTCAGGAGCTGAAGCTCCCGGCGTCTGCTGACGGCGCCTACCGCTACAATCAGGCGGGCTTATTGGAGCTTTGCGCCTGGTTGAATAATCGCTGCAAAAGAAAAACAAGAAAAAACAAAAATGATAGACATCCTCTATCATTTTTTGGTTAAATTGTATTGGAATTCAAATAATCCTACTTCTATAATCAAATTGTAGATGGTTTTATTAATTATCACAAAAAAATGAACCCTTGTTGTTTCAGGAAAGGAAGGAAACAATGATCAAGTATTATCAGCAGGGTACCGAATGGCATAATGGTGCTCCTCAGAATGCAGCACAGGATGCTGACAAATGTGCCGGAAGAAACGGCACGATTGCTTATCAGATTCTGAACGCACACCGTGCCCAATCTGATGACGGAATTTTCCATATCAGCTTTGATGCGCTGGTGTCGCATGACATCACATACGTCGGGATCATCCAGACTGCCAGAGCAAGCGGCCTCAGGGAGTTCCCGATCCCTTATGCAATGACAAACTGCCACAACAGCCTTTGCGCTGTCGGAGGCACCATCAATGAGGACGACCATGTATTCGGTCTGTCTGCTGCAAAGAAATACGGCGGTATATATGTTCCGGCAAATCAGAGCGTCATACACTCATACGCAAGAGAAGAACTGGCAGCATGCGGAAACATGATACTCGGATCAGACAGCCATACACGTTACGGCGCTCTTGGCACCATGGGAGTAGGCGAAGGCGGGCCGGAGCTCGTAAAGCAGCTTCTGAAGAACACCTGGGACATCACACCGCCTGAAGTCGTACTCTGCTATGTGACCGGTAAGCCTAAAAAGGGCATCGGTCCGCATGATGTAGCGATCGCTCTCGTGAAAGAGACATTCAGCCGGGGACTGGTCAAGAACAAAGTGCTTGAATTCGCAGGACCGGGACTTGAGTATCTGCCTTACGACTTCAGAAGCGGCATTGATGTAATGACGACAGAGACCACCTGCCTCTCATCCATCTGGGCTACAGATGAAGAGATCAGAAAGTATTATGAGATCCACAAACGTCCTGAGTGCTATAAGAAGCTTGAGCCGAAGGAAGGCGCATACTACGATGCGATCATAACAATCGAGCTCGACAAGATGGAGTCGATGATCGCTCTTCCATTCCATCCTTCAAACGCATATACAATACACGAGTTCCTCGAAAATGCCGATGAGATACTTGCGGGCGTCGAGGCAGAAGCTGCTAAGAAGTTCCCTAAAGCTCACCTCGATCTCAGGTCGAAGGTCAGCGATAAAGGAGTACTGGCCAATCAGGGAATCATCGCAGGGTGCTCGGGCGGTATCTTCGACAATATCGTAGAAGCGGCAGATATCCTTAAAGACGGAAGCACCGGCAACGGTTACTTCTCACTTTCAGTTTATCCTACAAGCGTTCCGACGAGCCTGGCTCTCACCCGCGCAGGCAAGACAGAGGCTCTGCTTGAGGCCGGCGCAGTTATAAAGCCATCGTTCTGCGGACCTTGCTTCGGAGCAGGAGACGTGCCGGCAAACAACGGTCTTTCTCTCCGCCATACAACGAGAAACTTCCCTAACCGTGAAGGCTCGAAACCGGGCGAGGGTCAGATAAGCGCTGTTGCCCTGATGGATTCAAGATCGATAGCTGCAACAGCTAAAAACGGCGGATACATAACCGCAGCAACAGATATAGATTACGATACAGAACAGGTACCGTACACATTCGATAATGAAGTATACAAAAAACGCTGCTACTATGGATTCGGCAAGGCAGAACCTGATACCGAGCTCATTCTGGGACCGAACATCACCGACTGGCCTAAGATGTACGAACTGGCAGATAATATGCTGCTTGAGCTGGCGGCAGTGATCAGAGATCCTGTCACAACGACTGATGAGCTCATACCTTCGGGAGAGACAAGCTCTTACAGGAGCAATCCGCTCCGCCTCTCGGAATTCGCGCTTTCACGCCGCGTTCCGGAATATGTCGGCCGTTCAAAGGCAGTAGCTGCTGATGAGGCTGCACGCCGTGAGGGAGAAAAGCCGGCTAAAATGGTCAAAGCTCTCAGCGCTGTCGGAGATGCCGATGAGCTCCTGAAGAACACACAGTTTGGTTCGTGCGTGTTTGCCAATAAGCCGGGCGACGGGTCTGCAAGAGAGCAGGCAGCATCGTGTCAGAAAGTGCTTGGCGGTTTCGCCAACATCTGCTACGAGTACGCCACAAAGCGTTACCGCAGCAACTGCATCAACTGGGGCATCCTGCCGTTCACCCTGGCAGAGGGAGATGAGTTCCCGTATGAAGATGGCGACTTCGTATTCGTGCCGGGTATCCGCGCTGCGATCGAAAGCGGACAGGAAGAGATCCCTGCAAAGGCTGTACGCAAAGACGGATCAGTCAGTGATCTGACTCTCTATGTAAAAGGCCTCACAGCTGACGAAAAAGAGATAATCCTCGAAGGCTGCCTCATGAATTACTATGCGGCACAGAATGAGTAAGGATTTACCGGGAGGAACACCATGGAAATCAAAAAAACCGCAGTAGCCGGTACTCTCGAGAGCAGCGACTGTATGGTCACTATCGAGCCGGCGAAAAAGGGCATCGAACTCGAGCTCGAAAGTTCTGTAATAAGGCAGTACGGAAGGCAGATAAGAAAGGTCGCGCTGACGACCCTGAGGCGCCTCGGAGTACGCAATGCCAGAGTGAGCATTGTTGATAAAGGCGCGCTGGACTGTACTATCAAGGCAAGAGTGGAATGCGCAGCTATGCGCGCCGCTGAATATGAAGGCAGGATCAACTGGGGAGGTATGATAAGATGAGCAATCCTGACAAATACCGCCTGCGCCGCACAATGATGTTTCTGAATTGCCAGAAACCGAGCCTCATAAAGGATCCGTATGTTTATAAACCGGATTCGATCATGCTGGACCTCGAGGATGCGGTAGCTGAGAGAGAGAAAGACGCGGCGAGGTATTCGCTTTATCACGCTCTGCAGGAGATAGATTACAGGGGCGTAGAGAGAGTAGTACGTATCAACGGGCTGGATACCAATCTCTGGCGCGAGGACATAAGATGTGCCGTTGCAGGAGGATGCGATTCTATCCGCATCCCTAAGACGGAGACTGCTGACGATGTACGTACAGTTGAGTACGCCATCGCCGAGGCGGAGAGAGAGTTCAGCAGACCGGAGGGAAGCGTGCTCATCATGGCTGCTCTCGAATCCGCGAGAGGTGTCATCAATGCCATGAGCATCTGCGACTCGTCGGAGAGACTCTTCGGAATCGCCCTTTCGGGAGGAGATTATTCCAAGGACCTCCAGGTGCCGATTTCAGGAACCGGTGTAGAGTTCATGGGAGCCAGACAGCACATGGTAATAGCGGCAAGAGCAGCAAAGGTGCAGTGCTTCGATACGGTATGGACTAACCTGGACGATATGGAAGGTTTCAGAAAGGAAGTCGAAGTCATTCATGCGATGGGTTTTGACGGCAAATCCATAGTCAATCCGCGTCAGATCCCGGTCGTTCATGAGATCTACACGCCAAGCGAAAAGTCGGTCATCTTCGCAGAGAAGGTCATCAAGGAGATCGAAACCAAGAAAGCTCAGGGTATAGGAGTTTTCACGGTGGACGGCAAGATGATAGACATAGCGTTCTACGACGGCGCGAAGAGAACCATAGCTCTGGCCAAGGCATCAGGTGTATACAAGGGGGATCTGTAGCATGAAAAACGCAGTAGGAAGAGAGATCCCGGAAGAGATAATCGAGATCACCGGGAAAGAGCCTTTTCAGGGTAACTATTACCGTGACGACAAGCCGATCAAACTGCACGGACCTACAATACGTCCGGTAATGAACAACCAGAAATCCAAACTGGTAGCGAATATCAGGGAAGCTCTTGAGAAGTGTGAAGCGCACGATGGAATGACGGTTTCGTTCCACCATCACTTCCGCGAGGGAGACCTGATAGTCAATATGGTGATGAAAGAGATCCACGATATGGGTCTCAAAGATATAAGAATTTGCGCATCCTCGCTCGGCAAGGCGCACAGCGCGCTCGTACCGATGATCGAGGACGGCACTATCACGAACATCGAATCCTCAGGTGTAAGAGGCGGCATCGGTGAGGCTATTTCGAAGGGCAAGCTGAAGGGACTGGCTATAATGCGTTCGCACGGCGGACGTGTAAGATCGATAGCGACAGGCGAGAGCCACATCGACATCGCTTTCATAGGCGCGCCGACTGCTGACGATTACGGAAACCTGAGAGGTATCGGCGGCAAGGCGGACTGCGGCGTACTGAGCTATGCCATCGTCGACGGCAACCACGCCGATCACTGCGTGGCTATCACAGACTGCCTGGTTCCGTACCCTAACTTCCCGGCTCACATATCACAGACAAAGGTAGACTATGTGTGCGTTGTCGATGAGATAGGCATACCGTCAAAGATCGCGACAGGTGCCGCAAAGCCGACGACCGATCAGAGAAAACTGCTTATGGCGCAGTACTGCACCGATGTAGTAGTAAATACACCTTGGTTCAAGGACGGCTTCTCTTATCAGACGGGTGTAGGCGGAGCATCGATCGCTTCGACACAGTACCTCGCAGACATCATGAGGGAGCGCAACATACGCATGGGCTTCGGCGTCGGAGGACTTACAAAGGCAATGTGCAAGCTCCTCGAGGACGGCATGGCAGATGTCATGCTCGACGTACAGGATTTCGACCTCGACGCGGTCAGGAGCCTTAAGAACGTAAACCATCACAGAATACCGGCTGCTGTTTACGCGAATCCTCTCAACAAGGGCGCTGTCGTAAACAAACTCGACTACGTAGTGCTGGCATCGCTCGAGGTGGATGTGCACTTCAACTGCAATGTAGTTGTAGGATCTGACGGCATGATCACCGGCGCGCAGGGAGGACACCCTGATACAGCGCAGGGAGCAAAGTGCGCGATAGTCATATGTCCGCTGCTTCAGGGCAGGATCCCGGCTATCTGCACCGACGTCACGACTGTCACAACACCTGGTGAGAGTATCGACGTTGTCGTTACAGACTATGGAGTAGCAGTCAATCCGGCAAGACAGGATATTCTGAAGGCTCTCAAAGAAGCGAACTGTGTACCGCTTAAGACTATCGAGGAACTTCGTGACATAGCCTACTCAATAGTCGGCGAACCTGACAAAGTTGAGTTCGAGGACAGGATAGTAGGAATCATCGAAGCCCGTGACGGCACCATCATGGATGTTGTAAGACAGATAAAGGAAATTTAGGATCCGGGAGATAAATAAGGAGAAAAAATGGAAAAGATCAGAATGACCACCCCTATCGTCGAGATGGACGGGGATGAGATGACAAGGATACTCTGGAAAATGATAAAGGATGAGCTCATCCTGCCTTTCGTAGACCTCAAAACTGAATACTACGACCTCGGACTTCCTGTCCGTGATGAGACGGGCGATCAGATCACAAAAGACGCCGGAGAAGCGATCAAGAAGTATGGCGTAGGCGTAAAGTGCGCTACCATCACACCGAATGCTCAGCGTATGACAGAGTACAATCTGCACGAGATGTGGAAGAGCCCGAACGGCACCATCCGTGCGATCCTTGACGGCACGGTGTTCCGTGCGCCTATCACTATCGATGGCATCAAGCCTGTAGTACGCAACTGGAAAAAACCTATCACCGTTGCCCGTCACGCCTACGGCGACCTCTACAAGGGAACTGAATACCGCGTTCCTGAGAAGGGCAAGGCAGAGCTCGTGTTCACGGGTGAAAACGGAGCTGAGTACCGTGAGACAGTCTATGACTTCGAGTGCCCGGGCATTCTGCAGAGCATCTATAACAAGGACTCCTCAATCGAGTCGTTTGCTCATTCGTGCTTCAAATACGCAGTGGAGACAAAGCAGGATCTCTGGTTCTCTGCAAAGGATACGATCTCGAAAAAGTACGACATGCACTTCCGCAACGTGTTCCAGAAGGTTTACGATGAGTGCTATAAGGAGAAGTTCGATGAGCTCGGTCTCACATACTTCTACACACTGATCGACGACGCCATTGCGCGTGTTATCCGCAGCGAAGGCGGTTTCATATGGGCTCTCAAGAACTACGACGGTGATGTCATGAGCGATATGGTATCCACTGCGTTCGGTTCGCTCGCAATGATGACATCCGTGCTCTGCAGTCCTGACGGCAAGTTCGAGTATGAAGCTGCTCACGGCACAGTGACACGTCACTATTACAAATACCTGAACGGCGAAGAGACATCGACCAACCCGATGGCTACCATCTTTGCATGGAGCGGCGCTCTCAGAAAGCGCGGGGAGATGGACGGACTCGAAGATCTGCAGGCATTCGGAGATAAACTCGAGGAAGCATGCATTGATACATTAAATGACGGTATCATGACCAAGGACCTGGTCGGACTCGTAGAAGGCATGGAGGCTAAGGCTGTCCTCACAAAGGACTTCATCGCGGCTATACGCGAGCGCCTTGAGGAAAAACTTAAATAATACACTGTTTTTACAGATCCAGGCAGCATTGTTCTGCCTGGTTTTTCTTATCCGTGAAAGATTTATCAGCTAGATGGATAAAAATTATATGAGAATAAGGCCTGGATAGGACTTTAAAAACTTTTGATAAATAATTCGGACTTATAAATTATATGTTTAGCAATTGCAAGCCGGATTATGGTACATATCCATGCAGTCTTCCCCTTGCGGGAGTTTGAGTTGACGATAACAACAAAAGCAAACGTTATTGTTAAGCTGAAATGCTGTATATATTATCACGCGGTTGATCTGCTTGCGGGTTTGCTAAATATAGTAAGGTATATTCCTGTTTTTTTATCAAAATTCAGAAAAGTCCTCTGGATGAGCTCTGACTCACTGATCACATGTGAATACTAAAGGGACACATTAAATATTACATCAACTATGGGAATTTCAATCTACAACACACCTCTGTCTGAACGGCAGCATAAGGAATATCAGAGCCTTCTTGAGTCGTGCGGTCTGCGTGATGAAGGTGATGCGGATATAGTAGCGCTGATGACTGAAGACGGCGATCTTATTGCGTGCGGGGCTCTGGCAGGGCATACGGTAAAACAGCTCGCTGTCGACTCTGACGCGGAAGGCCAGGGTGCGATGGCTGCTGTCCTTTCCGCCCTGATATCTGAAGCGTACGCCAGAGGCCTCCAAAGGCTCTTTCTGTGCACAAAACCGGAGAACCTGCGCATGTTCAGGTCAATGGGGTTCCATACGGTGATTGAAACGCCAGATGCTGTGCTGCTCGAGAACAGAAAGGGCGGCCTGGAAAGATTTCTGGAGTCCATTCCGAAGTATGACGGAATATGCGGAGCCGTGGTCTGCAACTGCGATCCTTTCACCCTGGGACACCGCCACCTGATCGAATATGCCGCCTCGCACTGCGATAACCTGTATGTTTTCGCAGTATCCGAGAAGGGCTCGATGTTCAGCCCGGAGGAGCGGCTCGGGATGATCAGAAAGGGAACGGCAGACATAGAGAGCTGCCACGTATTCGAAAGTGACCTTTATCTTATATCGCGCGCTACTTTCCCTGCGTATTTTATAAGGGAAGAGTCCCGCGCCGATCTGGTGAAGTCAGATCTCGACATAGAGCTGTTCTGCAAGCGCATAGCTCCTGCGCTGAACATAAGCATACGTTTTGCCGGTGAGGAGCCTTTCTCTCCTGTTACCCGCGCTTACAACGAGCGGATGAAGGAACTGCTGCCCGCGAATGGCATCGCTTTTGAAGAGATACCGCGCCTGTCGGAGATCAGTGCGGGCAAGGTGAGAAGTCTTATAAAAGACGGTGAGTTTGAGAAGATCAGAGAGATGGTACCGGAAAGCACCTATGAAGTCATACAGCGTTGATCTTGAACAGATGCTAGAAGCCCGCGAAAGACGGGTCGTGATACAGAATAAGATGCTCGAAGACGCCGGCACGGGGCAGTGCCTTGTTTGTCTTACAATGAACATCGCTGGTGATGTTAAGCGCACCCCTATGACGCGCATGCTCTTCAATGCCGGAGCAGAAGAGATGAATTCGCTCGGCTTCAGGATCCTTAAGGAGTTCTCTCTCGATGAAGTGACCGGAAGCGAAGCCTTCTGGCTGATCGATGAAGAGGGGGCGCAGGTGAAAGCGATGCTCGAGAAGGTGGAGGACTCATTCTCCGCTGCAAGGCTCTATGACTTTGATGTGATAGTGCCGGGCGGGAGCAAGCTCTCAAGAGCGGAAGGCAGGCGCTGTCTTATCTGCGATACCTACGCTGCGGAGTGCGCGAGGAGCAGGAGGCACGGCCTCGAAGAAGTGAAGAGGGCGACAGCTGATCTGCTCAGAGGATTCTGCGCCGGAAAGCTGTCCAAAGCCGCGCATGACTCCCTCCTGGACGAGCTGTATACGACTCCGAAACCGGGACTTGTAGACATGAACAATAACGGCGCCCATTCAGATATGGACGTTCCTTTATTTGAGAAAAGTGCGGATGCGCTCGCTTCGTACTTTGAGGATGCCGCGCTGCTGGGAATGGACCGCTGCGGCATCGCTGTGCTGCGCGAGCGCGGCATAAAAGCCGAAAAAGAGATGTTCGCTGCTACGGGCGGCGTCAATACCCATAAGGGCCTTATATATTCTATGGGTCTGCTGCTCGCCGGTATGGGCAGGGCCCTTATTGAAGGAGGTTCGTGTGTAAGCCACGCGGCTGATCTGGCCTGTGAGGACGCTGAGATCAGGCTCAGGGAAACGCTTGCTGCTCCGGTCACCAACGGAGGGGCAGTATACAAAACATACGGTGCAAGAGGTGCTACGGGGGAAGCCGCAGCGGGGTTCCCTGACGCGCTGTACTGCATGGAGCGTCTCGCTTTTTATAGAGATAACGGCTGCGATGAGCCCGCTGCTCTTGCGCTCTGCGACTCCATGGCTTCGCTCGAAGACACTAATCTGCTTCACCGCGGAGGCAGGGAAGGCCTCGGATTTGTGATGCATGAGGCTGCGCGTATATCCGGGATGCCTGCCGGTGAACGCATCGAAGCGCTGAAAGTACTGGACGGGGAGCTGATAAGCCGCAGCCTGTCGCCGGGTGGCAGCGCAGACATGCTCGCGCTGGCATTTCTGCTGGACAGATGGCAGACGCTCAGCGCTGATCTGTTTGCTGATGGAAGGGAGGAACGAATATGACGCTTCAGGAGCTAAGATACTTTTGTGTTACGGCCGAGGTGCTCCACTACACGCGTGCGTCGCGCCTCCTTTATATATCACAGCCAAGTCTGAGCTATGCGCTTAACAAGCTTGAGCAGGAGCTGGGGGTGCCGCTGTTTGAGAAGAACGGCAAAAGAGTGACCCTTACCAAATACGGAGAGGAGTTTCTTCCGTATGCGAAGAGAGCTCTTGCTGAGCTTTCTGAAGGCACTGAGCGCCTGAGAGAAATGAAAGTCCCTTCATCGGGAGGGATCAGCATGGGATATATCTACAGCGTAAGTTTCTCCGCTCTGCCTGAATTCGTAAACAGATTTTACATGCATCAGGGAAATGAGCAGATCGCTTTCCGCTTCCGCCAGGGAAAGGCGGGGGAACTCATAGAGCAGCTCCTGAACGGATCGCTTGATCTTCTCATCGCCGGAAAGCCTGAACTGACTTCCATCGATTACATCCCGATCTACCGCCAGGAGCTTTATCTGATAGTTCCTGCCACACACCGCCTCGCGGATGCCGAGTCGGTCACTCTGTCGGATATAGCCGGGGAATACTTCATTTCGCTGAACCATGAGACACTGACTTATCATCAGCTTGAGAAAGAATTCAGAAAGGCTGAATTTGAGCCGAACACGATAATCGAGGCGGACGAATACAGTTCCATTGCAGCATCGGTATCCATGGGTGCCGGAGTGGCAATAATGCCGATACTTCCGATACTCGACAGTTTTAACGTCAAGAGGATTCCGTTTGCGGACTCGACCATGTACAGAGATATCTGTGTGCTGAGATCATCATCACAGGAGATGAGCCCGGAAGTGCAGAGTGTCTGGGATCTTGCAAAACATATTTCATATGAACCCGGAAACGGAGTAGAATAGAAGCAGAAAGGGGGTAGCCATGGCTGAGATCAATAATAAAGGACCGGAAGAAAACCTGGTAATAGACAAGCAATACAAGCTGCAGGAAAGATCCAAGGCGATAGAGATAATAAAGAGAGGCATGGATCTTGCAAGAGAAGAGATCCCTAAGGGTAAGGTCGCCACATACATACCTGAGCTGGGAAAGGTGGATCCCCACCAGCTCGGAATAGTGATAAACCCGATCAGAGGCGAAAAGATCAGCATGGGTGACTATGATGTCAGGTTCACCATGCAGTCAGTGTGCAAGGTCATAATGCTGATAGTGGCTCTTGAATTATGTGGTCGAAAGGAAGTGTTCGCTAAGGTGGGCATGGAGCCGTCAGGTGAAGCGTTCGATTCGCTGGTGGAGCTTGATGTAAGCAATTCCAAGCCATATAACCCGCTCATCAACTCAGGCGGGCTCGCGCTCTGCGGACTGCTTCTGCCGGAGCTGTCGTTCCAGGATATTCTGAGATTCAGCAGGAACATCTGCTCAGATCCGGAAATAGAGCTGAATGAAGCGGTCTATGAATCGGAGATGAAGACCTGCTCACGAAATCGTTCCATAGCGTATCTTCTCCAGAGCAAAGGAATCCTGAATAAAGACGTTGAGGATACATTAAGATTTTATACAAAAATGTGCTCAATGAGCGCCACGGCAGATTCACTCTCCAACCTTGGAGTGATACTGGCTAATGACGGTGTCTGCGGCGACACCGGAAAAAGATTCATGTCTTCTAGAACCGCCCGCATCGCAAAAACACTGATGCTGACCTGCGGTATGTATGACGGATCCGGATCGTTTGCCATCAAAGTAGGAATCCCTACCAAGTCGGGAGTCGGCGGCGGACTGCTGTCAGTATCAGATAAACGTGCAGGCATCGGTGTGTTCGGACCTGCACTCGATACCCAGGGCAACAGCATTGCGGGATGCAAACTGCTCAGGGAGATCTCAAATGAGCTCAGACTCAACCTGTTCTATGATCCTGAATGGAACAGAGAAGACGAAGAAGAAAACGAGCTGATCAAAGGAATCAGAGAATCCCACGTGATCTGATTGGAAGGGGAAAATTATGGGTAACAGAGCATTCAAAGAAAACAAAAAACATTTAGCTTTCGGCATGATGAGACTGCCGATGGTCGACGGAAAGATTGACAACGGGCAGGTCTGCAGAATGGTGGACCTGTTCCTCGAGAGAGGCTTCAACTACTTCGATACCGCTCACGGATATCATGACGGACTGAGCGAGATCGCCGTAAAGGAATGCCTCACCTCAAGACATGACCGCAGTGAGTACGTCCTGACCGATAAACTCACGGATGAGTACTTCAAATGTGAGGAGGATATCAGACCGCTGATTGATTCACAGCTCGAGGCGTGCGGAGTTGAGTATTTCGACTTCCTCCTGATGCATGCACAGAACGCAAAGAACTTTGAGTTCTTCAAGCAGTGCCGCGCATACGATACAGCATTCGATCTGAAGGCAGAGGGCAAGGTGCGCCACGTGGGACTTTCATTTCACGACAAGGCAGAAGTGCTCGATCGCATTCTTACTGAATATCCTGACGTAGAGATAGTTCAGATACAGTTCAACTATCTCGACTATGAGAGCGTCTCCGTAGAGAGCCGCAAGGTCTATGAGGTATGCCGCAAGCATAACAAGCCTGTGCTCGTGATGGAGCCTGTAAGAGGCGGAAATCTTGTCAATCTGCCTGAAGCGGCGCAGAAAGTGTTCGACGATCTCAGAGCAGAGACGGGATCTGACTGCAGCAACGCAGGCTATGCTCTCAGGTTTGCTGCCGGATTCGACGGAATGGAGATGGTGCTCTCCGGCATGAGCAACATGGAGCAGATGGAAGATAATCTTAAGACTTTCAGCTGCTGCGACGGAGACTTTGCTCCTCTCACTGACAGAGAACGTGAGGCTGTCGACAAGGTTGCGGAAGTGTTTGGCTCTCTCGGAGCTATCCCGTGCACACAGTGCAGATACTGCGTCGAGGAGAACCACTGCCCGATGGAGATAAAGATACCGAATCTGTTCTCCTGCTATAACAGCGAAGTCCTTTTCGGCAGGAACAACCCGTGGAGCACTTATGAAGCCATTATTGAGGGAGGCAGCGGAAAGCCGGGTGACTGCATCGAATGCGGCATGTGCGAGGGAGTCTGCCCTCAGCATCTTGAAATAAGAGAGCTCCTTAAAACAGTGGCTGAAAAGTTCGGATCCTGAAAGACAGAGAGACCTTTATAAATCGCAAATAAGCGCAGCTTGTATCTGATTAAAGTGTTGACTTTACAGCATACTTTGTGTGATATTTATCTTGGAAAACAAGGGAGTAGCTTGCGCATAAAAGTGCGTAACATATTTCGTCAGTACGGGCCGATATGCCCCGGGATATGTTCGAAGTAGCGAGACTTTTACCGATGTTTTTTCGGTATGAGTCTCTTTTTTTAACAAGGGAGAAGGGAGAAAGGTTATATGGATGCAACTAACATAATCTCCTTATTAGGCGGCGTGGCGATGTTTCTCTTCGGAATGTCGGTCATGGGCGACTCGCTCAAGAAGGTAGCGGGAAGCAAAATGGAAATGATCCTGTATAAACTTGCGGGAAATCCTGTAAAAGGAATCCTGCTCGGAACAGGAGTAACAGCAGCTATCCAGTCATCATCTGCTACATCTGTAATGGTCGTAGGTTTTGTAAACTCCGGCATGATGCAGGTGAAACAGGCGATCGGCATAGTGCTCGGAGCGATCCTCGGCACGTCCATCACCGGCTGGATACTTGCCCTCAACAGCCTGGGCGGAGGCGGAGGAGTGGCTTCGATGTTCAGCACTGAGGTGCTGACGGGCGTGGTAGCCCTAATAGGTATCCTGCTGTGGATGTTTGCGAAGAAGACAGCACATAAGAACATCGGCGGCATAATGCTCGGCTTCGCGGTCCTGATGTACGGCATGAGCATGATGTCCGGATCTATCGCTCCGCTGAGAACAGATCCGAAGTTTATTGATATGATGACGAGCTTCAGCAATCCTGTGCTCGGAGTGCTGATCGGTGTACTGGTTACGGCTGTTATCCAGAGTGCCAGCGCTGCAGTCGGTATTCTCCAGGCTCTCGCCGGGACAGGCGCACTGGAATTTGACATGGCCTTCCCTATCCTTATGGGTATCGGCATCGGAGCTTCGGTTCCGGTAATGCTCAGCGCTCTCGGAGCCAGCGTCAACGGAAAGAGAACTGCTTTTGTTTATCTCATAATCGATGTGCTGGGTGCTGTGATCGTCGGAGGCCTTTTCTACATCGTCAACGCGATCGCTCATTTCGAGTTTATGACGATGGAGATGAACATGGTCTCTGTTGCTCTTACGAATACACTTTACAGACTGGCTGTGGTCATAGTTCTGGCACCGGCGATAGGAGCGCTCGAAAAGCTGGTAGTCAAGCTTTTCCCGGAGGGTCAGGAAGCGCTGGAAGAAAAGGCAGACATGGACAAGCTCGAGCCGAGATTCCTCGATCACCCTACACTTGCACTTGCACAGAGCAAGGAGGTTATTGATTCCATGGCATCCAAGACACTGGAAAGTGTAATGGGCGTCATCGATGCCAGAAGGGAATACAGCAAGGATGGAGTCAAGAGGGTAGTCGAACTTGAAAGGGTGATAGACCGCTACGAAGACAAACTCGGCAATTATCTCTTCAAGCTCACTACTTCTGATCTGGATGAAGAGCATTCCGCAGAAGTCAGCAAGGACCTGAAAGTACTTTCCGACTTCGAGAGAATATCCGACCACGCAAGGAATATCGCAGAATCCATAGAAGAGATTCACGAAAAGAAGATAGTCTTTTCGAACAGCGCTTTAAAGGAGCTGAAAACACTGGAGGAGGCGATCCGGGAGATCGTAAATCTTACCATTTTCTCTTTTGCGAACAATAGCTATGACAATGCGCTTCGTGTGGATCCGTTAGAGGAAGTAATAGATGATATCTGTGACGCGATGAAGGCTAACCATGTCGAAAGAATCAGCAGACAGGAGTGCACGCTTGAGCATGGATTCGTTTTCAACGACATGATCACAGATTACGAGAGAATATCAGATCACTGCAGCAATGTTGCTCTGGATGTTCTGGAGGCAGTTTCCGAGATTGAAGGAAAGCACGCATACCACAAACAGCCGAGCTTCAGGCATGATGATTTCTTCAAAAACAACTTTGCGGAATTCAAGAAACAGTTCGATATAGAAACTCTGAAATAAAAGTAAAGAAAGGACTGCCGGAGAGGTAGTCCTTTTTTTCTGCATGCGTTATAATAAACGTCGGCGTTTAGCCGGATCAACAAAAAAACAACAACAGGGTAGGAAAATGAGCGCGACACTGATAATGTTACTGTTTACATTGATATTCTGGGGAATGTTCTACTATTCCTTCAGCAAGGACAGAAGCAGGTACCGTAACTGCCATCTGCTTTGCCTTGCGCTGCTTTCAATGATCCCTTTTATTGTAAACATAGCAGGAGACCAGGCGGGTGAAATGCTTTATGCGACGTTTCTGCTGATAATGGCAGCTCTCCTTACAGTTCCGTTCTTTCTCATACACAACGGGATCGTGATGATAAAAAACGAGGGCCGCTGCGCAGCGCATCTGCTTTCACTGGCACTTGGTGTAGCGATACTTGTGGGGGAGATACTTACCGCATACAATGTAATACTCTACGCAAAAGTGTTCGGGCTTGAGGCGCAGGATGTGTATTTACACTCCCCGGTATTTCTCGCCACTTCCCTGATTGCCGTGACAGTAATTTACGGGTCGGTCTCATTCCTGGTATTCATGATCTACTCGGTTTTTCTGATGATAATCCCGAGGAGCAAGGACTTCGACTACGTTATAATACACGGAGCAGGACTCATCAACGGAGATAAGGTATCCAGACTCCTGCAGGAGAGGCTGGACAAAGCCATATTTGTTTACCGCAAGGATCCTTCACCTACAAAGCTCATACCCTCCGGCGGAAAGGGCTCAGATGAAAGCATTTCGGAGGCCGAGGCCATGAAGAGATATCTGCTGGAGCAGGGGATACCCGAGAGCGATATTATTATGGAAGACCAGTCGACTACTACTCTTGAGAATCTGAAGTTCTCAAAAGACATTATCGACAGCCGCGAGGAAAGAAAATATACGGCGCTGGTTACCAGCAATTACCATGTATACAGGGCGCTCAGATACTGCCGCAGGGTGGGTCTGAAGTGCAAGGGAATCGGAAGCCACGTTGCTTTCTATTACTGGCCGAGTGCGCTTATCCGCGAGTTTATTGCGGTGCATACCGAGAAGAAGCACGCTATACTCTTTACTCTCGGATGGGCATTCTGGATGTGGTTCACGGTGATGCTCATAAGGGCAAACTAGTTTATAATTGTGTAAAACTGTATATCCAAAGCAGTTTCGGATCTGCCCGGATATGCGGGCAGATTTTTGTATTCAGAGGTTATTACTGATGGAAGACGGCAGGAGAACGGAAGCGTCCCTGTGGACGCGGGACTTCACAATAATAACGGTGGGAACCGTGATCTCCATGTTCGGCAATGCCATAGGAGGCTTTGCCACGAGTCTTATGGTGCTCGATATTTCGAAGTCGACGCTGCTTTATGCCGTTTATCTTGCGATGTTTACAATCCCTCAGATAATAATGCCTCTGTTTTCCGGCGCGATACTTGACAGGTATTCAAGAAAGAAAACTATCTATACGCTGGATTTCATATCAGCCGGTCTCTTCATCGCTATGGCTGCAGTACTTGCGACAGGATGGTTCTCGTTCCCCATATTTGCTCTGTGCTGCTTTATTACCGGATCGATCGAAAGCATATACATGGTCGCTTACGACAGCTTCTATCCTCTGCTGATCACTGAAGGGAATTACCAGAAGGCGTACTCGATACAAAGCATCCTTGATACGGTCTCCATGGTAATGGTGCCTGTGTCAGCGTTTCTGTACAAGGGCATAGGGATAGCGCCATTATTGGCTGCGAACGGAGTTTGTTTTTTTGCAGCAGCGGTTATGGAGACCCGCATAGGTGCCGATGAAAAGTATATAGAGGCGCAAAAGCTCACGGCTCTCGAGGGTGCGGGAAAGACAAGGCAGATGCTGGCCGACATGAAAGAGGGCTTCAGATATCTGGCAGGGGAAAAGGGCCTGCTGGCAGTCACGGCCTACTTCACGGTGATTTTCATCACGGGCGGGATAGAAAATGTCATAACTCTGCCGTATTTCAAGAACACCTTCTCCAATGGAGAGTACGTCTATATGATTGTCTGGGGCTGTGCGGTAGTAGGCCGCACCATCGGCGGCGGTATCCATTACAAGACCAGAATACCGGCGGCAAAAAGATACAGCCTCGCGCTTGCTTTGTACCTGTTCAACTCCCTGATTGAAGGGTTCTATCTGTTCTTTAAAGTGCCGGTCATGATGGCGATGTGCTTTATGGTAGGCATCGGAGGTGTTACAACATACACGATAAGGATATCTGCCACACAGAGCTACGTGCCTGACGAGAAGAAAGGCCGGTTTAACGGAGCATTCAACATGATGTCCATGCTGGGAGCGCTTCTGGGCGAAATGATAGGAGGTCTTGCGAGCGAGGTGATGCCGGAGCGTACCATAATCATGGTCGCTATGCTCATACAGGCGGCTCTCGCACTTGTCATTATCGGCGGAAACAAGAGGGCTGTATCGGAGATCTACAACAGAGAACAGTAACAGGCGGATATAATCCTGAAGCGAGATGGCCCGAGGAGGAGCTGAAGCACACCGGAGCAGCAGCCCGACGACAAAAGGAACCCGGGAACTTATTCCCGGGGCCATTGGAGGGCTGATGAAACGGTTTGTGCTTCGTGACGACGAGGCACGAGCAGAAGGATTATATCCGCCTGTTTCTATTTTGAATGGATTGTTTGTGATATATTAATAACAGTATTTAAAGGAGGTTTTTCTAAATATGTCGTGCACTACAGTACTTATAGGGAAGAGGGCTAGTAATGATAATTCAACAATGATTTCGAGGACTGATGACGGACACTTTGATGTAAAGAAGACCATAGTAGTAGAACCGTCAAAGCAGCCGCGAAAGTATAAAAGCAAGATCTCGCACCTTGAAATACAGCTGCCGGACGATCCTATGAGGTACACAGCGTGTCCGAGTGTTGATGATAAAAACGGGATATGGGCAGCTACCGGCATCAATTCAGCGGGCGTCGGCATGTCTGCAACGGAAACGCTTACATCCAATGCAAGGGTGCTGTCAGCTGATCCGCTCGTGGAGCTCCGGCCTGCAAAGGGACGCAAAAAGGAAGTTCCCGGAGGCATCGGAGAAGAGGATATAGTAGTGCTGGTGCTGCCATACATACACAGCGCAAGGGAAGGCGTGGTAAGACTGGCTTCACTGCTCGAAGAATACGGAACATACGAATCGAACGGTATTGCGTTCAACGATGAGAACGAGATCTGGTGGATGGACACCATAGGAGGACATCACTGGATCGCAACAAAGGTGCCTGACGACTGCGTGGTCATAAACCCGAATCAGTTCAGTACAGACTGCTTCGACCTTGACGACGCTTTCGGAAAGCAGGAGTCTCACATGTGCTCTGCTGACCTCAGGGAATTCATCAGAGATAATAATCTCGACTGCAACCAGAACGGGGAGCTCAACCCGAGGAATGTATTCGGCTCGCACCGCGACATGGATCACGTGTACAACACACCGAGAGCCTGGTTTATCGGACGATATCTGGCTCCGAAGTCGCACAGATGGGAGGGCCCTGACGCAGAGTTCACCCCGGAGAGCGAGGATATCCCATGGTCGCTGGTACCGGACAGAAAGGTTACTGTCGAAGATGTACAGTATCTGCTCGCAGGGCATTTCCAGGGAACACCATACGATCCGTACGGAAAACACGAGATCGGACTCAGTGGAAAGTATCGTCCGATAGGTATCAACCGCACGGGCGTTACTCATATAACACAGATCAGAAGCGGAATGCCTGCTGAAAACAGGGGAATTCAGTGGATCTGCTACGGATGCACTACATTCTCGTGCTGGGTTCCGCTATATACAAGCGTACCGTCGATCCCGGATTATCTCAGCAAGGTGACTCTCGATGTCACGACTGAGAACCTGTTCTGGGCATCGAGACTCATTGGCGCTATGGCTGACAAGGACTACGATCACTGCATACAGAACATAGAGCGTTATCAGGACGCGGTCAATATCCGCGCGCGTCAGCTTATCATTGAATACGATAAAAAGATGGCGGAGTCGGGCGACTTTTCACTCGCTGCTGAAGCAAATAAGAAGATCTGCGATATGGCGAAAGAGGAGACCAGCAAAGCACTCAGCCGTATTCTTGATACTTCAAGTGTCCGCATGAAGAACAACTCAAACCTGTCGGACAATTAAGAGGTTAACAACACTTCAATGTGTTAGAATATCAATGTAGATACAGATATATAAACTTAAGGAAAGGAGATGGGATAGTTGGATTACAAAGTAAAACTGACCGATGAGCAGAGAGCGATACTCGAAGGCTCAAAGGGGGAGACTCTTGCGAAGGTGATGGAGTCACTTGTCAGATACGGCGAGCTCTTCGGCGCGACCGAAATGGTGCCTATCAGCAGCAAATACAATCACCTCGTGACCTCGTTCGGGCTCAAGGCTCTCGGACCGGTCTATGATCTTATGGACAAGCTGCTCGAGGCCGGAGCTCCGTCGGGACAGAAGTTCACGGTAGACCCTAAGCCGCTCGACAAAAACGTGCCGAGCAATATCGCGCAGGATGTCGTATTCAAGCTGTTCATGTACAGCAGACAGAAGGACTACGAGAAACAGCTGGCTGAGCTGGGACTGCTCTCGGACAACGCTTTCACATGCACCTGCTACATGGACGAAGTAGGCAATAAACCGGGCTTCGGCGAGGTGCTGAGCTGGTCTGAGTCATCAGCCGTCGTTTATGCCAACTCAGTGCTCGGAGCAAGATGCAACCGCAACTCCGGTATCATCGACCTTATGGGCTCGGTCATCGGATATGTTCCGAAATTCGGTCTCCTTACCGACGAAGGCCGCAAGGCTGACTGGATCATCGAGATAAAGACTACAAAGAAACCGGAGGCCCAGCTGCTTGGATCCGCGATCGGCATGAAGGTAATGGAGGATGTTCCTTATGTAAAGGGCCTCGATAAATGGCTCGGCACGGAGCTTGACGACGAAGCATGCACTTATCTGAAGGATTTCGGCGCGGCAACAGCTTCTAACGGAGCCGTAGGACTCTATCATATCGACAAGCTTACGCCTGAGGCAGCAAAGTACGGCGAATCGCTCATCAAGGAAGACGCTAAGGTCTACGTCGTTGATGATGCCGAGCTCGAGAGAGTTTACAGGGAATACCCGGTTATCTGGAAGAACAGGGATGCTGAGCCTAAGCTCTGCTTCATGGGCTGCCCGCACATGAGTCTGCAGCAGCTCAAGGACTGGACAGAGAAGGTAGAAGAAGGACTCGCAAAGAGCGGTGCCTCGAAGGTATCAGTACCGACAGTCTTTACCGCTGCTCCTGATGTTCTCGAAGCATTTGGAAAGACGGAGTATGCAGACAGGCTCAAGGCTACCGGAGTCATCACTTCGTATATCTGCCCGCTTATGTACATGAACAATCCGCTGAGCGAGAAGATGCCTGTCATAACTTCGAGCAACAAACTCAGAACATACACATCTGCCCGCTTCTATACGGACGATGAGATCGCTGAGCAGATCACGAGAAACAGGAAGGGAGGCAAACAGAAATGAAGACATTTCAGGGACGCGTAGTTGCGCCGGGCAGGGTATCTGCCGAGGCGCTCGTATCACACGGCGGTCTTAACACGCTCGCTTCCTTCCAGAAGGCGCTGCAGTTTGGCGACAAAAAGGCTACATGCGGCGACCAGAACAATCCTGACCTCTACGGGAAGCAGATGGCCGGCAAGGCTCTGTGCCTGCCTCAGACCATCGGTTCCACAACGGGCGGACTTGTGCTCTACTGCGCATGCTCGATGGGACGCCAGCCTGCAGCGATGCTGTTCTCGAATCCTATCGATTCGCTGGCAGCTGCCGGAGCTGTTCTTGCCGACGTATGGCTCGATGCTCCTGAGGCAAAGATGCCGGTAGTTGATTCGCTTGGTGATGAGTTCCTCGATTACGTAAAGGATGGTATGAATATCATCATTCAGGAAGACGGAAAGGTATTAGTCAGCGATCCATTTTAGACTGAGAAATAATGAACAGAGTAGAGATCGAGACGGGTCTTGGGAGAATTATAGGAACGGAAAGCAACGGGATATGTATGTACAAGGGGATCCCGTACGCTGTGACAGAGCGTTTTGAAGAGCCGAAACCATATCCGAAGTGGGATGTGTTTGATGCTACAGAGACTGAGACCGACTGTTACCAGTATCTGACTTACAGGGACGAGTCGACAGGTCCGGACGCGTTTTATCATAAGGAATTCCGCAGCGATCAGGAGTTTAAGTTCGCCGAATCTCCTATGACGATGAATATAATCGCAAAGGAAAATGCGAAGGGCAATCCGGTTCTGGTATTCATCCACGGCGGAGGCTTTGAGACGGGAACTGTCGGAGAGCTCCCTTACGGCACATGCACTGAATACGCAAAGCATAACATAGTGTTCGTGTCCCTCGGTTACCGGCTGAACGTATTCTCGCTGTACGAATCCGGCAACTACGGCCTGCAGGACATGTTATTCGGGCTCAAATGGATAAAGGAACATATAGCTGACTTTGGCGGTGATCCTGAAAAGATCACGATAATGGGACAGTCAGCCGGAGCCATGTCCATTATGAATCTGATGTATACACAGGAGCTCAAAGGCATCGTTAAAGGGGCGGTGCTGATGTCGGGTGCCGGTGCAGTCCCGATATTCACAAAGCCATGGACAAAGGCAAAGTCGCTGCCTTTCTGGGAGGGTGTCCGCAGGCGCGCAGGCGTAGAGACGACCGAGGAGTTCAGAAAACTTCCTGCCCGCGAAATATGGAAAGCCTGGTATGAGGAGTCCAGGGAAAGCTGGAGCTTCCAGGCTGTACAGCCCGGCATTGACGGAAAGATCATCCCTGAGCTCCCGCAGAAGGTCATCCGTAAAAGAGAATACCTCGATATACCGATGATAATCGGGATCACATCGCAGGACTTCATGCCGTATATCATTTATGACATGGCGATCGGCTGGGCGATGAAGCATGTAAGGCAGGGGAAATCCCCGGTCTATGGATATCTGTTTGACAGGAAACTGCCGGGCAACAGCTTCAAGGCATTCCACGGATCGGATCTCTGGTACATGTTCGGTAATATGGATAAGAGCTGGCGGCCGTTCGAAAGGTTCGATTACGACCTTAAGGATGAGATGGTGCATTATGTCGCAAACTTTGTGCGCTTTCAGAACCCGAACGGAGACGGGCTGCCGTACTGGCCGCCTGTAAGCAGGAGAAACAAATCATTCAGGTATTTTGGCGATAAAACAACACGTAAGATATCGCCTTTACAGATCCGCAGAAAACTGGATCACACTTTCCTGAGAGATAAAGGACCGATGTAAAGGAGGATGATGCAGCATGAGCATCAAGGAATATGCAAAGGAAATGATCGAAAGGAATCAGGTCTTCAGGGACATAGCAGAGCAGACTGAGACCCTGTGGGTCAACGATAAGCTTCTTCCGTTTGAGATGACGGACGCGCTCTGTCAGCTGGTAGTCACGGATGAAGACATCGAGGACACCGAGAGAAGACTTCACAAGTTTGCTCCGTATATAAAAAAGTGCTTTCCTGAGACGGCGGAAGACGACGGCCTGATCGAGTCACCGCTGGCCGACATCCCGAAGATGCAGAAAGCTCTTGAGGAGAAGTATGATGCTGAGATACCGGGAAGGTTCATGCTCAAGCTTGACAGCCACCTTCCGATCGCAGGATCGGTAAAGGCCAGAGGCGGTATTTATGAGGTGCTGAAGCACGCTGAGGATCTCGCACTGGAGGCAGGGCTCATCACAGAGGACGACAATTACGAGAGGTTCGCCGATGACGACATGAAAGAATTCTTCGGAAAGCACACTGTGCAGGTCGGCTCCACCGGAAACCTTGGATTGTCGATAGGCATTATGAGCGCCTTCCTCGGATTTAAAGTAAAAGTACACATGTCGGCTGACGCCAGGCAGTGGAAGAAAGACATGCTCCGCAGCAAGGGCGTCGACGTCATTGAGTATGAAGAGGATTACTCAAAGGCTGTAAGCGAAGGCCGCAGACTCTCGGACCTCGACCCGACGAGCTACTTTGTGGATGATGAGTACTCGCTGCCGCTCTTCCTCGGCTATGCTGTAGCCGCAGGCAGAATGAAGAAGCAGCTCGAGGAGAAAGGCGTGACGGTCGACGCAGATCATCCGATGATCATCTATGTACCATGCGGGGTAGGCGGAGCTCCGGGCGGAGTCTGCTACGGATTCAAGCGCCTATTCAAAGATGATGTTCACATCTTCTTCTGCGAACCGACTCTCTTCCCGTCGGTGCTTCTGGGAATGGCTTCTGACAGATTCAACGAAGTCAACGTGAGCGACTTCGGACTCACCGGAATGTCTGCTGCAGACGGACTTGCATGCGCGAGCCCGTCGGGACTTGTCACAAGGATCTGCCGCAACCTGCTGTCAGGAGACTTCACTGTACGCGATGCGATCCTCTTCGATTACATGAGGTTGCTAAAGGAGACAGAAGACCTGTTCATCGAGCCGTCGAGCTGCGCCGCGTTCATCGGACCGCTCAATATAATGAAGCTCGATGCCGGCAAGGCATATCTCGAAAAGCACGGACTCACACCGGAGAAGCTGGCTAACGCCACACAGGTCTGCTGGGCAACAGGCGGACGCCTTGTACCGGATGAGATCTGGGAAAAATACATGAATACTTATATGGAATAAGGATCTTCAACAGAATGGTCTCTTCTTAAGGAGAGATGATGAATGAGGAGTTTTATAAAATTTGCTACATATTTGAATGGTTTATTTCATATATGTAGCAATTTTTTTACATAACTGAAAATGACTTAACAATAACGCGGGAATTTTGGGTTATCGTTAAGTCATTTTGTTTCAAATCAGAATTTTAATGGCTTTCTGGCAGCAGTTTTTTCCAAAATGCTAAACATATAAATTTTAGTCTCAATAATTTTAGCAAAATCTGAAAAAGTCCTTTTGCGAGGGCGACTGCGAAAGGCAACTCCGCTTATGTGTGCTAAAGCTTAGCCCAGCGGGATCTCCACTACTTCAGCCATCTTTACCAGAGTGTGCTCTATCTGGGCGGAGATCTCATCTACCATACGCTTGGTGATCTCTTCGCTTTTCTCCTGCTCGAGGCTCTCATAGAATGTTTCCTTGACATCTCTGCATATGCTGTCCTTACGCATCCTGAATGTGTTCTTCGGAACCAGCTTGCGGACTGCTTTTGGAATGTCGGCAGTAAGGAGCTTCTCCTGCATCTTGTCCTTGCCAAGTATGAGCACGATTGCAGACGCGATAACTCCGATAATAACGCCTTCAGGACCTGCCATGAACGGGATGAGATCGATAGCGGATATAAGGATCGCAACGATCGCAGTGACTATGGAGTCGATGAGGAATGTCATCTCTTCGACCGCGAAGATGTTCTTTGCGTCCACCTTGATATCTATGTCAGAAGCTGAGAGGTAAGAGCGGAGACTCAGTGCTGTATAAGGGACCCTGTGCTTGATGCAGATAGGGACCGTGTAAGACTCGAGCTCTTCGATCACCGGCTTGAGCCATGCTGTGATAGGCCCTGCAAGAAGCTCTCTCGTCTCATCCTTCTTCAGGAATTCAGCTACCTCCACCTGCAGTATCTCATCAGTTTCTGAAAGCCTGTGTATCTCTCCGTCTCTCCATCTGTCGAAAAGAGGCATGGCTACCTGCTCAATAAGAGGTTCCACAAGGCAGTCGACCGCGTCCTTATAGAGGAGAGGGATGTGCTTCTCAACTATATCTTCGATCGCAGAAGATTTGATGAGCTGATCCAGATCTTCACGGAACTCCCTGATGTCTTCGTCAATGCGCCCGCAATACGCGAGACCCCTGGCTACAGAGAATTCAGGGTCGGCTGCGGAGACGATGACTGAATCAGGGAAGACTTCGCTGCACCAGTCTCTTATGGAAGCCAGCTTGCTGACGCCGCCTGTCAGGAATATGATCTCAGGCTGCTCACCCGAAATGTTCTCTCTTACGTCTTTGAGGGAGGCGATGAAGACTTCCTTCCATGAGCGGTTATTCAGTGCGGGGACTCTTCTGTTCACGAGCTGTTTTGCGACACCGCCGTTCATCCTGAGAGTGAACTTGACAGGGCGGTCATAGTGCAGAACTATCGTCTCTTTACATTCGTGATGAGTCCAGTAATCTTCGTCAGAGAAGTACTTCTCCTTGAGACGGCGCGCCGCAAATTCGGCGTAATTCTTCCAGGCATCACTGAGGTCAAAGACGGATTTGATTTTTTTGCGCGCAAGTCCGGATGCTTCCAGTGACTCAAGCAGCAGTATCTCATCCATGATACCTCCGCCGAGCACCACTTCGCCGGCCGTCTGCATCTCTACTTCCTTGCCGCCCATGATGTAGGCAAAGTCCGTGGTCGATGAGCCTATATCAACTACCAGAACTGGCTTCGAGAGTATGTCGACACCGATCTGCAGGTGCTTTGACTGGCAGGCACTCACCATTGCCGCTCTCGATTCCGATATTATTTTTGCAGGAGGGTACCCCGCGCTCTCGAAGATCTCGCGGTAATGCTCCCTTGTGTTTTTGTTCCAGCCGGCAGGGCAGCCCACGTAAAAAGAGCATTCCTCGTTCTGTACGAGATCACCGCTGCCGTAGAGTTCGCCAAGCACGCCTGCTGCGAAGCTCTTAACGTCTGCCGCGCTCGAGCGGTCCGTCAGGAACCTGCTCTTGAAGCGGATCTTGCGTTTTATTACATTGTCGGCGTAGCATGCCTTTTCGCCTATAAGGAGCTCGCCCGATGAAAGCTGCGCGTATGCCGTAATAAAACTCTGCTCGCCAACAACGGTGAGCATCTCCGGCACCACCTGATCTTCTTTGTGAAGTCTGGCGACGGCGCTTTCGGCATCTCCCAGGTCAAATCCGAAAAAACGATCCATTACTGAGCCTTTCTGTAGCTTATCTGCCGGTTGAGGCGAGGCCCTTCTTGAGGAGTCCGCCCTGTGCTATCATGGCCGGCCTTATGGTTGCCGCCTTGCTGCCCGGCATCAGATCGAAGTATTTCGCGTTCTCTTTGCTGTAGTCCACGACCTCTATCTGCTGCCTGTGGAGGAAGTACTTTATCTGCTCGATTTTTTCGAGCGCGTAATCAGGATCTCCGCTGTATGCTGCGGCAAGAAGGTCAGCGAAGAGATCGAGTTCGGACTGCGAGACAGTCCTGCCTTCGATGCTTCCCGCTTTGTCACGCGCCTTCCAGCGCTCTGCAGCACGGATCTCCTCGAGGCTTTGGTCTACGGAAAGAATAGCGGTGCGGAAGTTTCGGTATATGCGGTCAGCATCTACACGTATATCCACCTGATATTCCTTTTTTCCGCTTACTTTCTTAGGACGGCTGTATGAGTATCCTGAGAAGTAAAGGGCAATCAGACCGACGATCGTAGCACCTCCGTGCAGTATCACCTGGTCGCGGGCATTAGCCGCTGCTGCCGTATAGGCATCCATCATAAGCGGTCCAAAGCCGAATACGCAAAGCGCGAGCCCGATAATCAGGAGTACAAGGAACGATACTTTAAATGAACCTCCGGTATCTTCTTCGCTCCTATGGCCGCTCTCCCATACCTTGATCTTTCCGTTGGAATCGATCAGAGGCAGGGAAAGCCTGACCGCCTGCATCATATATGCGGCGGACTCCCTTTCGCGGTCAGTCTCACACTGCTCGTTGTGCTTAAGAAGCAGCTTATCGATCACATTCTCGAGAACGTGGATGGCCTTCTCGGCAGAGGCTGCTGCGGACAGTTCCGTAAGCAGCTTATCTTTGTCTTTTTCAAGCAAATCTGTCATTTTCATAGTAATTAAATAATACCGCAAAGTGTTGTTTTAGAGAAGACTCAAAATCATCCAAACGAGGGGCCAATTTGCAGCCGGTTGCGAGGGGAGAGCGAGCAGTTTTACTGCGAAACTCGAGCCCGAAACCGATGCGTCGCAAATTTTGAGCCGAGAGGCGTACCCGAGAGAGGATATTTTGAGGCTTCTCTCCATTGACACCGCCCGAGAATATGATAAACTCACATAGTAAAAAATAAAAACCTATTAGAAGGGGACGAGAATATGGCAAAGAACAGATACGGAAAAGCAAAGAGCGGCATGCAGGGAAACATGAATTATAACCGTCCTTCAGGCGGATATCAGAAAAATGTTTACAGGCAGCAGCTCAATACACAGGGTATTAAAGCACCTAAGGGCATCGACCAGAAGACTCTCAGGAACGGCGCGATCGCAATCGCTGTTGTCTGGGTTATCGCTTCTGTACTGCTGATTCTTAAGCTAAAATGGTGGGGCCTTCTGATTGCAATGGTAATCGGACTCGCAGTAGTAGGCGGAC
This sequence comes from Mogibacterium sp., assembly GCA_017431685.1. Lineage (GTDB taxonomy): Bacteria > Bacillota > Clostridia > Peptostreptococcales > Anaerovoracaceae > Crickella. The sequence goes on from JAFRKO010000025.1 coordinate 75,081, forward strand.
TTTACTTCTTCATCCAGTACAAGGAAAGAGAAATGATCAAGTACTACAAGCAGATCGGCATGACAGAAGAGATGTACGTCAGAGAGCTGAAGAAGAGAAATGTAGACAAGAAGCAGATAGATCAGGTAAGAAAGACCTGGAATAAAGTAAAGGCTGAGCCTGTTGTAGGCAACCAGAAGAGCAACCAGAAAAAGAAGTAGCTTATAAACCCTGATATATGATAAAGAAAGCCCCGCACCGGAGTGCGGGGCTTTTTAGTTATTGGTTTGTTTTTGTGATCGATTGATCGTGTTAAGCCGTTAGACTATTTTGCCTTCTTCTGTGGAAGACCATCCTTGTATGCGCCGGACTGTCTTCTTTCCCAGAAGTCGAATGTCTCTTTTGCAACAACGCCGGAGAGAGCGAACAGAGCAACCAGGTTAGGGAATGCCATGAGTCCGTTCATCAGGTCAGCGAAGTCCCAAACAACTCCGAGTGGCAGGAAAGGTCCGATAGCTACAGCAGCTACATACAGCCATCTGTAAGCACTGATAGCACTCTTGCTGCCGTTTGTGAAGTAGTCGAAGCATCTCTCAGCGTAGTAGTCCCAACCGAGGATAGTCGAGAATGCGAAGAGTGCGAGGCATGTAGCGAGGATCACATATCCTACCATTGTTGGCCATGGGAATCCATGTCCGAATGCCCACATCGTTACTTCTACGCCCTCGAGACCCTGCTCGTTTGCGCCTGTCATAACTACGCAGAGACCTGTCATTGTGCAGATGACGATAGTGTCGAGGAATGTACCGGTCGAGGAAACCATGCCCTGACGTACACATTCTCTTGTCTGTGCAGCAGCAGCAGCGATAGGAGCGGAACCGAGACCGGCTTCGTTCGAGAAGATACCTCTCGCAACACCCTTCTGCATTGCAAGTCTGAATGCAGCGCCTGCTCCGCCTGCGAGTGCAGCGTACTCAGCGTTAGCACCGAATGCACCTGTGAATACCTTTACGAGAGCTTCACCGAGGTGACCGATGTTGAAGAAGAATACCAGCAGAGCGGATACTACGTAGAGTACCATCATTGCAGGAACTACTCTCTCAGTAACCTGAGCGATTCTCTGGATACCACCGACGATTACGGCGATTGTGCCTGCTGTGATGATGATAGTAGCGATGACCTTGACCCATGTAGCATCCTGTCCGAAAGCTGTGAAGGCAACAGCTGTTGCGCCAGCTTCGTCAGCTACCTTGTTGATAGCGTTTACGATACCGTTTACCTGTGTGGATGTTCCGATACCGAGAGCTCCGGCGAGTGAGCCGAAGAGAGCGAACAGCTTGCCGAGCCATTTCCACTTAGGGCCCATGCCCTTTTCAATGTAGTAGAAAGGTCCGCCAAGGATCGAGCCGTCCTCTTTTACATGTCTGTACTTAACAGCAAGAACACCTTCTGCGTACTTTGTAGCGATTCCGAAGAATGCTGCGAACTCCATCCAGAAGAGAGCTCCAGGACCGCCGCCCATGATAGCTGTGGATACACCTACGATGTTTCCTGTACCTACTGTAGCAGCGAGAGCTGTTGTAAGAGCACCAAAGCTGGATACGTCTCCCTCTGCGCCTTCCTCGTTTGTAACGGCGTATCTGAGGGATAATCCGAGCCTTCTCTGTGGGTGGAACTTGGTTCTGACGGACAGGAGAATACCTACAACGATGATGAGAACCATCATTACGGTACCCCATACAAGACCGTCTAACCAGCCTATAAATTCACCAACGCTCATAAAAAAACCTCCTTAAAAAATCCAATAACTTATAAGAATGGTCGTATTCGTCCAGATCGATAAATGCATACTACCCCAATCTGAATCTATACAAATAAATTCTAATGTGTTGAAAATGTGATGTCAAACAAAAACATCGTCAAAAAAATATCAACCTTTACGTGCGCAATACAAACTCTTGATATTTCAATGCTTTGAAAAATCAACGTTTTTCTTAAAGTTCGTTAAAAAAACAATAATCCATGCTGACGTGCCGATCCAAACGTTACGGAGGGGCTCAGAATGATGCCCCGGAGGAGCATCCCCGGCGATGCAGAGGGCGGAAAGCGGCATGCAGGCAGAGTTCATAAATACCTATAAAATCAACGCTTTTATAGAAATAGGTTCTCAAAAATGATATAATTCGTCAGTTATCTGCGGGATGAGGCCGGGACATTGTAAACACTGTGTCTGCACCTGATCCCACCGGTCACAATCAAGTTATCGGATAAACGGAAATGGGGGGATCATTAAAATGAAAGAAGGTTACAGACCGTATCTCGAGCCCGTTGAATCGGTGCTCGCTGAGACCGGATCCGAAGCAAAGGGCCTTACATCCGCTGAGGCTGCGGCAAGGCTCGAAGCAAACGGACCCAACAAGTTAATTGAAGCAAAGAAGAGGAGCAGCATCGCGAGGTTCTTCGATCAGATGAAGGATCCGATGATCCTGATACTGCTCGCAGCGGCAGCTCTCTCGCTGATCACATCGCTGTATCAGCACGAGAATCCGTCAGACGTTTTCATCATTTTATTCGTCGTAGTGCTCAACTCCGTGCTTGGAGTAGTGCAGGAGAACAAGGCTGAAGAGGCCATCGCCGCGCTGAAGCAGATGACGGCTGCAAAGTCAAAGGTGCTGCGTGACGGACAGATCGTGAGCATAGAGAGCAGCGAACTCGTCGTGGGCGATGTGGTTATTCTCGAAGCAGGCGACAGCATTCCTGCAGACGGACGTATTATAGAAGAGGCTTCGATGAAGGTAGAGGAAGCCGCGCTGACCGGAGAGTCGGTGCCGGTTACCAAGCAGAGCGATGCTCTTGCGCTTGGTGCCAATGCCAAAGATGTACCGCTCGGTGACAGACGCAACATGATCTACATGGGCAGCACTGTTGTTTACGGCAGAGGAAAGGCCGTGATCACCGGAACAGGCATGGATACCGAGATGGGCAAGATCGCTGATGCTATCTCGCAGGCTGAAGAGGAGCTCACTCCGCTGCAGATCAAGCTGGCACAGCTCTCACGCATTCTCACCAAGCTGGTTCTCGGCATCTGCGCGTTCATCTTCGTACTCGGAGTCATAAAGGCCGGCAGGCTCAGCATGGACGTTATGATCGACACATTCATGCTGGCGATATCGCTTGCCGTTGCGGCTATTCCGGAAGGACTCGTCGCGGTAGTTACAATAGTACTGTCTATCGGCGTCACCAAGATGTCTCACAGAAATGCGGTCATAAGGAGGCTTACGGCTGTTGAGACTCTGGGCTGCGCTCAGATAATCTGCTCAGACAAGACCGGTACGCTCACACAGAACAGGATGACCGTCGTTGACTATGCAGGTCATGACAGAGACCTTCTTGCCGCAGGCATGGCTCTTTGCTGTGACGCGGAGCTCAAAATAAATGAAGACGGTACTTCGGAAGTGGTGGGTGAGCCTACGGAGGCTGCGCTCGTAGCATACTCTTCAATACAGAATCTGCCAAAGAACGAACTCGTCAATCTCTTCCCGCGCGTGGGAGAGGCTCCGTTCGATTCAGGCCGCAAGATGATGTCCACTGTTCACAAGAACAACGACATGGATTCACCTGCAGGACTCGACACCGAGCTCGATAAGCTGATTGCCAGATCTGAGTACGTGCAGTTCACAAAGGGAGCTCCTGACGTTGTGCTCAGACACAGCACACACATTCTTACCGACCACGGTATCATGCCGCTTACTGAAGAGCTGGCGGCTAACGTAAAAAGAGACAACTCCAGGATGGCCGGCAAGGCGCTCAGAGTGCTCTCGCTCGCGGCGCGCGTATATCATGAGAGACCTAACGACTTTGCAGACGATGTACTCGAGCAGAAGCTCATCTTTGTAGGACTCGTCGGAATGATCGACCCGATCAGACCTGAGGTAAAGGCTGCTGTAGCGGAGTGCCGCACAGCAGGCATCAGACCTATCATGATCACAGGCGACCAGCTCGACACAGCTGTTGCCATCGGTAAGGACCTCGGCATCATAGAGAGCGCAGACGATGCGATCCTCGGAGCTTCCCTTGATGACATGAGCGACGAAGAGCTCCTCAACAAGGTCAGCACTTACTCGGTATATGCCAGGGTACAGCCTGAACATAAAGTAAGGATAGTAAAGGCATGGCGCGCCAGAAATATGGTCACAGCCATGACGGGCGACGGCGTCAATGACGCACCGGCTATCAAATCCGCCGACATCGGAGTCGGAATGGGAATTACCGGTACTGATGTCACAAAGAATGTTGCCGACATGATACTTGCGGACGACAACTTCGCAACAATCGTCTCGGCAGTTGAAGAGGGACGCCGCATATACTCCAACATAAGAAAATCGATACAGTTCCTGCTCGCTACTAATATAAGCGAGGTACTGTCAATTCTTATAGCAACAATACTTAACTTCACGATCCTCAAGCCGGCTCACCTGCTCTGGATCAACCTCATCACCGATTCGCTTCCGGCACTGGCTCTCGGAATGGAAGAGGGCGAAGGCGACTCCATGAAGCAGAAGCCTAGAAGCGCGCGTGAAGGCGTCTTCGCGGGCGGCATGGATGTGGATATCGTTTATCAGGGAGCGATCACTACGCTTCTGGTGCTCACAGCATATTTTATCGGTGAGTTCCTTGAGACCGGTCAGTGGCACATAGTGGCCAGCAACGACGGCATTACGATGGCGTTCCTGACGATGTCCATGACAGAGATATTCCACTCGTTCAACATGAGATCCCGCAGGCAGTCGCTGTTCAAACTCTCGAAGCAGAACCTCTGGCTCTGGGGCTCAGCTGCCATGGCTATTCTGCTGACGACGGTAGTTATCGAGATACCAGCTCTTGCGGCACTCTTTGAGTTCACAACGATAAGCATGAAGGAGTACGGCATAGCCATGGGCCTTGCGGTACTGATCATACCTATCGTAGAAATCGTAAAAGCATTCCAGCGCGCTTCCGCCCGCAGAAAGGGTGAGGAGCTCAGAAGCTGATAATAAATCAATACAATAAATGGACGGTAAAACAAAAAAAGAAATAAAACAATCAAACGACGAAATGACTAAGAAGCGCGATTCGGACAGACTTGGCACAGAGCCTGTCCATCCGCTGCTTCTCAAGATGTCGGCTCCGCTTGCGGTGTCGATGTTTGTCATGGCTCTATATAATATCGTAGATTCGATTTACCTAGGACATTACAGCACGGACTCGCTGACCGCGGTCTCATACTGCTTCCCGTTCCAGAACCTCAACGTAGCGTTTGGTATCGGTACTGCGGTCGGTATGAGCGCGCTGCTCTCGAGATATCTCGGTGCGAAACAGTACGACAAGGCAGATAAGGTGGCGCACAACGGATTCATACTTGCTGCCATCAACTACACGATATTCTTTGTGATAGGCTGCTTTGCCGGCCCTATCATGAGGCTCATCACCTCTGCGAATACCGACCCGATGATAATATCCGAGGGAACAGCATACCTGCGCATAACCCAGTGGCTCTCTATCGCTCCGATGATACAGTCGATGTTCGAGAGACTGCTCCAGGGTACTGGCAAAACGAACTACATTTTCTACATGCAGGTGTCGAGCACTCTGTTCAATGCGGTAGTTGACCCTATCCTCATATTCGGATTCTTCGGGCTCCCGGCAATGGGAGCAAAGGGAGCTGCCATTGCAACAGTTTTCGGACAGATACTCGGATGCATACTGGGATTCACGTTCAACAGAAAGTTCAACAAAGAGGTGGAACTTTCCATACACAAGATGCGTCCGCACTGGCAGAGCATGAAGGAGATATACAGGATCGGTATCCCTTCAATAGTGCTGCAGTCCGTCGGCGCTGTCATGAACTTCAGTCTCAACAAGATACTTGCGTCATTCTCTGACCTGGCTGTCACGACTTTCGGAGTTTATTTCAAGCTGCAGAGCTTCGTCTTTATGCCTCTCTTCGGTATGAACAACGCTTCTGTTCCTATTATTGCTTACAACTACGGTGCGGACAGAAGAGACAGAATGGAGAAAACCATGAGCATAGGCGCCAGATACGGCATCGGAGTGATGTCTGTCGGCACAATCATATTCTGGCTCTTCCCGGAGCAGCTTATGGCGCTGTTCAGCGCTCCTCCTGAGATGGTGTCGATGGGAGTGGTAGCGTTGCATATCATATCGCTCAACTTCCCGTTCGCGGGTTACGCAATAATGAGAGGTGCTGCTTTCCAGGCGCTCGGCAAGAGCGTGTACAGCATGAACATCTCGCTGGTAAGACAGCTGCTCATCATAATTCCGTGTGCCTACATCTTCGCGAAGATAGGAGGAGTCAATATGGTGTGGTGGGCTTTCCCTTGTGCTGAGGTAGCAGGCTTTACGATGTCGATGCTCTATACGAAGCGCATCAGAAAGAATATAATAAGCAAGATGACACCGCGGGATGAGGAAGGAAATCCAATAGAAGCATGACAGAAAAAGAACTGATCAGAAAAGCAATAAGGGCAAAGATTAACGCGACTTCAGAAGAGTACAGGAGCAAAGCTTCGGCTGCAATCTCTCTGAATGTACTCACAATGCCTGAAGTCCGCGACTCAAAGACCATTCTGGCGTACTGCTCGGTCGGTAAGGAGCCTGCCACGCTGGCTCTCATAAGCAAGCTGCTTGAGGCCGGGAAGAGGGTCTGCCTGCCGCTGTGTGTAGATCTCGATGAAGAGGGACACAGGACCGGCATAGTAGATGCCATGGAAGCGAGGGTCATCAAAAGTTTTGACGACCTGGTGCCGGGAGCCTACGGAATCCCTGAACCAGCTGCAGATACTGAGATGATGCTTCCTGAGTATGTAGATCTGATAATACTGCCGTGTTTATCCTGCGACAGAAACTGCAACAGGATAGGCCATGGCGCGGGCTATTACGATAAATATCTCAGCAAGATCAGAAAAGACTGCTTCACGCTGGCGATGTGCTTCGAAGAGGTTCTCGCTGATGAGATTCCTACAGAGCCTCATGACAGACCGGTCGATGCGGTGGTGACAGAAAAACAGATATATCGATGGCGCAGCTAACTAAGAACGTATAATTATATTCTTTGAGGAGCCTGCAATAGTATCGGCAGGTGACTCGAGGACGCTGGTACTTAGCGACTGGCAAGCTGACAGGCGCAGACAGAGCTTAGTACCGCTGCGTCCGAATGTCAGCGAGAGCGTACCTGACAATACTATTGCAGGCTCCTCTATAAAAATATCTATTGATACAGTTTGGCCGGTGGCAACTAGAAAAGGGGAAAACAATGGCTGAAAAGAAAAATAAAATCATGCTTACGGGCGACCGTCCGACAGGCAGACTTCACATCGGACACTATGTCGGATCTCTGAGACAGAGACTCGAGCTTCAGGAAGATCCGAGCTACGATAAAGTATTTGTAATGATCGCAGACGCTCAGGCGCTGACCGATAACTTCGACAATCCGAAGAAGGTCAGAGAGAGCGTGTTCCAGGTAGCGCTTGACTACCTGTCTGTAGGACTCGATCCTGCCAAGACACATATGTTTATACAGTCTGAGATTCCTCAGCTCCACGAGCTGACGGTTTACTACATGAACCTCGTCACGGTCAGCAGAGTACAGAGAAATCCGACCGTAAAGGCCGAACTCAAGATGAGAGGCTTTGAGGGCGAGAGCGTTCCGGTCGGATTCTTTACATATCCTATAAGTCAGGCCAGCGATATCACGGCATTCAAGGCAACTATCGTTCCGGTAGGAGAGGATCAGGAGCCTATGCTCGAGCAGTGCAGAGAGATCGTAAGATCGTTCAACCGCACATACAACTGCGATGTGCTCGTAGAGCCCGAAATCTATCTGCCTTCGAATGAAGCCTGCCTGAGACTTCCGGGAACAGACGGACAGGCAAAGATGTCGAAGTCGCTCGGCAACACCATTTACCTTTCGGATGATGAGGAGACTCTGCGCAAGAAGGTCATGTCGATGTTCACAGATCCGGGTCATCTCAAAGTAAGCGATCCGGGTAAAGTAGAAGGCAATACGGTATTCACATACCTCGACGCATTCATACAGCCGGACTCGTTCGAGAAGTTCCTGCCTGAGTATAAGGACCTCGATGAGCTGAAGGCTCACTACAGAAGAGGCGGACTGGGCGATGTAAAGGTGAAGAAGTTCCTCTTCGCAGTACTGAACGAGTTCCTCACTCCGATAAGAGAGAGAAGGGCATACTTCGAAGCTCATCCTGATGAAGTCATCGCAGCTCTGACGGAGGGTACCGAAGAGGCCAGAAGAACGGCTGAGCAGACGCTCAGTGAGGTCAAGAAGGCCATGCAGATCGATTACTTCAATCAGTGGGCAGAAGAGTTCGGCAACTGATTTAAATAATACAGCCCGGGCCTGGTGCTTCCGGGCTGTTTGTATTAACAAAACGGGACGGACGAGGTGTACGAAATGAAAGAGCTTGTTGAAAAAGTGACAAGACCATGCAGAAGGCTGACAGACTTTTTCCTGCTTGCGGCGTTCCTATCTCTGGTGCTGGTAATAGTGGGAGAGATCATTTCTTCTGCCACGTTCAGCTTGCTTAATATACAGGATAAACTGATTGCCTGGAGCGGAAGCGACAACATAGGCACTTTCCTTGGCGACTATCTGTATACATTCGGCATATGGATCGCTTTTCTGCTCTTTGCTGTCATTTTTAAAGGGAACAGGCCGATGCTGAAGGCGCTGGCCCCAAACAGGAGTCTAAACAATATAAAGGGTATTTTACTGGGTCTGCTGCTGGGTTTCGGAACGAACGGACTGTGTGTGCTTATATCGTGGCTGACGGGTGACATCAAGCTGTCCTACAACGGCTTAAACTGGAAACTGCTGATCGCTTTTCTTATATTCGTATTCATTCAGTCAAGCTCCGAAGAGGTCACGGACAGGCTGTACCTGTACCAGAAGCTCAGAAGGAGATACCGCAGCCCGCTGGTTGCTATACTCTTCAGTTCGATAGTCTTCATGGCAATGCACATGAGCAATCCGGGATTCACAATAGTTGCGGGATCCCAGATATTCCTGGCTGGTGTTATCTGGTCGCTGATCGTGTACTACTATGACAGCATATGGGTCGCTTTCTGGTTCCATACTGCATGGAACTACACACAGAACATTATTTTCGGACTGCCTAACAGCGGCATCGTTTCAGAGTACTCAATCTTTAAACTCGAAGCGGCATCTGCCAGAAACGGGCTGTTCTATAATGTGAACTTCGGCGTTGAAGGGAGTATCGGATCATCTCTCATCCTGTTAGTTATTATCATTGTGCTTATCGTCATCAACAGAGGAAAGCCTGAAAAGAGAGACTACTGGGCAGAAGCAGAGAAGGCGGCTGCTGAGAAGAACAACATGATGGATTCAGCCGGACAAGCAACATAAATAAATGAGAGAAACAGAAAAAAGCAGCGGATCGCCGGTCGTTGCAAATCTCGACCGGCGCAGGAGATTCAAATATGTGTTAATAGCTGAGGGCACCTTGATAGGCTTTATAACAGGGGCCCTCATTTCCGTGTTCAGAATTATGCTTACCGGTGCAGACAGGCTCAGGAGTATGCTTACTGACTACGTACACGGGGGAGGAGTGCCTGCGGCATTCATATGCGCAGCGATACTGATCGTGATCGCTGTGATCGTATCCTGGCTGCTCGGGAGGGAGCCGGATATCGCCGGATCGGGCATCCCGCAGGTGGAGGCTGAACTCAGAGGACAAAAGGATATGAACTGGTGGCGTGTGATAGTCTGCAAGATGACGGGATGCGCGCTGGCGATAGGAGGCGGGCTTGCACTCGGCCGGGAGGGGCCGAGTATCCAGCTCGGCTCGATGGTCGGCAAGGGAGTGGCCAGGGCCGGCCATCGCCTGCTCACCGAGGAGCGCCTTCTTATTACATGCGGAGCAGGAGCAGGCCTCTCGGCCGCGTTCGGTGCCCCGCTCGCGGGCGCAATATTCAGCCTCGAAGAACTTCACCGTAATTTTTCAGCTGAAGTGCTCCTGACCACAATGGCTGCAAGCGCAGCAGGGGATTTTGTTGTCGCGAATGTACTTGGTCTTACACCTGTATTCGGCTTCGATATCCGGCATGCGCTGCCGCTCAGATATTATTGGGCGCTGATACTGCTCGGGCTCATACTGGGAGTGTTCGGCAGCTTCTACAACAGGACCATAGCCTGGATGCAGTGCAGATTCGAACGCCTTGGAAAGTCGTTTTCGTCACTTGTCTGCAGACTGCTCGGAAGAAGATACAGCATAATAAGCGACGGGCTGCACCCTACGATCCCGGGTGAGCGTTTAGAGAGAACAGGACGCATGCTTGCCGCATTCGCTCTTGCATATATACTCTTCTTTGTATATCCTGACGCGCTCGGCAGCGGAAGCGGACTGGTGGCGCGAATAAGCCATGGAGAGCTTGCGTTCGGCGCACTCGCTCTGCTTTTGCTCGTAAAATTCATTTTTTCTACAGCCAGCTTCGGTTCGGGCTCGCCTGGAGGAATATTCCTCCCTCTTCTGGTGCTCGGTGCTGTCACAGGCGGTTTCTTCACGAGAGTACTCGGATTTGTCGGGATGGAGCAGAGCTACATAACGGCTTTCGTCGTCACTGCAATGGCGGGTTATTTTGCGGCAATAGTGAGAGCCCCGGTGACGGGCGTAGTACTTATCACAGAGATGACGGGAGACTTTACGAGTCTGCTGCCGCTTGTGCTTACGTCTCTTATTGCATATCTGGTAGCCGAACTGCTGGGAACAAAACCGATTTATACCCAGCTCCTTGAGAGGAGCCTCGGAAAGATTCCATCGGTCAGAGCAGCGGAAGGGCGCAGGGCATCACTTCGTGACAGAAAGACTGTTATTGACGCTGAAGTAGATGTCGGATCACGCATGGACGGAAGAAAGGTCGCTGAATTCGGTCTCCCGCTCGGTACGCTCATAGTCTCCGCGGTGCGTGATGGCATTGAAATAATACCGGACGGACATACCATACTGAGAGCCGGCGATGAGCTCGAAATCCTTACGAGAGAGAGCGATCTGGCGGACGTTGAAAGCATAATCGACAAAGCCTGCCGCGTGGTAGAGGAAGTACCTGAATAAGAATGAATAAAATTCACATATTCATCTAATAACGCATGCTGCATAGTGTTACAATCCTTTTGTACAGTCAACTACAGTTTTTGTATCAACAGAAGCGTTTATGATCAGGAAAGTGATTGGACTCTATTACAGCCCGGCCGGGGGTGCGGAATTAGTGACCGAGACTCTGGCGCGGAAAATAGGCGCTATACTCGACGATTGCAGTCCCCTGGATGTCAGTGTCGAGTGTTATGACATGCTCAGAGATCAGGCCGGCAGTTTTGCTTTTGACGGTGAGACTGTTGCTGTTTTAGGCGTACCTGTTTATGTTGGAAAGATTCCTCTGCCCGCAGCGGAAGTGATACGCAGTATCTCCGGCAACGGAGCCATGACTCTTGCAGCTGTATCGTACGGAGGGCGCAAGTACGGAAATGCTCTCTTTGAGCTCAAGAGGCTGGCTGAAGAAAGCGGCTTTAAAGCTATAGGCGCCGGAGCATTCATGATCAGCTTTATGGCCAGAAGAGGCAGCGACAGAAGCTCAGGGCCAACGATCGACTATGAAGCTATACAGGATTTCAGCAAAGCAGCATCCGACAAAATAAAGAGGCTTGCGGGCTGTGAAATCGAAGAGCTGAAGATAAAGCCTATGCCAGTAGAGGTAAGCGGCAGGATGCCTGTACACAAAATAAGCAGGATCTCTCCGAAAGCTGCTGCAATCGCGCAGGGAGTGTTCAACAGGATAAGCGTTCTGAGGAGAAGATCGGAGTGGTTTTTATAGATTGTATGCAATAAAAGCTGAAATATACAAAAAAGCGAGTAAAATAACAACAATTTAAAATACAAATCAAAGAGGTGTTTTCATAAAGAAAACACCTCTTTTTAGCAACAATGCCAGAAAATGCTGAAAATTCAAGCAAAATGAGAAAAAGCTGTTGACCGGGCAATAGAAATAACATAAAATACATGTATACATTTAAACAATAGTTTGCAATATCATCACTTCAATAAAAAGGCCGGAGGCTATATATGAAAGCGTTAAATGAGATAGAAATGGATGACAGCACAAAGAGAAGGACCAGGCTTAACGACAAAACCAATCTTCTCGAGATGGAGAATCATCACTACGAGGTGCAGGACATTCCTGATCCTAATCTGTACCGTGAGTTCTTTGAATACACTGAGATCCCTAAAGTAGGCTTCAACTTCAGAACGAGCCCGTTCGGAATGCCTGATCAGGTCTACATTACTGACTCAACATTCCGTGATGGTCAGCAGTCAAGAGAGCCATATACAACCAAACAGATCGTCGATATCTTCAAGATGATGTCGAAGCTTTCCGGCCCGAAGGGAATTATCAGGCAGACCGAATTCTTTACATATTCGGACAGAGATAAAGAGGCGATCAGAGCATGCCAGGATCTCGGACTTGAGTTTCCGCAGATCACGACGTGGATCAGAGCTAAAAAAGAAGACTTCAAGATAGTAAAAGAGATGGGCGTCAAGGAGACTGGTATTCTGACAAGCTGCTCCGACTACCATATCTTCTACAAGCTCGGCATGTCGCGCAAGCAGGCGATAGACCACTATCTGTCTATCGTATATGACGCTTTTGAAGCAGGCATCACACCGCGCTGCCACCTTGAGGATGTAACAAGAGCGGACTTCTACGGATTCGTAGTTCCTTTCGTCAGCGCGATCCAGGACATGGCTGCAGAGGAAGGTATGACCGCAAAGATCAGAGTATGCGATACGATGGGATTCGGAGTACCATACCCGGGAGTTGCTCTCCCGAGATCAGTGCCGGGTATCATCTATGGTCTTCACGAGTATGCAAGAGTTCCTAGCGCCTGGCTCGAGTGGCATGGTCACAACGACTTCTACAAGGCAGTAGTCAACGCAGCGACAGCATGGCTTTATGGCTGCGGTGCCGTAAACTGCACTCTGTTCGGCATTGGAGAAAGAACGGGCAATATCCCGGTCGAGGCGATGGTGTTCGAATACGCACAGCTGAAGGGCACCCTCGACGGAATGGATACAACAGTCATCACCGACCTTGCCAGATACTACGAGCAGAAGATCGGTTACCAGCTGCCGCCGCAGACACCGTTTGCAGGAGCCAACTTCAATGTTACGAGAGCAGGTATACATGCAGACGGTCTCCTGAAGAATGAGGAAATCTACAATATCTTCGATACAGATAAGTTCCTCAACCGTCCGCCGCTGGTCAATGTAAGCCAGAGCTCCGGAGCTGCAGGAATTGCTCACTGGCTCAATGCCAGCCTGGGTCTCAAAGGAGACAAGCAGGTCGACAAGCACAGCGCAGTCGTCATCTTCATCAAAGACTGGGTTGATGAGGAGTATGCATCAGGCCGTGTTGCTGAGATAGGTGCTGCAGAGATCTATAACAAGGTCAACGAATTCATGACGATGCAGCAGTAGCACACCTGCCTGGAGGACAGCTGCCTTATTAAAATAGCTGAAAGGGGTCTGTCACTGAAAAGACAGTGGCAGACCTTTTTAATTTAATGAAAAAAACAAACTTACAACCTGAAAATGCAACAAATGAGCTACATCTGGTTTATACTATTGTTATGATTAAACATTATATGAAAGGGAGGTTTTTACTGTGAAGAAGAGATTAACCAGAGTAATGTCAGTTATGCTTTTTACAGTATTAATACTGGCATTCGGAGCTTTTGCAGATGATGCGACACCGTTATACACAGATGGAGGAACAGCATCCGGCAGTTTCGAAGCATCATATAATACGCTGTATGATAATTACGAACTGAATGTAACTGACGCGGGGAAACTGACACTGGATGTCAGCTGTTCGGAAAAAATCGGACTCGACCTGTTTGCGGACAGTACAGAATCGAATACACATACACGTGCAGATGATGTGGAAAAAGGTGAAATAACAAAGAACATTGAACTTATCCCGGGTAAGTATATTCTGCAGGTATTCAATTGTACAGGCGAGACTACAAACTATACTATAAAGACCTCTTTTTCCAAGGCGAATGAGACCTACACAAGGAATGACGATACTATAAACATAATCAGAAACGGAGAAGCGCTGCCATTCAATACAGCTATTACAGGGCAGCTTGCCTGGAGAGATACTCTTGACTACTACAAGATCACATTGCCGTCTTCGGGCCGTCTTAAAATAGACGTACACAGTTATTTTGAAACACTGAGTTCAAATCTGTATAAGGATGATAATAACAAAGTTACAGGATTTGATGATATGGGTATTGGCGACCGGGTAAGCGGTGTTGATCTGAAGGCAGGTACATATTATTTATGCTTCGAGAACGGAAGCGATGCTATATTCGGCGGGCCGGGTACAGGTACCGGAGTGTATGAGTTTACTCTCGGATTTACTCCGTCAGGAGAGACTTATACAAAAGATAATGAGACTGTCAATTTAATAAGGAGTTCAAAAGGCATTCCTCTGAACAAAACAATTACCGGTCACTTAGCAATTAATGACGAATACGATTATTACAAACTGGTAATACCGGCTTCCGGCAATTACAGCATGAAAATTAACAGCAAGTTTAATATTTCCGGATTTGAACTGCTTGATTCAAAGGAGAACCGTGTTGCATCAGGAGGACATGACAGAGGAACCAAAACATATAAATACCAATTAAAAGCAGGAACATACTATCTGGGCTTCAACAAAAGCTACAGCAATGATACCGGTACTTATAAGTTTAAAGTCAGCATGTCTGTTCCTAAACCTGCAGTAAAGAGCGTAAGTAAAAGAAAGCACAGCATTACTGTAAAGTGGAATAAACGTTCCGGCGTCACGGGCTATCAGATCCAGTATGCTCTGAATGGCAGCGCAAAGAGCAAGATCGTAACAATAAAGAGAGCATCGGCCTCATCAAAGAAAATAAAGAGCCTTAAGTCAAAGAGAAGGTATACTGTGCGTATACGTTCATATAAAACTGTAAAAGGCAAGAGGTATTATTCAGCGTGGAGTGCAAAGAAGATTGTCCGCACAAACTGAACCATATAACTGAATCTGACAAATAAACCTGAAAAAAATAAGAAGA
Source organism: Mogibacterium sp. (assembly GCA_017431685.1). Lineage (GTDB taxonomy): Bacteria > Bacillota > Clostridia > Peptostreptococcales > Anaerovoracaceae > Crickella. The sequence goes on from JAFRKO010000025.1 coordinate 90,259, forward strand.
AGGGGCTTGGATCTGTTCCGCAGCCCCTTCTTTTTTAAGTTAATTTAAGTAAGCGGGCTTATTATACAGTCGTAAGAAAACTTAAGGAGGCAACCCTGCTATGAAAAAACATAAAAAGGCAAAGATTTTTCTGGCGTGCATACTTGCAGCTGTGATGATATCCGGAATGTGCGCATGCAGCGCTCAGGATAACCGGACTTCTCAGGAAACGGAAGAAGCCGCTTCATATCTGACCAAAGAAGACATCACTGTAGGTGAGACAATCTCAAACGATGCGGACGGTGAGCACGCCATAGAAGTGAGCGCCGAAGAAGCTGAGTACTCCAGCATAGGTGTTACCAAGACGGGTAATGCAGACGGAGATGAGGCGGATTTCTATGGAGAGAACTCTGCAATATTCGCGACCGAAAAGGGCATACTTACCATAACTGATTCGCTCATTGAGACCAATGGACAGCATGCAAATGCGGTGTTCTCATACGGCGAGGGAACTACCGTGAACATATCCGACTCGGTGATCGAGACTCAGGGCAACTGTTCGGGAGGTCTTATGACCACAGGCGGCGGCAAAATGAACGCTGAAAATCTTACCATCAATACTTCGGGGAATTCTTCGGCGGCCATCAGATCAGATCGCGGGGGCGGTACCGTGAACGTTTCTGAAGGGTATTACAAAACCACAGGCACAGGATCGCCGGTAGTCTACTCAACCGCAGATATTACGGTCAGTGACTCGTATATGGAGTCGACAGCTTCTCAGGTTATCGTCGTTGAGGGCAAAAACTCAGTCACTCTGAATAATGACACACTGACCGCAGATAACAATACAAAAAACGGCGATAAATCCGATTACTATCAGGCTGTCATGATCTACCAGTCGATGTCAGGAGACGCGGCAGAGGGGACTTCGTCATTCACTGCAAACGGCGGAAGCATCACTAATAAGAACGGAGACATATTCTTTGTGAACAACACCGCAACTGAGATCAGTCTGAGCGGAGTAGAGATAAGCAACGAAGATGCGGATGGTGTCTTCCTGAGAGCTGAGGCAGCAGGATGGGGCAATGAAGGTTCCAACGGCGGCAAGGTGAATATGACAGCATCCGGACAGGTCATCAATGGGGATATGCTGGTCGATGACATCTCTGTGCTCAATCTCTATCTCAAAGCCAATTCGGCATTCACCGGCGCGATCAACAGCAATGGACAGAGTGGTGACGTTTACGTAGAAATCGAGGACGGAAGCACATGGACGCTGACAGCAGATTCATATGTCTCCGGACTCACTGTGAGCGAAGGTTCGGCAATAGACCTGAACGGATATAAGCTTTATGTAGACGGCAAAGAATATTCATCAGGATCTGCGTCGACAGGTGAAGCATTTGATATAAGCACAGGAAACAGTTCCGGAAACGGAACTCCTGATGGAAACGGCGGACCTGGAGGAAACCCTCCGGACGGCGAACCGCCTGAAAAGCCGGACGGAAGCGGCGGACCCGGAGGAAACCCGCCAAGCGGCGAACCGCCTGAAAAGCCGGATAACAACAACTGATGAAATGCAGAAATGCAGCGGGTCTTTACAGGCCCGCTTTTTCACATTGATAGAATATGTGTCTGTAAATCTATTGGTCCCCAATTGCCGCAAAACGGCGATGAAGCACGAAAAAACTGGTCCTTAATGAACGATTTTGCCTATGGAAGGACGACCCGGTTCTTACAGGAATTATAAATGGATATATGAAAAGTGTAATTTCTGAAAGACTATACACACGCATGAATATTATCTGGGAAGATTCCAGGTTTACGTTCATTTTACGCAGATATGTTGAACATTATGAAAAATATTTTAATAATTTTGTAAAATATATTTGACAAAATGCCATAAGAGGTGTAATATGGCCTCACAAAGAACGAAAATGGATCCCATTCTGGAGGAGGTAGTAACATGAGTACAAGTTATGCAGCCGGTCTGGCATTCGGTATAGTGACCGCTTTGATAATATTCGCTCTTATCTGGAAGTTCAGTAAAAAAGTCCTGAAAGGAACCTTCGACGAAAGACAGGAGCTCGTCAGGGGCAGAGGCTACAAATATGCATGCTTCACAATGCTGGGACTTCTTACACTAGATCTTCTGATTGAAGGCTTAGGCGCATTCGAAACACTGCCGGTCAGCCGCACTCTGGCGATATTCATAATGATCCTGGCGGGGGTCATGGTATACGCACTTTACTGCGTAAAAAATGATTCGTATTTCGGAGTCGGCACAGACACCAGAACGTATCGCGCAGTAATGTGGATCGTCATAGTCTGCAACGCGGTTTCAGGGATTTCTGGCCTGAAGGATGGAGCGATAGAGGACGGCAAGCTCGCATTCGGTCCGTGCGCATCATTGCTCTTCTGCCTCGCCTTCGTGATCATAATGATCTCGATAAGCGTAAAGCAGCGCAATCTGGCTAAAGAAGAAGCAGCGGAAGATGATATGTGATAAGATCTCAAGCAGGGCAAAAGGAGCGTTTTATGAAGAATCTTAAAATGAAATCAGCGCGCGTTGCAAAAGATCTTTCACAGCAGCAGCTGGCAGATCTGATCGGAGTATCGAGGCAGACGATAAGCGCTATAGAGAAGGGCGACTACAACCCCACGATAAACCTGTGCATAGCAATATGCCGGGAGCTGGGAAAGACTCTCGATGAGCTCTTCTGGGAGGAGTAAGCACATGGTGTCCGGCCTGAAGAGGCCGGGCATTTTTTAGTAGTCTTTGCTTTGTGTTTAGCGTAATATTACAGTAGTTACTGGTGGGAGAAGGACAGAATGGTCGATATAGACAGATTTTATGAACTTCTTAATGAAGTGTGCGAGGAGCTTCCTGATGATTTTTTCAGGGAGCTTCATTACGGCGTTCACTTATCTGAAGATTATAAGCCGTCTCCGTATGCTGAGAACGATGACCTCGTGATCATGGGTGAATACAGTAGATCGAGGCAGGGCAACAAAATCACCATTTACTACGGATCCTTTGCGCGCACCTGCAGCTGGATGCCGGAAGAACAGCTGAAAGAGAGGCTCAGAGAAGTGGTAAGGCACGAGTTCAGGCATCATATGGAAAATCTTGCCGGAATGTACGGTGCGGATTCGCTTGAGCACGAGGACATAGAAGAGATAAAGGATATGGTCTTTGCGAGGGAAGAAAGGAAAAACAGCAAAGGGTAACAATAGATTTTTTTAATACATTATACTCGTTAACCTTTTAACAATTATTGAAGAGCAATGTCGCTATGTGTTATTTTTCACATCGGTTTTTCTTTTGCGGGGATAGCCTGAAACAGCGGCTATGTTCTGAAAGAAAAAGAATTGGGGCAGAGAACATGATGTATTTTTCGATACGATCACGTTCTCTTTTTATTTTGCCCATAAGCAAATCTGCATCAAGGTAAGGAGTAATAATGGAAACACTAGTCAGCATCAATTCTGCGATCAACAATTTCGTATGGGGCGTTCCTGCTATGGTCTGCATCCTGGGTATCGGTCTTTATCTGAGCATCCGTACGGGATTCATCCAGATAAGAAAGTTCGGGCTCGCAATGAAGGAGACGTTCGGCAAGATCTTCACCAAAGGCGAAAAGAAAGAAGGAGCAATCACTCCGTTCCAGGCCCTTTGCACAGCACTCGCAGCAACTGTCGGCACCGGCAATATCGCAGGTGTAGCAGGAGCTCTGGCGATCGGCGGCCCGGGAGCAGTCTTCTGGATGTGGATCTCTGCGATCCTAGGAATGTGCACTAAGTTTTCGGAAGTAACGCTTGCCGTTCACTTCAGGGAGATCGATGAAACAGGCACATATGTAGGAGGACCGATGTACTACATCAAGAACGGCCTCGGCAAAAACTGGAAGTGGCTCGGAGCCATCTTCTCAATCTTCGGTATTCTCGCTGTATTCGGAACAGGAAACGCGACACAGGTAAATACGATCACTACATCGATCGACACAGCTCTTGTTTCGTATAACATAATGGGAGCATCGGGCATCAAACTGCTCAATCTCATAATCGGCATCGTTCTTGCCATACTCATCGCTTTCATCCTTATCGGCGGAGTGCAGAGGATAGGCGCGGTTACGGAGAAGCTGGTCCCGTTCATGGCGGTATTCTACATTCTCCTTGGCCTGGGTGTCATAGTTATCAACTACAGATATGTTCCGGGAGCTTTTGCATCAATATTTGAAGGAGCTTTCAGCCCTCAGGGCGTCACCGGCGGAGTAGTCGGAAGCATGTTTCTCAGCGTGCAGAAGGGTATCGCAAGAGGCATCTTCTCTAATGAAGCAGGTCTGGGTACAGGTTCCATGGCTCATGCGAGCGCAGATGTAAATCACCCGGTAAGACAGGGATTCTTCGGAATATTCGAAGTATTTGTGGATACGATCGTTATCTGCACCATGACAGCGCTGATCATTCTGTGCGGGCGCGCATCGATCGAGTTCGGTCAGCCTGCAGGAGCAGAGCTCACCATCCAGGGATTCACAAACACATACGGAAGCTGGGTGTCTGTGTTCACTGCAGTGGCAATGTGCTGCTTCGCGTTCTCAACGATCCTCGGCTGGGGACTATACGGAACACGCTGCTCAGAGTTCATCTTCGGAAGCAGGGCAGCGAAGCCGTTCCTTATCATATATGCTCTCGTGGCTATCCTGGGAGCTACGATGGACCTTGGCGTCATCTGGGAAGTTGCTGAAACATTCAACGGACTCATGGCTATCCCTAACCTGATCGGCGTATTCCTGCTTTCGGGAACTGTCGTTAAGCTGGTCAGGAACTACTTCAGCGACGAAGAGTATATCCCTTATCACGAGCAGGCAAAAATGCTTAAAGGCGATAAATAGAATGTATTAAATTTTGAGCGGATATAGGCATATCCGCTCATATTTTATGTTCCATATGTGTTAGAATCTAAGCATGCTGCAGAACTTTATTATTTGTGTAAATGCTGTCATTCCGTCGGCTATATACCTGATCATCGGGATCACCCTCAAGATGACCGGAGTGATGAAAGATGAAGACGTAAAGAAATTCACTCACGTGGTTTTCGTTACTCTTTATCCTTTTATAATGTTCGACAATCTGTACGGAAAAAACATCGCGGAGAACATGGATGTTAAGCTCGGCCTTTACGCTGTCATCTTTACGGCTCTGCAGTTTGCCGCCTCGTGGATTTTCGTATGTCTGATAGAGAAGGACAATTATCACAGAGGAGCGATGATACAGTCTCTTTACAGGAGTAATTACGTGCTCATGGGCTTCCCGATCGCGGTAAACCTTTTCGGAAAGGGCAATATAACAGCGGTCGCTATCATAATGATGCTCGTGGTGCCGTTCTACAACGTAACGGCAGTCATCCTGTTTGAGACCTTCAGAGGCGGAAAAGTTAACTTCGGAAAGATGCTCAAGCGTATTCTGACAAACCCGATAATCGACGGAGGCATTGCGGCGTTTATTGTTATGATGCTCGGTATAAATCTGCCGGCACCAATAGTGAACACTATCGGTACGCTGTCAGATGCTACTGCGCCTATCGCGATGATATTGCTTGGAGCAGCACTCAATTTAAAAGGATTCAGCAGCGACAGGTGGCGTATCTTTGTATGTACTTTCGGAAAACTTGCAGTATTTCCGGCCTTCGGTATCGCCGGTGCTGTTCTTCTGGGTATAAGGAATGTGCAGCTTATCGCTGTGACCCTTATGGTTGCAGCACCTGACGCACTGGCGTCGTATGCGATGGCGAGCTCAATGGGCGGCAACGGCAAGCTTGCAGGAGAACTGGTAGTGATTACCACCATAACATCCTGTTTTACCATTCCGGTATTCTTATTCATACTTAAAACCAACGGCTTATTTTAGAACCGGTTCAGAAAGCAGCCGGTTTCAGTGAGGATGGACTGATGCATGACAGATTGAAAATCAAAAAACAGCTTCTCGAGCACGAGAAGATCAGCTACGCGAGCGATGTGATCGAACTTCCCAAGGGCGGTATCGACTGCAGTGAGGGCTGCAATCCTTATGGTTTTCCGCCTGAATGCGCCGATGTCGTAAAGAACTTCGACGTGTCAAGACTTGGCCCGTATCCGCACAGCCAGGCTCTGTATGATGCCATAATAAAGTACTGGAAGAGCCAATGCTTTGTGGAGCGTGAAAACATTCTCATTACTGACGGAAGCATCAATGCTCTCTATGTGATAAACAACATGTTTGACACGCATAACGCAATGGTCCTGGGGATCTCACCTCAGTTTACCGACTATTACATGCATGCTGAGATGCTGGGGATCGAATACGCACCTTATCAGCTGAAGAGGAAGCATAACTACAAATTTGACTCATATGAGTTCATGTCGATGCATTACATCGCGAAAACATATGTCAACGCTTCCGAGCAGGAGAAGCTTTATAACTTCATTTATATCGACAATCCTAATAACCCGACGGGTCAGGCCATAGACATTGCGGATATAGAAAAGATAGTCTCAAAGGCGTTGAAAAACGACATTACGGTTATCATTGACGAAGCGTACGGTGAGTTCATGCCAAAGAGGAATTCTGCGGTCAGGCTATGCGAAAAGTATCCTAACCTTGTAGTGGTGCGCACTCTGTCGAAAGGCTTCGGCCTCGCGGGCATGAGGGTCGGCTACATTATCGCCTGCAAGGAGCTCATCCACTGTATGAACAAGATGGTGAACCCTTATATGGTGGGAGAACTGTCACGCGAGGTAGCCGCAGAGGCTCTGAAGCACCATGAATTTATAGCAAAGAGTAAGAAGGCTTTTGCGGGCATGAAGAGAGAGATCCGCAGAGAGCTGGGCTGCAGCAGGCATAATCCTGAAGGCGCTTCAGGCAGACTCCACATGGCTGAGACCCTCGATACCAACTCGCTGCTCCTCCTTTATCACGACGATAAAAACATCAATCTCAAGGACGAATTCTTCAAAAGAGGAGTATTGGTCATTGACGGATATGACTTCAAAGGACTCGACTCGACTGCAGCACGTGTGAGGCTGCCGAAAAAGAGAGAGTTTCCGAAACTTCTGAAGGCGATTAAAGAGATCAATCAATTATAAGGGGATGAATTGAGTACCGAACTGCTTATAACCAGCGTATTGCTCGGCGTCGGGCTGGCTATGGACGCCTTCAGCGTGTCGATTGCGAACGGTCTGGCAGACAGCGGAATGAAAAAGGGCCGCATGTTTTCGATCGCGGGCACATTTGCCGGCTTCCAGTTCATGATGCCGATGATAGGATGGCTTCTGGTGACAGAGGCTGCCAGACTGTTTAAGTGGTTCAGTCCTCTGATTCCGTGGATAGCGCTGATCCTCCTTCTGATAATAGGCGGAGGCCTGCTGAAGGACGGTATAGAAGAGCTTCGCGAGAGTAAGGCCGGCGGCCCTGAAGATGATAGATCTTCGGAAACTGCTAAGCTGACCTTCTGGGCACTGATGATGCAGGGCGTCGCGACATCAATAGACGCGCTCTCAGTAGGATTCACTACGGCGCATTACAACAGCATGCAGGCCCTGGTGTCGTCTCTGATCATCGGAGCAGTTACGCTGTTCATCTGTCTGGCAGGACTCAGGATCGGGCGCAGGCTCGGCGAGCTTCTGGCAGGGCGTGCATCGATACTCGGAGGGCTTATCCTGATAGGCATAGGCCTTGAAATTTGGGTCAAAGGCGTATTTTTCTAGCTTTCTACAAATATCATTCTCATAAACATCACGAGTTCATCATAATCATGGAATATCATATTGGTGTACAGAGAGAACTCTGAAAGAAACCTCCATATAACATTTTCCATATAATACCTAAGACAATATGACGGGAGCGACGGAATGGGCCGTTGCTTCCGTTATTTTTTGTAAAAAGAGATGATGGACGTGAGGAAGTACAAGGCTTCGATTGACTTTAACGATTTAGCGTGGTAAAGTGATGAAGCAAATCAAGAAGAATAAAAAATTTGGAGAAACAGATGCAGTATGACGAGAATGTGCTGACACGTACTGAGCGCAGGATCTTCGCGCTGAGGACGCTTTACAGCAGGGCGGGTTACCGCTCATACAGAATGAGAAAATTCGAAGACTACGATCTTTACAGCAGAAACAAAGACTTCCTGCTGTCGGACAGAGTCATCACTTTTACAGACACAAATGGCAGACTCAAGGCGCTCAAGCCTGATGTGACTCTGTCGATCGTAAAGAACATAGAAGACAAGCCTTCAAGCCTCAACAGGCTGTTCTATGACGAGAACGTCTACAGGGTATCGGGCAGCACGGGGGCTTTCCGGGAGATAATGCAGATGGGCCTTGAGTGCATAGGCGACGCGGGCAATCCGGTAGCTGCTGAGGTGATCGACCTCGCGGAGCAGAGTCTGGCGCTGGTAGCCGAAGACTATGATTATATTCTCAGGGTCTCGGATATAGACATACTTACACTGCTCGTCGACGGAATGACGGATTCGGGTCATGTCAGGAGCGAGCTCCTCAGGCTCATAAGTGCCAAGAATCTCCACGGCATAGAAAGTCTTTGCGCTGAGAACGACATCCCGGATGAGAAGTGCCGCACACTCACCGAGCTGCTGAAGCTTTACGGAACTCCTCCTGAAGTGATGCCGCGTATTGCGGAGATATGCAGAGGCACCGAGGCTGAAGAGGAAGTTGGGGAGCTTGAAGACGTGCTGAAGGGGCTTTACCCTGAGAGCGGTGAGAAAGCGGACCGCAAGATAGTTCTGGACTTTTCCATAGTAGGTGATACCAATTACTATAATGGCATGGCTTTCGAAGGTTATATAGACAGCATACCTGAATGTGTTCTTATAGGCGGCAGGTACGACAAGCTCATGCGCAGGATGAAAAAGAATTCGCGGGCAATCGGCTTCGCGATCTACATGGATACGCTCGGCATGCTCGGAAGAACAGCAGGAGACAGAGCAATAGAAAACTTCTACGAGAGATAGCAGAACAGCAAGAGGAAACAGCTTTGGGAACTATAATCAATGTAGCTCTTCCTAAGGGGAGACTGGGTGAAAAGGTATATAAGATGTTTGAGAAGGCGGGCTACGGCTGTGATGATATTTTCAACGGCCGTAAACTCGTCTTTGAGAATAAAGAAGCAGGAATCAGATATTTCTGGGTGAAGCCATCAGACGTTCCTATCTACGTGGAGCGCGGCGCGGCTGATGTAGGAGCATGCGGCCGTGACATCCTGCTCGAATACGAGCCTAACGTTTATGAACTCAAGGACCTCGGCACAGGCATATGCCGCATGGTAGTGGCCGCGCCGAAGGGCTTCAGGGACGAATCCGAATATCCGCTGAGAGTTGCCACCAAGTTCGTGAATATCGCGCAGGATTACTATTCCTCAAAGGGCAGGGATATCGATATAATAAAGCTTAACGGTTCTATAGAGATCGCTCCTATACTGGGGCTTTCAGACGTGATAGTAGATCTGGTGGAAACCGGCAACACGCTAAGAGCAAACGATCTCGAGGTATATGAGGAGATAATGGATATCAGCACACGCCTGATAACAAACAAATCCGGCTACAATTTCAAGAGCGCAGCAATAAACAGACTGCTTGAGAGGCTTTAAGGGAGTAAGATGATAAAGATTCTGGATTTTGCCGAAGTTACGGCTGAAGAAGTGTTTGCAAGGAGCGAGCCGACCGCGGATGTGTCGGACATCGTTTCTTTTATAATAAAGGATGTCAGGGAGAACGGCGATGAAGCCGTGATCCGCTATGCCGCAAAGTTCGACGGTATCGATCCCGAAGGATTCGCTCTCGAACTCAGCAGCGAAGAAAAAGACGAGGCTGTAAACAGCCTTGATAAGACTGACCCGGGTCTGACTGATATACTCCGGAAGGCAGCGTCGAATATTTCCGGATTCTGCAGCAGGCAGCTCAGGGAGGGCTTCACTATAGAAGACGGTCAGGGTAAAGTTACGGGGCAGAAGGTGATCCCTCTGGAGCGTGCAGGCATCTATGTGCCGGGCGGCACGGCTGCGTACCCTTCGACGGTGCTGATGGATTCCATACCGGCTCTAACAGCGGGATGCAGGGAGATAATAATGACAACTCCTCCGAATTCCGACGGAAGCATTGAGCCGGCAGTCATAGCAGCAGCTGTCATAGCGCAGGAGACCGTACCCGGAGCAGGCAGCGTCCGCATATTCAGGACGGGCGGCGCGCAGGCGGTAGCGGCTCTTGCATACGGAACGGAATCTATCCCGGCAGTAGACAAAATAGTAGGACCGGGCAACGCATTCGTCGCAGAGGCGAAGCGTCAGGTCTTCGGAAAAGTCGCGATAGACATGATAGCGGGACCGAGCGAAATACTCGTTGTATCAGACGGGAAAAGCGATCCTGATGTAGTAGCTGCAGATATGCTCTCGCAGGCTGAGCATGATAAAAACGCGAGCGCGGTGCTCGTGACAGACTCCGCGGAGCTTGCGCAGGCTGTTGCCAGGTCCATCGAGACACAGCTCTGCAGCCTGGAACGCGAGGAGATAGCGAGAGCCTCAATAGAGAACAACGGAAAGATAATAATCGCCGGTGACATAGAACAGGCTGTGGATATAGCGAACGAGATAGCGCCTGAACATCTCGAGCTCTGCGTGGATGATCCGTTCAGCCTTTTCGGAAAGGTAAAGAACGCAGGCTCGGTATTCCTCGGACGCAGCTGCCCTGAAGCTCTGGGGGACTACTTCGCAGGACCTAACCACACACTGCCGACAAGCGGCACAGCGAGATTCTCGAGCCCGCTCTCGGTAGATGACTTTGTAAAAACAATGCAGTTCATACATTATACAGACGAAGCCCTTGCGGGAGTCGCGGATGACATAGCCGCTCTTGCGCGCAAGGAGGGTCTGACCGGTCACGCAAGGAGCGTGCTTATACGATCAGAAAAAGGGTAGACAGAAAGGACTATTATGAGCAGATTTTTAAGCAATAAATATGCTTCTCTTGAGCCGTACACACCCGGCGAACAGCCTAAGACGAGAGTGCTCACGAAGCTGAATACAAACGAATCGCCGTTTCCTCCGATGCCTGAGGTTGTAGAGGCGGTCCGGAAAGAGGCGGAAATACTTCAGCTCTATCCGGATCCTGACAGCACAGAACTTCGCAAAGCACTGGCAGCCCGTTTCGAAGTAGATCCAGATATGATAATCTGCAATAACGGATCCGACGAAACGCTGTACTTCGCCTTTCTCGCATACTGCGACGGAGACACTCCGGCGGTGTTTCCGAAGCTCTCATACGGATTCTATCCGGTGTTCGCTAACATCACAGGAATCAACTTCAGAGAGATACCGCTCAGGAGCGACTTCAGCATCGATCCACAGGATTACTATGATGCGAACGGCACGGTGTTCATCGCGAACCCGAACGCCCCTACGGGCATTCCGCTCAGCCTTGACCAGATAGAGGGCATACTGCAGCACAATAAAGGCAATGTGGTGGTCGTAGACGAGGCATATGTCGACTTCGGAACAGAGTCGGCTGTACCGCTAACAAAGAAATATGACAATCTGCTGGTGGTGCAGACATTCTCGAAATCGAGGTCTATGGCGGGCATGAGGCTCGGATACGGCATTGCTTCTCCGGAGATCATTGCTGATCTGAACGCGCTTCGCTACTCGACTAACCCGTATAATATTGACAGACTGGCGATCGCAGCGGGAGTCGCGTCACTCGAAAACGACGGGATAAACCAGGCTCACTGCCGCACAGTGATGGAAAACAGAGAATACACAGTATCACATCTGAAAGCGCTCGGATTCGAGATGACGGATTCAACAGCGAATTTCATATTCGTGAGACATCCGCAGATCGGCGGAGATGTGCTCTTTCAGAAGCTGAGAGAACGGGGAGTAATAATCAGGCACTGGTTCAAGCCGGAGCTGAACGATTACAACAGGATCACGATAGGCTCCCGCGGGCAGATGGACATTCTGCTGAGGGAGGTAAGAGATATACTTAAGGAGGCAGGCATATGAGAACTTCGGAAATAAGCAGAGTGACGGCTGAGACAGACATAAAGCTTTCACTCGACCTTGACGGAAGCGGCGTAAGCGATGTAGACACGGGCGTCGGTTTTCTCGATCACATGCTCACCCTGCTTGCGAGGCACGCCAGATTCGACCTTTATGTGAAGGCAAAAGGCGATGTATATGTTGACGATCACCACACAGTAGAAGATGTAGGCATCGTTTTCGGACAGGCTTTCGCTGAAGCGGTCGGCGACAAGAAGGGAATATGCCGCTACGGCAGCTGCATACTGCCGATGGACGAGGCGCTCATTATGTGCGCTGTGGACATCTCGGGCAGAGACTACCTTGGATACTCGCTCGATATACCGACCGAGAAGGTCGGCACTTTCGACACTGAGCTGGCAGAGGAGTTCTGGCTCGGCTTTACCAGAAATGCGCGCGTCACTCTGCACTTCCAGCAGCTCGCAGGCAAAAACTCGCACCACATCATAGAAGGTGCGTTCAAGGCGGCGGCAAGAACACTGGGACAGGCTGTCTCTATAGACGCCGCATACGCAGACGAGATTCCTTCGACAAAGGGACTTCTATAGGAGGATAATACATGATAGCGATCATTGATTACGGTGTCGGAAACCTCTTCTCGCTCAAGAGCTCTCTCAGAGAGATAGGTGCGGAAGCGGTGGTGACATCAGATGAAAAGGTGATAGCGGAAGCTGACAGAATAATACTTCCGGGAGTGGGAGCTTTTGAGGATGCTGCCCGCAAGCTCAGAGAGTCCGGAATGGCTGATGTCGTGAAGAGAGAAGCCGCTGCAGGCAAGCCAATAATGGGCATATGCCTGGGCATGCAGCTCATGTTTGACGTGGGCTATGAGTACGGCGTGCACGAGGGGCTCGGGCTTATACGCGGCAGCGTGCGCCCTATAGCCGACGTGATACCGGAGGGTTATAAGATCCCGCATATCGGCTGGAACCTCCTCAAATTCAAAAAGGAGTCACCGCTGTTCAAATACATAAAAGAAGATGACTATGTGTACTTTGTGCATTCATACTACGCGGCTGAGTGCGATGACTCGGTCATCGCGGTCACGGAATACGGGGCAGACCTCACTGCAGCTGTTGCCAACGGAAATGTATACGGCTGTCAGTTTCATCCTGAGAAGAGCGGAGAGGTCGGCATGAAGATACTGAAAGCATTTATGGAGCTCTAGCATGATAATATATCCAGCAATTGATCTGTATGACGGCAAGGCCGTGAGACTGTTCAAAGGCGATTACGCTCAGATGACAGTATACAGCGAATACCCGCCGGAGATAGCGGAGGCTTTTATAAGTGCCGGGGCGAGGCGTATACATACGGTAGATCTCGAAGGCGCCCGGGACGGCAGCACACCTAATCTTGATACCGTTCTTGCCATAAAGAAAGCGGCAGATGCAGCAGCTGAGCGTGCGGACGGCAGCAGGGCTTTCGTTGAGATCGGCGGAGGCATCAGAGACGATGAGACCGTCGCGAAATATCTCGATGCAGGTATAGACAGGGTGATACTCGGCACCGCGGCGGTGAATGATCCGGAATTCCTGAAGCGCTGTGTAAACCGTTACGGAGAACGCATCGCGGTCGGAATCGATGTGAGGGACGGCTTTGTTGCTGTAAAGGGCTGGACTGAGCTCTCACAGTACGGACTCGAAGAGTTCGCGCAGATGATGCAGGATGCCGGAGTGAAGACCATTATCTGTACTGACATATCGAGGGACGGAGCCATGCGGGGCACTAACCGTGAACTGTACAGGCAGCTCTCGGAGTCTCTTGATATAGACATAGTGGCATCCGGAGGGGTATCGACGATCGAAGACGTAGAAGCTCTCACGGCGCTGGGCATACATGGAGCCATCATCGGAAAAGCATATTACACAGGGGCTATAGACCTCGCAGAGGCAGTAGAAAAAGGAGCTGCGAAATGATAACAAAAAGGATAATCCCATGTCTTGACGTAAAGGACGGCAGAGTCGTAAAAGGAGTCAACTTTGAGAAACTCGGCGATGTAGCGTCTCCGGTCGACATGGCAAAACTATATACAAAGTCAGGCGCAGACGAGCTGGTGTTTTATGACATTACAGCAAGCGCGGAGGGGCGCAAGCTCTTCACGGAGATCCTCACAGAGACGGCGTCGAATGTATTCATTCCGCTTACTGTAGGAGGAGGCATCAGCAGCATAGCCGATTTCGACCGCGTGCTGAAGTGCGGAGCCGATAAGGTCAGCGTGAACTCCGGTGCCATCAGGAACCCGGGAATCATCACAGAGGCAGCGAAGCTCTACGGCGACCAGTGTGTGGTGCTGTCGTGCGACATCAAACGCGTGGGCGATGAGTTCAGAGTCTTTGCCAGAGGCGGCAGGGACGATACCGGTATGGAGGCTATCGAGTGGATAAAGCGCTGCGTCGGCATGGGCGCCGGAGAAGTAGTGGTCAACTCGATCGACACCGACGGCGTAAAGAAAGGTTTTGACATCGAGATGCTCGACGCGGTCTGCAGGGCGGTTTCAGTGCCTGTCATCGCCAGCGGCGGTGCAGGCTGCATTGAGGATTTCATAGAGCTGTTCCGCAGGATCCCTGACATTGACGCAGGTCTCGCGGCTTCGATTTTCCACTTTGGCGAAGTCTCGATAAGTGATCTCAAGAACCGCATGGCAGAAGAAGGGATCCCGGTCAGACGATAGGCGGCAGAACTGCTGTACAGAAACCGGTCCTGAACCCGCCGGAACTACCGTAATGAAAGGCAGCATGATGATAGAAATTAAAGATCTGAAATTTGATGAGAAGGGACTGATCCCGGCGATAGTCGTGGATTCAGTAACGAAGAGAGTACTTACACTCGCTTACATGAACGAAGAGAGCCTTCGCATTTCGATGGAGAAGGAGCTCACATGTTTCTTCAGCCGTTCGCGGCAGGAGCTCTGGCTCAAGGGCGAGACCAGCGGCAATTATCAGCATATAGTAAGCATTACGGCCGACTGCGACAGGGACGCGCTTGTGGTGATGGTGGAACCTGACGGCCCGGCGTGCCACCTCGGCACTGAGTCGTGTTTCGAATACCCTGTATGGGAGAGCAGCACGCTGAAAGAATTCTCGTATGAGGGTCTGATGGATCTGATAGACGGGCGCCGTACCGAGCCGAAGGAAGGTTCGTATACCAGCTACCTGTTCGACAAAGGACTTGACAAGATCCTTAAAAAAGTCGGAGAGGAAACGACCGAGGTGATCGTTGCTGCAAAGTCGGCAGAGCAGAGCGGCGACAATGCCGAGACCGTTTACGAGATAGCAGACCTTGCGTATCACGTGATGGTTCTGATGGATGAGGCAGGCATCACGCTCGAGGAAATACACCGGGAGCTCGCTTCGCGCCATGTTATAGATAAGAAAGTAAAACAGGAGAAGATGGTCTGATGCAGAAATTCGACCTTCACATGCACACGACATACTGCGACGGGAAGGACTCCGCGGAGGCCATGGTGCTTTCTGCGGCCGAAAACGGTCTTGTGTTTGCGGGAATAACCGGCCACTCTTTCACCCCTCATGATCAGAGCTATTGCATGAGCCGCGAAGGGACGCAGGGATACATTGAGGAGCTCAGGGGGCTGAAGCAGAAGTACAGCGGTCAGCTCACACTGCTCCTTGGTACTGAGCTGGACCGCTATGCTGACATCGATCTGAGTCCTTATGATTATTACATCGGATCCGTGCACTACATCTTTTCAGAATCAGGGAAGAAGAAGCGCGAGGAGATACTCGCGCGTCACGCGGGTGAGACAGACCGTTCTGCTTCTGATGCGGAAATGGAGGAGCTGGTCAAATTCGAGGACTGGAGCCCTGTAGATGATTACGCGGAAGATCTGTGTAAATTTGCGTTCGGTGCGGACGGAAGCTGTGAAGATCCGGTCATGCGCAGAGAAAAAATGCTGGATGTCGCTG
The DNA here is from genome assembly GCA_017431685.1 of Mogibacterium sp. Classification (GTDB taxonomy): domain Bacteria; phylum Bacillota; class Clostridia; order Peptostreptococcales; family Anaerovoracaceae; genus Crickella. Next base: position 106,251 of record JAFRKO010000025.1, read on the forward strand.
AACTGTACTTCGAAACAGTAGGCGGCGTAGTTGCGGCAACAAACTGCGACATCATCGGTCACTTCGATCTGCTTACAAAGTTTACAGAAGGATGGGGCTTCGGTCCCTCCGGAAATGTGATAAGCAGAACGCGGTGCGGAGCCGCGGAATTTGTAAGTGACATATTCGATACAACGGATGAAAGATATATAGCCGCATGGAAAAAAGCTATAGATCGGATATTCGATGACTGCGCTGAAAGATACAGAAATGGATTCCGGAACAGGCTTGAAAAACCCGGGGTACTTCAGGCAGGCGACAAACCTGTCTTTGAGATCAACACCGGGGCCATATCAAAAGGCTACAGAACATTACCATATCCGGCAGCTGATCAGATCGCGTATATAAAGAGCAAGGACGGCGTTCTGATACTCAGCTCAGACAGCCACGCCGCCGGCACGATCTGCAGCGGATTTGAGGAGTTCTCAAATCTTATATAAAATTTGCGACAAAAAACCTGCAAAATAAAGAGCCCCGCGTCAGTTCAGACGCGGGGCTTTCAGTCGCTTTGCTGATCAGCTGTTTTTATACTTTCGCAGACTTTATTCGGTACGGAGGGCGACTACAGGGTCTTTGCGCGCTGCCATTCCCGATGGGATGAGTCCGGCGATGAATGTGAGGAATATGCTGATGATCACCAGAGCTATGCCTCCCACTGCAGGCAGTACCGCCTTAAGAGCTTTGATGCTGGTAAGATGCAGCAGTATCGCGTTGATAGGTATCAGCAGCAGCAGGCTCACACCTATTCCTATGACTCCGGCACATGCTCCGATGATGATAGTCTCGGCGTTGAATATGCGCGAAATATCTTTCTTCGAAGCTCCGATCGCGCGGAGTATACCGATCTCCTTAGTACGCTCGAGCACGGAGATGTAGGTGATGACTCCTATCATGATGGACGATACTATGAGCGAGATCGCGACGAACGCGATCAGAACGTAGCTGACTGCGTTTGTGATGGTCTTGAGGGACTTGATCATGACACCGGTGATGTCGGTGTAGCTGATGACAAGATCCTCATCGCCGTTATCCTGCATGTCCTTGTTATATTTTTCGAGGAAATCGAGGAAAGCTTCCTTGGACTCGAAATCCTTGAGATAGAATGACATAGAAACAGGCTTGCTGATGTCAGCATATCCGAGTTCACGAAGATTTCCTTCATATGAGGTTTTCTCATCGCCTGATACATACGCCGTTATGAGTCTTGTGATCTCTTCTTCACTCATCTTCATGCTGAAAGCATCCGCGATACCTGACGGGTCAACATTGAACTGGCTTCCGACAGCTTCTGCGGCCTTTCCGAGAGCAGGTCCTACGACTTCGGCATTCTGCATCATTTCGATACCCTCGCCGTACTGCCTGATGCCTTTCTGAAGCTCATCAGCGGTTATGAAAGGATCTACAGTTGAGCTCAGTGATTCTTTCAGTATCTCCGCAGGGTCGACCTGCATGGACGCAGCCTGTTCAGCAAGTGCATCATCAATGGACTGATTGATCTGTCCGGCTGCGTCGTTCAGCTGCTGTGCAAGAGCTGCAGCCATTTCCTGAGGGAGTGTTCCTCCGGATCTCTCGATCAGAGCTTCGGCTGTAATGCCGTTCCTGAGTATTTCAAAGGCATCTTCTTCCGTGAACCCCATTTCAGGAGGGAGCGCGTTTAAGAGCTCCGGCGCGGCCTGCTGCTGCGCGGTTTCTCTTGCCTGCGCCATGGCAGCTGCGGCAGCCTCCTCGTCCGTTGCCGCGGCGATGCCCTCCATTATCTGTGTACCGGCTGACTTAAGCACTTCACCGTAAGCCTTAAGCATCGGATTGACCACTTTGGAATGCTTTCCGGTATTGAGGTTATCGCCCAGAACTTCATTGACGAGGCTTTTGTCAAATTTGAAATTTTCCGGATCTTCGCTGTATTTCTCCAGGATATCATCGACCATGCCTTCGCACCCTTTGCGGAGAGCCTTGTTTACATCTTCTTCGATCTTCTCAGCTGAGTCGTTTTCGCTCAGATCCCTGATCTCATCTTTCGCGATCTTTTCTATATCTTTCTGTATCGCATTCGGATCTATGTCGCCGCCGAGAGCCTTCGCGAGCTTGTTCTCGTCTATGCTTATCATGTCCTCGAAACCGAGGCCTTCATCCGTGTTGTTGCGGATATCTTCAAAGCGCTTGCCGCTGAATACATCAGTGTTTTTGCTTTCGAGCTGTATCTTCACGATGTCGGATTCCTTTGCGTAATCGAACATGTGCTGAGTCAGTACAGGCAGATATCCGATACCTTCGTTCATCGCGTTTGCTCCGGACTTATCCTTAGGACATACAATACCGGTGATGCGGAGTTTCTCGGAATTCTTTATGAGATCTTCCATGAAGTCTTCGTCATCCGACATGTCTTCCCACACATCGTAATCGTCGTTGCGGCGGAAAGTGTCGCAGTTGTTTACAAGCGCAAATTCCATACCCAGGAAGTCGTCGTAAGTCCATTCTATAGGCTCGTTATCCGATTCGACTTCATTGCCCTTCATGACCTCGTTGATCATGTCTTTGAGTTCTTTAGGGTCGCGAAGTCCGAGGGTATATACGATGTAGTCGTTGAGCTGGTTAGGATCGCGCAGCACAAGAAGCAGCTCGTCATATTTTTCAGGCCATTTGCCGGCGACAACATCATACTGAGACTTGAGCAGCTCCGGGTTGTCGAGCATCTGGAAGAATACATCCATGTTTGCGTATGAGACCATGGAAGTCTGGATGCTGTTCATGTATGTCTGCATTATGGATCCGGGGCTCACGCGCAAAGGACCGTACTCAAGATCTGTCGAGTAGATGGTCGGTGAAATGCCGTAGCCATATTCATATGCGTTGAACCATTTGCTCGCTGTTTCGATGTTTGAATCAACATATTTCTTGAAAGCTGCAAGGTCATTTGAGCCGATGCTGGTGAGCATGTCGGTCATGATCTGCTGTTCGCGCAGTTTGTTTTCAGTACGGTTTTCTTCGAGCTCAGCTTCGGCAGCCATGAACGAGGTGATCATGGATGTCATGTCTGCGGTCTCGGACTGTATGCTGAGAGGATAAGACGACAGAGTGTCTTCCTCAAGCTTGTCGATGTATGCCTGGAATCCGCTCGATACAGATAGTATGAGCGCGATGCCTATAATACCTATGCTGCCTGCAAATGCTGTGAGCAGGGTGCGGGCTTTCTTTGTCATCAGGTTGTTGAGTGAGAGATGCAGAGCTGTGCCCAGCGACATCGATTTGTTGCGGCGGCGGGCGGCTCTCCCGCTTGCTTTCTGCCTGTGGCTGACCGTAGCCTGATCCGCTGCTGCGCCTCCTATCTGTTTGCCTACAGTTTTTCCGACCTGGCTGCCTACGACTGCGCCTGCCGGTCCTGCGACAACCTGGCCTGCGGCCTTTCCTACGGCTTTGCCCGCTTGCTTGCCGGCAAATTTCCCTACAGCTTCATTGCGTGAGTCCGGTTCGACGGAAACGCCTTCGCTCACGGTATAGCTGCCCGGAACGAACGGGTTGCTGTCGCTTATGACCTGCCCGTCTGAAAGCCTTACTATTCTGGTCGAATATGCTTCAGCCAGATCCGGGTTGTGGGTGACCATGATGACCAGTCTGTCCGTGGATATTCCCTTGAGTATAGCCATTACCTGAGAGCTGGTTTCGGTATCAAGGGCGCCCGTAGGCTCATCCGCGAGGATTATACTCGGGTCATTGATAAGCGCGCGTGCTATAGCTACGCGCTGCACCTGACCTCCCGACATCTCTGCAGGTTTTTTGTTTATCTGATCGCCCAGTCCTACCTGTTCGAGAGCCTTTATCGCACGGGCCCTTCTTTCAGAGGCGGACACGCCCGAAAGTGTCAGGGCGAGCTCTACGTTGGAGAGCACGGTCTGGTGCGAGATGAGGTTATAGCTCTGGAAGACGAATCCGATGGTATCGTTTCTGTACGCGTCCCAGTCAGCATCCTTATATTCCTTGGTGCTGATACCGTCGATGAGAAGATCACCGGCTGTATACTGATCGAGTCCTCCGAGGATGTTGAGCATGGTCGTTTTGCCGCATCCCGAAGGTCCGAGTATAGAAACGAACTCGCTCTCTCTGAAGGCGAGATCGATTCCTCTGAGCGCGTGAACAGTTTCTGCGCCTGTCCGGTATTCTTTTGTTATGCCTTTAAGTTCGAGCATGGACATAATTCTCCATATTACATTAAGTTTACAATCCAGAATTCTACATCTTTTATTATGTATCTTCAATCACTGCACCGACAACTTACGGGATTTTCACAAATGATTCACAAAAGAGACCGGGCAGCTCGCATAAGATGAAAAAGAATGATAAAATATAAAAGTTCCGGCCCGGATAAGGGTCCGTTCAAAATAATAACCGAAAGGCGAAACCATAAATGGCTAATAACTGGACTATCAACGAAAATGGCAACATCGTATTCCCTGTACCTGATACCGTAAAGATCCCATGGGACAAGAGCAGGGGCGATCTGCCGCTTACAATCGAGTATTTCAACGGAACCATGTATGAGAAAATCGAGGAGACCGCTAAGAAGCACCCTCTGAATATAGCTCTCGATTTCATGGGGAAACATATAACATACAAATACATGATCGACCAGATCAATCTCTGCGCGAAATCTCTCAGGATACTCGGTATCCGCGAGGATGACAGGGTCACGATCGCGATGCCGAACTGCCCTCAGGCAATTTACATGCTGTACGCGATCAACCTGGTCGGAGCAGTCGCTAATATGGTGCATCCTCTGAGCGCCGAGAAAGAGATAGAAAACTATCTCAATATGTCGAACTCAGTCATGGTTGTCACCCTCGACCAGTTCTATCACAAGATCGAAGCTATTCGTAAAAATACAAAAATACAGAATGTAATTATCGCCCGCATCAGGGATGAGCTGACAAGACCTATCAGAGTCGGATACATGCTCACCGAGGGACGCAAGATCCAGAAGATCCCGAAGGACGCGCCGGTTTTCCAATGGCCTGACTTCATGGGTCTGGGCAGACACTGCGGATACGAATATAAAGTGAAAAGGAAGCCTGATGACCCGGCGGCAATTCTTTACTCGGGCGGCACCACGGGCATCACGAAGGGCATAGTGCTCACCAACCTCAACTTCAATGCTCTGGGTGGACAGGTCATCGCCGCGAACCCTATATACAGGGTGGGTGACAAGATGCTTTCCGCAATGCCTATATTCCACGGCTTCGGCCTCGGTGTATGCATTCACACCATGCTGGCAGGAGGAGGACGCTGCGTGCTGGTACCAAGGTTCACACCTAAGAGCTATGCGAAGCTGATCACAAAATACAGATGCAACTTCATCGCAGGAGTACCTACGCTGTTTGAGGCGCTTCTGAGGCTGCCGTCAATGAACGGTGCAGATCTTTCGTCACTCAAGGGTGTTTTCTCGGGCGGCGACTCACTCTCTATAGAGCTGAAAAAGAAATTCGACAAGTTCCTGTATGATCACAATTCAAAGATACAGGTCCGCGAAGGATATGGCACAACGGAGAGCGTTACGGCGGCATGTCTGACTCCTCCGCAGATGCACAAGGAAGGCAGCATCGGCATACCGTTCCCTGACATGTACTACAAGATCGTAAAGCCGGGTACTGCTGAAGAGCTGCCGTACGGCGAAGAGGGCGAGATCCTCATGTCCGGGCCTACTGTAATGGCCGGCTATCTCGACATGCCTGCCGAGACCGCGGATACTATCAGAGAGCACGAGGATGGTCTCAAGTGGCTTTACACAGGCGACCTCGGCACTATGGACGAGGAAGGCTTCATCTACTTCCGCGGCAGAGCAAAGAGGATGATCATCTCGTCGGGATACAACATTTATCCGGCACAGCTTGAGAACATATTTGATGCACATGAGAAGGTGCAGATGAGCTGTGCTGTCGGAGTTCCTGACAGCTATAAGATGCAGAAGGTAAAGATGTTCGTGATGCCGAAGAACGGCGTTACTGCGGACGACGCTCTCAAGGAAGAGCTCCTTGCTTACGCCCGGAAACACATCGCAAAATACGCAATGCCGTATGACATTGAGTTCCGCAAGGAGCTGCCTAAAACCCTTGTAGGCAAGGTGGCTTACCGCGTGCTCGAAGAAGAAGAGGCTGAAAAGTACAAAGCGGCACAGGAAGCTGCAGATACGGCAGCAGAAGCAAAATAGAAGGCAGACCGGAAATGGAAAGACAGGATAAAGGGCTCGCGTGGATGCTCCAATATGAGAATATCGCCTGGTATGAGGATGGCGTGGTCAGGATACTGGACCGGCGTATTTATCCTATTAAGGTGATCAAGGTGGAGTGCAGGACCCATCAGGAAGTCGCTGATGCTATACGTAAAATGGTGACACAGAGCGCCGGTCCGTATACTGCGGCGGCCATGGGCATGGCGCTGGCCGCATACGAATGCAGGGGCAGAAGCGAGGCTGAGCAGACAGAATATCTCAAGGCCGCCGCTTATACCATCTCGCACGCGAGACCTACCACCACCTGGCGCATGGAGAAGATAACCGAAGCCTGCATCGCGGAGGCAAAAAAAGCTCTCGCGGGAGGGATGGATGACGTCTCCGAAGTCATAAAAGATTTTGCCATTGCTCAGAATGACGAGAGATATGCCGGCATCAGCAGAGTCGGAAAGTACATGGCGGAACTCTTTCCGGAACACGGGGCGGTCATGACATACTGCTTCGCTGAAACCATAGTCGGTATGATGCTTAAAGAGGCCGGGCTGCAGGGTAAAAACATAAAGCTCTTCTGCCCGGAGACCAGGCCGTACTTTCAGGGCGCCCGCCTTACGGCAAGCGTAGCGCGCGACATGGGCTTTGATGTCACCATAATAACCGACGGAATGCCTGCCTTCGTAATGAAGAAGGAGGGCATTGACGTTTTCACGACCGCGGCTGATGTGATCTGCTGCGACGGGCATGTTGTGAACAAGGTGGGTACATACAATACGGCGATAGCCGCGAAGTATCACGGCATTCCTTACTACGTCAGCGGAACGCCTGATCAGGGACATCCGACTGTTGATACAGTGAAGATAGAGATGAGAGACCCTGACTTTGTGCTTCAGGCGATGGGAACTCCTACAGCGAATCAGGAAGTGAAGGGGTATTACCCGGCTTTCGACATTACGCCGCCTGAGCTGGTAAGCAGAGTAGTCACGGATCAGGGCGTGCTGTCACCGTATAAACTGTCGGACTACAAGGGTGTGAAAGATCAGTTTCTGGTCTGACGCCTGCGGGCTGCGCGATCCTCGAGCCAGGCAGGGACGAGTATTGATACAAGAATGAGGAATGATCCCAGCAGCATTGACGGGGTCATTTTTTCATGAAGGAATATGACTCCGAGTATTGCTGCGGTGAGCGGGTTAAATACCGCGAGAATGCCCGCGCGCTCAGGAGTGATGTGTTTCTGACCGAAAGGCTGTATGGTAAAGCCGACGCAGCTGCAGATTACGGCGAGAGCCAGTATGGCTCCCCACTCGCTGCCGCTTTGAGGCATACGGAGATCTTCAAAGATGAAAGCTCCGATGAAGCCGAATATGGCTATGAAGAGGAGCTGATATATAGAAACAACCATTAGGTCGTCGTTCTTTGCGGCAGTATCCGTGACTATGACGGAAAGCGAATACCAGAAAGTGCCGAGCAGCACGAGAAGCTCGCCGCTTGTGAATCCGAGCCTGTCACCCTTGAGAGTCAGAAAGGCAACGCCGATAATGCATATGATGGCAGAAAAAACCGTGACCCTGTCAGGAAGCCTTCTGTGGATGATGCATGCCAGCGCAGGAACGAGCACGACCACCATGCCTTCGAGGAATGCTGTCACTGATGAAGGAGTTGTCTTCAGGCCTATCATCTCCGTAAGCATGGCAAGAAAAAAGGTGATGCCTATAAGGGCGCAGTGAAACATAGTCCTGGCATCGACCTTGGTAAGGTGCCTGCGGAAGAGTATCGCGATGATGACGAATGCTATGGTGAAGCGGAATCCTATGGTCAGAAAGGGTCCCATGGTGCGCATGGCGATTTTTCCGAACAGCAACGAACTGGAGCGCAGCGCGAGCGCTATCGCCACCAGTATCTCACCCATACGTTCATTCATTTCGATCTCTATCCCGAATTTTTTCATTGAAATTATTATAAGGTCCGCAGACGGCCCTTTCAAGCCTGTACAGAGCCTTAATAAATTGTAAAAAAAGGATTGGAAAGACGGTTCGGATGCTATAATCTTACTCGTAAAAATGGCAGATTATGTCAGAAAGAAAGGCAAACAAATGGCAAAAGTAGATATTTTCTCCGGTTTCCTCGGAGCAGGCAAGACTACACTTATCAAAAAGCTCATATCAGAAGGTTATGACACAAAGAACATCGTGCTGATCGAGAACGAATTCGGTGAGATAGGAGTAGACACGGGTTTCCTCAGAGAATCAGGCGTCAAAATAAACGAGATGGTTGCAGGCTGCATATGCTGCACACTTGTCGGAGACTTCGGAAAGGCACTGAACGAAGTGATAGAGCAGTACGATCCTGACAGGATCCTCATAGAGCCGTCCGGAGTCGGCAAACTGTCCGACGTTATCATCGCGGTACAGGATCTTCAGAATGACAGGATCGAACTTAACGGATTCACTACTGTCGTTGATGCAAAAAGATACAAGATGTACATGGAGAACTTCGGAGAGTTCTTTGCGAACCAGGTAGAGCACGCAAGCTCGATTTTCCTTTCGCATCAGCAGGGAATGTCTTCCGCTGAACTCGATGATGTTGTCAAAGATATAAGAACGCTGAATAAAACAGCTCAGATAGTTACGACTGACTGGGATCAGCTCAGCGGAGCAAAGATGCTCGAGGTAATGGAGTCCGACAAGACCCTGAACGCCGAGCTTGACAAGCTCAGAGCGGAAGCATACGAAGAGCTCGAAGCTCACGAGCATGAGCACGACCATGACGACGATGACGACGAAGATGAGCATGAGCATCATCACCATCACCATGATCATGACGATGATGACGACGACGATGAACACGAGCACCACCACCATCACGATGACGATGATGACGACGACGATGAACATGAACATGAACATCATCACCATGATCACGACGATGATGACGACGATGACGACGAAGATGAACATGAACATCATCATCACCACCACCCCCATCATCACCA
>JAFRKO010000060.1 GCA_017431685.1 Mogibacterium sp.
ACTACTTGTCGGTCCCATTAAATCAATCGTCTCACTCCACCGCGGCTTCAAAATCGATATTCGCGCAATGAAAAACTGGGATCCACATATTCTGCAGTTCCCAGTTGATTCTTTTTGCCATTAACTTAATGACATTGGGCATCAGCCGGTTTTTTAAATGCGAAGTTTTGACAATACATTTTCAAATATTTCAGGGAGCTCAGAATGGAATTCGAGGTATTCTCCGGTCGAAGGGTGAATGAATCCGAGAGTTCCCGCATGGAGCAGCTGTCCGTGAACCTCTATCCCTTCTATCTTTGATGACTGTCTGCGAGGCCCATACAGTTCATCACCGGCAAGCGGATGGTGAATGTATGCCATGTGCACTCGTATCTGATGGGTTCGCCCTGTCTCGAGTCTCGCTCTTACCAGAGTGTACCTGCCAAAGCGCTCCAGAACTTTTATATGCGTGACTGCGTTTCGCGCACCGCTTCCGTTCACTGCATGGCGCATGCGGTTTCGCTCATCGCGGCCTATCGGCTCGTCGATGGTCAGCTCGTCTTCGCGTATGTTGTCATAAACGAGAGCAGTGTACTCTCTGGTTACGCTGTGTTCCTTTAGCTGGGCTGCAAGCGATTCATGAGCCTTGTCGTTCTTGGCTATCATCAGAAGACCGCTGGTATCCTTGTCTATTCTGTGGACTATGCCCGGACGTATGACACCGTTGATGGATGACAGCGAATCGCCCATGTGGTACATGATGGCATTTACAAGAGTTCCGGAATGATTCCCGGGCCCGGGATGCACCACCATGCCGCGCGGTTTGTTTATTACTGCCACATCATCATCTTCGTAGACTATGTCGAGAGGGATGTCCTCTGCAGTTACCTCAAGAGCTTCAGGTTCCGGCATGTCGATCGTTACCGTATCGCCTTCTGAAACAGAGCGTTTTTTAGATGTGACGGTTTTGCCGTTCACACTTACCCGGCCCTTTTCTATGAGCTTTACAGCGTAGCTTCTGGACAGCTCGTCAGTATTGTAACCTATGAAAGCGTCGAGCCTCGATCCGGCATCTTCGGCGGAGGCTGTTACCGTAAGAATATAATCAGACATTTAAGCCTCCTTATCTTCATCCTTATACAGGATTATAAGTACTATCATGGCAAGTACACAGCCGCAGGTAACGCCTATGTCTGCAACGTTGAAGACCGCGAAGCTTCCGCACGATATCATGTCGGTAACATATCCGAGCATGAGCCTGTCGATCATGTTCGAAGCTCCTCCTGCCGCAACAAAAGTAAAGAGAGCAGGCACCAGCATCTGACCGGCACGTGCTTCCTTAATTATAAAAAGGATACAGAATATAATGAGTGCGGATGTCAGAAAGACAGTGACGAAGCGGTTGCCGCTGAACATGCTGAATGCCGTCCCGGTGTTCTGGACGTAATATATACTCATCCAGTCGCCGATGACCGGGATCCTGTCACCCGGCTGCATGTTTGCTCTGACGAGATATTTCGTAAACTGATCGAGAGCGATGACTGCCACTGCTATCAATGGATAAATAATCTTTTTCATAGAAAGATAATACTATTGAAATGGGTCAGGCTTCAACGATTTTAGTGCAATGAGCAGCAAAAATTGATAGAATAGGCATATGTATAAACGTTTGGGAGAATTGCTGGCAGATGAGCCGGTCAATAGAGGAAGGCAGCTGGATATAGACATAGCTAAAGCCGAGATGGTGCTACTGCTGCCTTTCATACATTGCATTATAGAGTGTACAAGTGATGAGGGACTGTGCAGCGGTATCCCTTATCTTTTCGATACGATTATCGGCGGGCCTTTCAGCGCTCCGTTGTATTTATTTGCTATGGGCATGTGCTTCGTTTACACCCGCAAAAATAAACCGGAACAGTGGCTTTGGCGCGGGATAAAACTTATAGGCGTATTCTATCTGAGCAATACATGCAGATTTCTGATACCTTATCTCATTGGCTATAAGATCAGTGGAGACAGGGAGCATTTCCTGGATCCGCTGTTCTACAGGTGGCTTGGCAACGACGTTCTTCTGTTTGCAGGCATGGCCATAATAGCGATGGCGATATTCAAATATCTCAATCTAAGTGACAGAGCCATTTTTGGTATCGCGGCAGTAATGACAATTTCCGCAACTCTGATCGGCGATGTGGATACACACTCCATGTTTGGAAATATCTTCCTCGGCTATATTGTCGGAACCGATGATGCAAGCGGATATGTGATCTCGGATTTTCCTTTTCTTACGTGGCTGATATTCCCGGTCACCGGTTATATGTTCGGAAAGGTACATATAAGGGTCAAAGACAAAAGGGCTTTTTACCGTATCATCTCACCGGCAGCCCTGCTTGTGCCGCTTATCTATTTTCCTATAGGTATCCATTTCGGATGGGGCATGTTCGGAGAGGGACAGAACTGCTACTATCACATGATGATCTGGGATGTTGCAGTATGCCTGTGCCTTAATATGGGAATGCTCGGAGTGTGGCATCTGATGTCCAGATATTTTGATAATACTACCAAGGGGTTCTTCTATGAGGTAAGCAACAACATTACTTCGATATATTGCATACATTGGGTTTTCGTAAGGACCATCACAAATGTTATACTGTACATAAAGAACGGCACGCAGATACTTCCTTTATGGGAAACGATGCTGCTGTCACTCGCTATCTTAATAGTGTCACTTGCTATCGCACACTATTATAAGATTCTTAAAGCCGGATTTCTGTCAGGAATAACCGAGCGCATATCGGGATAAAGATCATTATGAAAAAATACAAAAGAACAAGTCTGAATAAAAAGGTGCTGAAAAGCATTGTGATATTTGCTGTAGTGCTGATAATCACTACAGGAGCGCTTGTCTGCATTCAGTATTACTATAATCAGGTCAACAATTACAGCAAGCAGGCTTTCGATTTTGCACGTACTGCTGCAAACGTCATCGATGGCGACAGGGTACTCGGGTATGTAGAGACGGAAGAAAAGGATGATTATTATTATGAGATCCTCAATTTCCTGAATGCCACTCAGTATGAGACAGACCTCAAGTATTACTATGTCTTTGTGCCTTATGAGGACGACCTGGTATATGTCTGGGACGCGGTCAATGTGCAGGGAGCGTGTGAGCTTGGTCAGCACGAGGAATATATGAGCGAAGAAAGCAAGGCTGCTACGTTTGACGTCTTCCGTCAGGATCCTCCTGAAAAAATCAGTATACAGAAGGATAAAACATACGGACACATAGCATCTGCTTATTCGCCGATTTTCAACAGCGCAGGAGATCCTGTAGCAGTAGTCGGAGTCGATCTTTCAATTCCGGGATTCAGAAAGGCTATTGCCATGTACATGCTGCTGGTAGTGGCAGCCATTTTTACCATCACCATGATAGCCCTTACGGTGTTCTATTCATCTGTAGAGAAAAACATCATCAAGCCGATAAGCATGCTGACTAAGAGCACCGGAGAGATGATAAACAATCTCAAAAGTGACAAGGTGATCGATATCGACATTCATACCGGAGATGAGATAGAAGAGCTTGCGGATGCAGTCAAAAGGATGGATGGAGACCTTCGCGACTATATCAGCAGATTATCTGCTGTTACAGCTGAGAAGGAGCGTATAGGAACCGAGCTGAACGTTGCAAAACGCATCCAGGAGAGTATGCTGCCTAATATTTTCCCGCCTTTCCCTGAAAGAAGCGAATTTGAGCTTTTCGCATCCATGATGCCTGCCAAGCATGTCGGAGGCGACTTCTATGATTTCTTCATGGTAGATGATAAGCATATTGCACTTGTCATGGCGGATGTGTCGGGCAAGGGCGTACCGGCGGCACTCTTCATGGCGATAGCTAAAGTGCTTATCAAGACAAGTGTACAGGCCGAACGCGGTCCGGCTGAGACACTTGAGCGTGTCAATAATCAGCTCCTTGAGGGAAATGACACAGGGCTCTTCGTTACGGTATGGCTGGCTGTGATCGATATAACTACGGGAAAAGGTATTGCTGCGAATGCCGGTCACATGCATCCTGCGCTCAGGCGTAAGGGTGGACAGTATGAACTGGTAAAGTACAGACACTCACCGGCTGTTGCCACAATTGAGGGCATACCTTTCAAGGAACACGAATTTGAGCTCAGGCAGGGAGACGCAGTCTTCGTATATACCGATGGTGTAACCGAGGCTACCAATACCGAAGATGAGCTTTTCGGAGAGGACCGTCTGATCGAAATTCTCAATAAACATGGAGATGAGGGAACCGCAGCACTGCTTCCTGCTGTAAAGGAAGCCATAGATGACTTTGTAGGAGATGCTCCTCAGTTTGATGACATCACAATGCTGATCTTCAATTACAAAGGAATCGAATAAATCCGGCTGATAATAAAGCAATAGAAAAAGCGCTGAAGTCTCATTGAAGTGAACCCCTTTTGTTAGACAAAATCTGACGAAAGGGGTTTTGTTATGTCACGAAAAAGAAAGTATTCAGATGAGTTTAGGCTCAAAGTAGTTTTAGAGTATCTTTCCGGTCAATCGGGGGGCTTCGGAACAATTG
>JAFRKO010000026.1 GCA_017431685.1 Mogibacterium sp.
ACTTTGTGCTGTCCCACTCAGGAACCATAACAGCAACGCCTCTCTTCTCGTATGCGGAAGCTCCGAGTTCCCACTCACCGTCAACGTGTGGCAGGAATGCGGATACAGGCAGGCTGTCTCCATCCATGTTGTCGATTGGCAGCAGGATGTTCTTAACCTGCTTAACGAGAGCTTCAGGTCCCTCAAGAGGTGCCTTCTCAGCGTCTGCAGCAGGGTTAGCCCACTCAGCAGGAACGTCGATCTTAACGAGAGCGTCAGCACCGGCGTCGATAGCCTTGTGGTTCATGTCTACGATATCCTGACCCTTCTTGAGGTAGGACTTTGTAGCAGCATCCTTCATGTACTTGATAGCATCTGCCTTTGGCAGTACCTCTGCGAGTGAGAAGAATGCAGACTGGAGAGTTGTATTTGTTCTCTTGCCCATTCCGATCTTAGCGCAGAGATCGATAGCGTCGATGATGTACAGCTGGATGTTGTTCTCAGCGATGTACTTCTTGGCAGCAGCATCGAGGTGCTGTCCGACTTCTTCCGGCTTCCACTGGCAGTTGATGAGGAAGATTCCGCCCGGCTTAACGTCCTGAACGATCTTGAATCCCTTATCAATGTAGGATGGGTTGTGGCAGGCTACAAAGTCAGCCTTGTTGATGTAGTATGAGCTCTTGATTGGCTTGTCACCGAATCTCAGGTGAGAAATTGTAACGCCGCCTGTCTTCTTGGAGTCATACTGGAAGTAAGCCTGTACGTACTTATCAGTGTGGTCTCCGATGATCTTGATGGAGTTCTTGTTGGCTCCGACTGTTCCGTCGCCGCCGAGACCCCAGAACTTGCACTCGATAGTTCCCGAAGGAGCTGTGATCGGTGCCGGCTTCTCCTCGAGCGAGAGGTTTGTAACGTCATCTACGATGCCGATAGTAAACTTTCTCTTTGGCTCATCCTTGAGAAGCTCATCATAAACTGCGAATACCGATGCCGGTGGAGTATCCTTCGAACCGAGTCCGTAACGTCCGCCGATAACCTTTACATCGTTCATTCCAGCCTCAGCGAATGCTGTCATTACGTCGAGGTAGAGCGGCTCGCCGAGAGCGCCTGGCTCCTTTGTTCTGTCGAGAACTGCAACCTTCTTGCATGTCTCAGGCAGAGCAGCGATCAGCTTGTCTGCTCTGAACGGTCTGTAAAGTCTGACCTTGATGAGACCGACCTTCTCGCCCTTTGCGTTGAGGTAGTCGATAACTTCCTCAGCAACGTCGCAGATGGATCCCATAGCGATGATGACTCTGTCAGCATCAGCTGCACCATAGTAATTGAAGAGCTGATAGTCTGTTCCGAGTTTCTCATTGATCTTGGCCATGTACTTCTCAACAACTTCAGGAACTGCATCATAGAACTTGTTGCAGGCTTCTCTGTGCTGGAAGAATACGTCGCCATTCTCGTGAGAACCTCTCAGATGTGGATGATCAGGGTTCAGGCATGCGTCGCGGAACTTCTTGACAGCTTCCATATCGCACATTTCCTTGAGATCTTCATAGTCCCATACAGCGACTTTCTGAATCTCGTGGGATGTTCTGAATCCGTCGAAGAAGTTCAGGAAAGGAACTCTGCCCTCGATAGCAGCCAGGTGAGCTACAGGACCGAGGTCCATAACTTCCTGTACATTGCTCTCTGCGAGCATTGCGAATCCTGTCTGACGGCAAGCATAACCGTCTGAGTGGTCTCCGAAGATATTCAGCGCGTGAGTCGAAACTGTACGAGCTGATACATGGAATACTGCAGGCAGAAGCTCTCCGGCGATCTTGTACATGTTAGGGATCATCAGGAGAAGTCCCTGAGAAGCTGTGTAAGTTGTGGTGAGTGCGCCAGCTCCGAGTGAGCCGTGTACAGCACCAGCAGCACCAGCTTCAGACTCCATCTCAACTACCTGTACGGTGGATCCGAAGATGTTCTTGCGCCCAGCAGCTGCCCACTGGTCTACATAGTCTGCCATCGGCGAGGACGGAGTGATCGGATAGATTCCGGATACCTCTGTGAACGCGTAGGAGACATGTGCAGCAGCGTTGTTGCCGTCCATTGTCTTGAATTGTCTCTTCATTCTTTCATCTCCCCTATAAAAAGATTTTGAAATTAAGTGATAGTTAGTAAAAAAGCACTTTTTTGAAATAAATATGGTGAAATAATTATTTCCGTTGGTAATTTAGTCCCTGCACCCTTTTTATTACATGTTTTCTACCAGTGCCTGCGTATCCTTGGCGATCATAAGCTCTTCGTTGGTTGGAATAACGAATACTCTTACCTTAGAACCTTCGCCTGTGATCTCAACTTCCTTGCCTCTGCAGTTGTTCTTTTCTTTGTCGATGTAGAGGTCCATGAATCCGAGGTTAGCGCAGACTTTCTCTCTCAGCTCGATATCGTTCTCGCCGATACCTGCTGTGAATACCATAGCATCTACATGGCCGAGCTCTGCAGCGTAAGCACCGATGAAGCGCTTAACGGATCTGAGCAGCATCTCTCTTGCAACGTGAGCCTTGTGGTTGCCCTCTGCCTCAGCCTTTGTGATGTCTCTGCAGTCACCGGAGATCTCGGAAATAGCGAGGAGTCCGGACTTCTTTGTCATCATATCTGTGATCTCTTTTACAGGCATTCCTGTCTGCTCATAGATGAAGCTGACGACTGTAGGGTCGATGGATCCGCAGCGTGTTCCCATTACGAGACCTTCAAGCGGCGTGAGTCCCATCGATGTGTCATAGCACTTTCCGTCCTTGACAGCTGTGATGGAAGAACCATTGCCGAGGTGGCATGTGATAACGTTGATGTCCTTGAGGTCTTTACCCATGAGCTCTGCTACTCTGTTAGCAACATAGCGGTGGCTGGTGCCGTGAGCGCCGTATCTCTGAACATGATACTTCTCGGCATATACCCAAGGAATAGCATAGTATTTGCACTCATCAGGCATTGTTCTGTGGAATGTTGTATCGAATACTACAACGCCCGGTGTGTTAGGAAGAACCTTCTTGCAGGCTCTGATTCCTACGAGTGCAGGTGGGTTGTGGAGAGGTCCGAGTGTGCAGAGTTCTTCGATTCCTGCTTCTACCTCATCAGTGATGATCTCCGACTTATCGAAGATGTATCCGCCCTGTACGATTCTGTGGCCTACAGCGCCGATCTCGCTCATGTCTGCGATTACGCCGTGTTCCTTATCTGTCAGAGCATCAATTACGAGCTGCATTGCAACGCCGTGATCAGGCAGTGCGATGTCTTTGTCAAATACTGTGCCCGCATCTGTCTTGTAGTTCATGTGACCGTCTTCGCCGATTCTCTCGCAGAGGCCCTTCGCGAGGACTGCCTCGTTCTCCATGTTGATCAGCTGATACTTGAGGGATGAACTTCCTGTGTTGACTACCAGAATTATCATGTTTTGATTCCTTTCATTTTTAAATTTTTAGACGCAACGTAAGACATAAGGACGTCTTAAACGTCGCTAAAAATCCGCATATATTGTATCACAATAATGCGGATTTTCTCTACCCTATCGGACTTATTAATGCTCTTAATTTTGTACTGATTTCTCTTCTTCTTTCTCTGCCTGTATTCTGGCCAGCTCTTTCCGGATAATATTTACGCTGTAGCGCTTTGTATCGAACTTACCTTCGCCGCCAGGACCCCATGCCAGGCTTTCCATAGACGCTCCTGAAAGCGGTATATATACCCTGAATTCAGTCCCCTCTCCGGGTTCTGAGTCTACATATATCTTACCGCCGTGAGTCTCTACAATCTGTGCCACTATAGCCAGCCCCAGACCAGTTCCCTTGCCGGATTCCTTAGTTGTATAGAACGGATCGAATATTCTTGACATAGTCTCGGTATCCATACCGCATCCATTATCCTTGAATCTCAGCACCACCTCTTCACCTGAGATCCTCGTGGATACAAGAAGCGTACCGCCCTTTTCTCTCATGGCATCATACGCGTTCAGCACGATATTCATAACGAGCTGGGATATCTGCGTGCGGTCAGCTCTTATCTTTTCGCCTTCCGCATCAAAATTGGCTTTTACCTCTACATTTTTAGGTTTGGCAGGCAGAGTCACCTTAAGAGCACTCTGGATCACTTCATCCACTTCGATTTCTTTAAAGTTCTCTTCATTTCCTTTTTTTGTGAGCTCAGCCAGCCTTGTCACGATATCTTTTGCCTTGACCGAGGCATCATATATCTCCATAAGATTGTCCTGCAGATCAGTCGCATCAGCCGGGAGCATCTCCATGGTCATAATGCTATACCCCATTATAGGAGTAAGGAGATTGTTGAAATCATGCGCAATGCTTGCAGTCATGGTGCCGATAGTCTCGAGTCTCTGGTGATGCGCCAGCGCCTGCATCTTCTGGTTGATCTCCTCCATGGCTTCGTTTTTCTTTTTCAGGGCACGAAGTTCAGCTGAGCTTGCGGCATTGGCACGCCTCATAAGGACCAGAAGCAGCAGAAGTCCCGCAACACCGACTACTCCAAGACCGCCATAAAGCAGTATCCCCTCGGCCGCCTCTCTTGACGGAGCTATTGCCTCTTCATAATTTGCCAGTATGCCCATGGCGAATTCGCCGTTAACAGTGCTTTCACTCGGAAGAGCCACCATTCTGGCTGTATACGGATTTCCGGAACCGTCTGTGGTATCAAGAGAAATACCGTCTGCTATGCCTTCTTTCTGGCAGCTTATCATGAAATCTCTGAAATTCGAAAACCTTTCATCGGCTTCTGCTTCCGTTTCTTTGACAATCGGCCCGTCGGGTCCTGAAGTCATCACGATCACCGAAGCCGCGTCAAGCAGCATAATCTCGCGGTCATTGCTCCTGCCTATGGCCATGCTGTAGAGCCTAGAAAGATCAATAAGGATGTCGTAAGTGATGTCTCCCGGAGCCTCTTCATGCCATGCCATATAGTAGACGTTTTTATCATCCTTCCACAGTGACATACTGTTGGCATCACTTCCGGTGACCTGGGAATATGATTTTCTGCCCGTCGCTGAGCAGACGATCTTGCCTTTGTGATTCATGACCAGATCAGCGTAGATCGGGTTTGTCGTCAGGGTGTTGCCGCTTATGTATTCTTTGAGGCTGACGGTACTGCCGCTCTTCTTCCAGCCGGCTATCTCTGCTTTAAGTCTCTCTCGTCCGAGGAACGTTTCCGACTCACGCTGTATCGCGTTTATTGAGTTCTCCAGATTTATATCTCCGGAGCGCATCAAACTATACAGCTGGGTATCCTTCTCAGCGAGGATGCTGTCATCAAACCTCTCGAAGGATCTCCATACGCCGTTTATTCCGAAAGCTATGCATAAAACCGCCAATATGAGAGCAATTATAAATACTGTTCTTCCGGCTGCCCTCTTTTTCAACAATAATACCTCCGCTGTCCCTGCAAGCTGAAATCGGGCCTGCGTATCTCTACGAAACATATTTTAACACGAAGAGAAACAAAAAAGTACATATTATGTGGCAAGTGTGGTAATATTACACTAGGTATGGGGTCTAAGAAAAAAAGAAAAGATAGGAGGCTCACATGGCAGACAAAGTTCTGGTAGTTGATGACGATAAAGCGATCCTGACTATGCTCCATAAGGCACTTAAAAGCAACGGCATTGAAAACGACCTGGCAATCAGCGGCGAGGCTGCACTTGAGCTGCTCGAGGTCAATAATTATGACCTTATCCTGCTCGACATAAACATGCGCGGCATCAACGGTTTTGAGGTAATTCAGCGCATTAGGTCAAGAGGTCTGACCACACCGGTTATGGTCGTCAGCGGACGCAAAGAAGACCAGGATGCACTTTACGGACTTGAGATCGGCGCAGACGATTACATCATAAAGCCGTTCAACCCGGTGACACTCGTAGCTAAAGCAAAGGCTCTTATCAGAAGAAGCCGCGAGCGTTCTCCTCAGAGCACAACGAATATAATCGAGGCAGGTCCGTTCACATACAACACATCGACTCTCAGATTCTATAAAAACGATGTAGAGATCCCTCTGTCCGCCAAAGAGAACTCCATGATCAAGCTCTTTATCGACAACGTAGATCACATCTTCTCAAAAGACATGATCTACAGCGTCATATGGGGCGAGACCATTATTGATGAAAACGCCATTATGGTCTATGTAAACAGATTAAGACAGAAGATCGAGGATGACCCGTCAAATCCGCGCTACCTGATCACAGTACGCGGCCTCGGATACCGCTTCACAGTCAGATAGCACCATCTGTACAGATTGATTACAAAGAAAAAAGTTACATATACAGGCAACCCGCTCCGTATATGTAACTTTTTTAATTTGCTTTTAAGCAGTAATGCTGTTTCGAAAAAGGACTATTCCCCTTCGGTTTCAGATTTATCAGCATCAGCAGCAGCTTCAGTATCTGCGTCAGCTTCAGCCTCAGCATCAGCGTCGGCATCGGCATCATCTTCGGCTTCAGATTTAGCTTCTTCTTCTGCCTTCTTCTGCTCCTCCTTGATGAACTTCTTGGCTTCGCTGTATGTCATCTCTACATAGTTGACCGACTCATCACCCTGTTTTGCCTTTACCTTGACAGTTCCGCTCAATGCACGGGTCTGAGGTTTTATCGAAGTCAGGAAATATGCTCCCATGTTTTTGAGGTTATCTGTTCCTTCCTCGCCCTTATACTGTTCGAGTTCTTCTTCAGCAGCATCTTCATCGATATTAAGCCATATCTTTATAGTGTTCTTTTCTGCTTTAAGCTTCATCGTAGTATGCTCACTGACGGGAGTATCCTTATACATCTGGTCGATAGCATTATCTGTTATGTACTTTTCGATCGTAGCAGGCTTGCTGAAGTAGTTATAGCCGCCTGCAAAAGCGAACATGATTACCAGCACACCAAAAATCATAACAGCAAGTATGATGTTGTTTGGTCTGCTCTTTTTCTCTTCTACCTTATTAGCTTCTTTGCGCGCTGCCTTTGCGTCTCTTCTTTCAGCCTTCTTCTGGCGCTTTGCTTCGGTTGATGCTTTGATTTCTTTGTTGTCTGCCATTATCTTATCTCTCTTCCTGTTACAAAATACCCGTATATTATAGTCCTGACGGCGCTTCAGAGCAATGCTCAATTACGTATGAATCAGAATGTTATTCCAAGAATATCTATGATAACTCCCCAGCATACGCCCAGCGCGAGAAGCGTCGCTGTTATCGCTATATTTTCTTTGTGATGATTATTGGTTCTGAAAAGCACGAGCAGTCCGACGCCGGCTCCTACCAGGAGACCGCCCATCAGCTGGCCGCAGGTGAGAAGACCCTCAAGATACATCTGTGTGATGACAACCGACGCAGCACAGTTAGGGATCAATCCGATGATGCCTGTGAATATTGTTCCGAGCAGCGGAACAGCTGACAGCATCGACGCAATGGTCTCTTTTCCGGCAAAGCCCATGATAAGGCTCAGCGCGAGTGATATCACAAAGATAAAGCCTGTTATCTTCAGCGTATGTATGAACGCTGAATGTACTATACCGCCCTCTTCATCTTCGCAGCCGCAGTGTTCGCGCTCGCAAAGATCATGTATGTGTTTATCAGCATGGAAGCCGTAGCGTATGACTCCTGACGCAGCATCTACTATGATTCCGCTGATGAAAGCGATGACGAACTTAGCAGCGAGTATTCTTCCTATAGTGGCCGGCGCCACCGATGAGCTGATAAAGATAGGGATCATCTCATCGGAGGTGGAGAGGAACACGGCAATAAGCGTTCCCGCTGTGATCACGCCGCCCGAGTACAGACTCGCGGCGCCGGCCGAGAATCCGCACTGCGGTATGAGTCCGATGCCCGCTCCGAGCACGTGACTGAATTTTTTGATACGTGAAAGCATGGCAACAGACTGGTCTTCCGTTTTGTCTTCGAGCCATTCCATCACCAGATATGTAATAAACAGGAACGGTATCAGAGTGACCGTGTCCTTTATCGTATCTTTCAGTGAATCAATTATTACAGCCATGCGCCTATTATACAAAAAAGCTGTTTCAAGTCAATGAACTTCTCGCTAAAGCTTGACATCAGAGCATGCTTGTGATATTAGAATGATATCAATATGATATCACATAACTTCTGGTATTTAATTAACCATAAGCAGGGTATTAATTAAGGAGGATATAAACATGGCAGATGACAAAAATGTAGAATTTGAAACCCGGGTCGAAGAGAATGCTGCGGTCAGATCTGTTACCCAGGCTGAACCTGTAGAGCAGAAGATTATCAATCCGCCAAGCGGACTGATTGTGCTGTGCATTCTCATCTTTTTATGTCTTATGGTACCCGTTCTATTCATCAGTGGAGCTACGGCATGGGGCGGCGGCGGAATCAGGATAATTCTGGCAATGCTGCTCTGCATCGTGCTTCCGTTTATGTTTGCAGGCCTCCGAAGTGTAAGGCCGAATGAGGCCCTGGTACTTACCCTATTCGGTAAATATTATGGAACAATAGTAAAGCCGGGCTTTTTCTTCGTGAATCCTTTCGCCAGATACAATAATCCGGCATATGAAAGCCAGGCTGCAGCTGAGCTCGCAGACGCAGGCAATGCTATGAAGGGCAGCAGCCTCAAGAGCAGCAGAACAGGCAGCACAAGAGTCAGAAAGACTGTTTCTCTCAAACGGGCTACTCTCGATAACGGAACCCAGAAGGTAAACGATGCTCTTGGCAACCCGATCATCATCGGAGCCGTCGTTCTCTGGCATGTAGAGGATCCGACAAAAGCTGTTTTCAATGTAGAGAACTATACTGAATTTCTGTCGATCCAGACGGACTCTACCATAAGGAACATGGCAAGGCTCTACCCTTATGATGTGTTCGATGATGGTCTTGATGACGATACTTCGGGCAAAGCTGAGCAGACGCTCCGCGGAAGCTCTCAGGAGATCGCCGGGAAGATGCAGGTTGAGCTCGCAGAAAAAGTCGCGTTCGCCGGACTCGTCATCGAAGAAGTGCGAATAACCCACATCGCTTACGCAGAAGAAATCGCCGCGGCAATGCTCCAGAGACAGCAGGCTTCCGCAATAATCGCAGCCCGCGCCAAGATCGTTGACGGTGCTGTCAGTATGGTCAAGATGGCTATCGACAAACTTAATGACGAGGACATCGTGACCCTCGATGAAGAACGTAAAGCCCAGATGGTATCCAACCTGCTCGTAGTGCTCTGCGGCAATAAGGATGCTCAGCCTATAGTCAACAGCGGATCGATCTATTAATGAAGCGAGGTATCCATGCCCGGAAAGAATAGCGACAACAAAGGAATAAGCGGACCCGAACTGGATGCCCGTGAAGAGAAGCTGCTTAGGCGAAAAGAAAAGCTCGACGCTCTTGAGGCCGGTATAAAGGCCAGAGAAAAAGAGCTTGCAGCAAAAGAATCCAAACGGAAGCAGATAGTGCTTCGCCTGCCCGAATCTCTGTGGAATGAGATAGCTCGGTGGGCTGAGGATGATTTCAGGTCTATAAACGGACAGATAGAATATCTGCTCACAAAAAGTGTCAGGGAGCGCAAGTGAAGCTCCCTGACTATTTATTTTTGTCTTATAAGGTATTTCAACACTCTGTCATTGAAATCCTTCGCCTGCTCGTATACCCCGTGGCTGTATCCTTCATACATATACAGCTCGGCACCGGGTATCTCTGAAGCCAGCTCTTTTGACGCCTCCCCTCCGAGCACTTTGTCTCTGTCAGCTCCGATAATGAATACCGGGCAGCTGATTTTATTCAGCTCATCATGCGCATCGTGCTCAAGACATGACTCGCAGAGTATCCCGAACCGCGTATAGTCTTTCGGCTTTGCGAGCGCAAGCACGTTGTTGAGCCTTTTGCCGCGTTCCAGATAAGCACCTGTATATGAGCGTTCGGCAGTATCCAGCATTATGCCTTTGTAATCATCTCTGCCGGCCATCTCCAGCCATGTGTCGAGCGAGTCTCTCATAATATCATTCGGTCTGGAAGCTGTGACAGCAAGAACCAGACTTTTCACCTTAGCCGGATAGCGTATCGCCATCTGCTGCGCTATCATACCTCCCTGCGATACTCCGAACACATGCGCAGACTCTATACCGAGCTTATCCATGATGGCTGCAATATCGTCGGCCATGTCTTTCGTAGTGAAGCCCCTGAGCATCCTGTTTCTTCTGCTGAATACAAACACCCTGAAGTCTTTGGCGAAACACCGGTACATGACAGAAAACGGAACAGCAACTCCTTTGGCCGTCCTGAATC
Source organism: Mogibacterium sp. (assembly GCA_017431685.1). GTDB lineage: Bacteria > Bacillota > Clostridia > Peptostreptococcales > Anaerovoracaceae > Crickella. The sequence goes on from JAFRKO010000026.1 coordinate 10,243, forward strand.
CGTCCCCTACTCCCGGGAGCATGATCAGCACATCGCTGCCTGTGCCGAAGCTTATGTAGTCACAGTCGTGACCATTGAATCTTACATTCCCGTTTTTCGCGTTAAGAAACATTCCTGTCCTCCGTATCATCTGTCGTTTTCCGGTTCATCAGCATGATGGATATGAGTATAAGAGCCGTGCCCAGAAGCGATGCCGGCGGAAGGCTCTCGTTAAACAGCAGACCGCCCAGTATCGTGGCCACCACAAGCTCCAGTGAGCAGAACACAGGTACTTTGCTTGTCTCCTGCAGGCCTTGTATACCGGCAAAGTAAAGCAGGTATGCGATAGTAGTAGGAATCAGTCCGAAAAGGAGTCCCCATATCAGTATCTGAGAATCGAAAGGATCGCCCATTCCTGAGAATGGTCTTGCGACCACCAGTGTGAAAACTGCTGCAAAGAAGAAATTATATGTCGCCACCACGAAAGGTGACGCCTCATCAGTAGCAAGCCTTCCGAAAATATTCTGAGTCGAGTACGCAAAAGCAGCCCCGATGCCGAACAGCAGCCCTATGACCGAAACGCCTTCGAGCGACAGCTTTCCCCCTGTTGCCGCAAGCACACAGCCAAGCACGTTGAAAGCCAGCGCTATCAGCTTGCTTCTTCCAATCTTCTCATGAAACAGAAGCTTTGATTGTATGCTTGTGAATATAGGTGCCATATAGAGGATCGCTGCAGCAAGCGACATTCCGAGCCTGCTCACCGCGTTGGTGTAACAAAGATTATTGAGCGACATGGATACGAATCCGAGGAGAGCGCACGAAATAAGCGTGCTTCTGCCTATTTTGAACGATGCTGCCCCTTCCTTCACCAGGGTGATTGCAAACAAAAGCAGGAACGCGAAAGTCATCCTCATGAATGTAGTGTATTCTGAGGTAGATCCCTTTGCGTCAAGCACCTTTACGAACAATCCTATCGTTCCCCAAAGTATGCCCGACATCATTATGAGAGCATATTTCTGAACAGTCCTGTCCACACCTTTCTTCAAATCGTTTTACCTCTCCTCGCGGCAGTCGAATGTTACGTACGGAGGATTCTCCCCTCTTTCCTTAGCAGGGAGATATCTGTCCCAGAAATCACTGAACAGTCTGAATATCTCCTTATGGCGTGCAGCTATGATGAATATGGTGATAAGCACGTAAACGGCCGAAAGTATATCCGTAAACGCCCACAGCACATCCGCTTCTATATTATAGAAAATGACGCAAGGCACCATGTAGTAGATCATGTATATCGGCATCATTTTTTTGTTTCTCTCAGTATCACCGAAAGCGTAGTTGACCGACTTCTCACATGTGTAGTACATGCCGATGATAGTGGTCCATGCGAACACCGTGATGGCAACCGCAGTCAGTTTGCCGCCGAGCCCGCCGTATGCTGCAGTAAACGCAATGGTAGTCAGCGCACCGGATGTAGCATCACTGGTGTAGTAGGAGCCTGTCATGATGATAGTAAATGCAGTTACTGCGCAGATGATGAATGTGTCGATGAAGACCTCGCCCCATCCCCACAGGGACTGTCTTACAGGGTGGTCTGTTCTTGCGGAAGCATGAGCTATCATGCCGTAACCCGTGCCTGCATCATTCGAATAGATTCCTCTGGCCACGCCGAACTGTATCGCGTCCCTGACCGTAGCACCGGCAAATCCTCCTGCCGCAGCTACAGGGCTGAACGCGCTCCTGAATACAAGCGCCACAACTGACGGGATCTCTCTCCAGTTGATGATGATGACACCGAGTCCCATCATTATGTAAAGCACCGCCATGATAGGCACGGCCTTTGACATGACTCCGGATATTCTCTTGAGTCCGCCCCATATGGTGATCATGCAGGTGACACCGATGAGGATAACCGTAACTATGCTTGGCAGACCGAACGCCTCTCTCATTGAGCTGGTGACTGCTTCTGTCTGAACGCAGCACGTCCACGGCCCGAAGAGGAAGCAGAAACACGCAAGAACTACAGCACCTTTCTTCCAGCCAAAGGCATTCTTCAGCACAAAGGAACGGTCGCATACATATTCGTTCATTGATTCCTTATAGTGCTCGCGGTAGCGCTGCCCGATGATGATCTCACACGCCTTTGTGGACATCCCGAAGAATGCAGATATCCACATCCATACCAGCGCGCCCGGTCCTCCGCTTACGATCGCGGTAGCAACACCGCTGATGTTTCCCGTGCCGACTGTATTTGCCAGCGCGGTGCAGGCAGCGCGGAAGCCCGATACAGTGCCCTCGCCTTCTCCCGGTGAAAGCATCTTTGCGAATGTGTTGCGGAAATTTAACGCTATCTTGCGCTGATACCTGAACTTGAAGCATATCGACAGGATGATGCCCGTTGCAAGAATCAGTATAGTCATCCACGATCCCCACATGAAATCGTCGATCATGTACAGAAAATCAGATAATGATCCCATTCCCAGTCCCCTTTCTCTTTACTTATATCCTTTGTAGCCAAGCGACGCTGCGCCGGACGCCACATATTTATCCCTTACTTCAGTGACCTGCTTTATATGATCTGCATTTGTTGTGCAGCAGCCTCCCACCGCGGACGCTCCCGCCTTCATGTAATTAAGAGCATAAGTTCCGAAATCCGGCTGCCCATCAGGCACTGTCCATGTCTTTGTTTCCGGATCATATACGAAGCCGCTGTTCGGATACACACCGACAGGAATGTCCGAGGCATTTCTGAGCTCGTGAATGAGGCTTGTTATATACTCCGGCTTGGAGCAATTCACGCCTATCATCTTCAGTCCCGGATGTCCTTCTGACAGAGCTGCAGCACAGTCACGTATGAAGTCTCCCTCATTTATGCGCATACCATCTCTGCACGAAAAGCTGATCCAGTAGTCAGCACCGATGTCCTCGGCGATCCCCGCCTCTATGAGCACCTCATTGAGCGAAGGCTGTGTCTCAATGAGCAGCACATCAGCCCCTGTCTCTGCAAGGATCTCCATTCTTCTCCTGTGAAAATCGTACAGAGTCCGGTCGCTGACTCCGTAATTGCCTCTGTATTCTGAACCGTCGGCAAGATATGCTCCGTAAGGCCCTATGCCTGCAAGGCATACCGGATAGGCTCTTCCGGCAGCTCTGCCTTCTTTATTCCACCACTCCTCTCTGGCATCCAGGAATATCCTTACCGAATCCGCGATTATCTTTTCTGCTTCATCATTGGAATATCCGTGAGCCATAAGGCCCGGAATGGTCGCCTGATAGCTGCATGTGATTCCGCAGTCAGCTCCCGCGCGGAAGTAGTCCAGATGCACCTGCTTTACCAGCTCCGGCTGCTCAGCAAGCGCAGCAGCTGTCCAAAGGCTGCTGCTGTTATCTGCCCCCAGAGCCTCCAGAGCAGTGGACATAGACCCGTCTATAACCATTATTCCGTTCTTATCGAGAACATCCTGTATAGTAGCCTTTCTCATAGTCCTTCCCTTTCAATAAACGGAGATCAATCGTTTCTAACTTGCGGCAATGCCGTTGATAAAGTGAAACTAATTATACCATACAAAAAAGGCCTCCGGAGCGGCGTCCGGAGGCCTCTGGCTGGTTTTTCAAATTATTTAGGTGTGTATTCCGCGGGAATTTCGATCACCATGTCCGATGCAGGGAAAGTGGCGCATGGATGTATGTAATCCCATTTGATATCCGCCCATCTCCTGTTCTCGTTTTCAGCGGGCGCAAAGTACGTGCCCGACAGCACTTTCGAACGGCACCATCCGCACTCACCGCTTCTGCAGCGTGATGGTGCAACAATGCCGGCTCTTTCTATCGCCACAAGTATCGGCTCCTCTGCACATGCCTTGAGATCATACTCTCTTGTACCCTGTCTGACTTTAAGATCAAATTCCTTGCCCTTTGCTTCAGCAGGGAACCCCTCAGCATCTGCGATCTTCTTTGTTACTCCAAGCATCTCACAGCGGATGTTCTTCTTAGGGAGTCCGAGCTTATCGAGCTCTCCATTCAGGAACTTATACATCGCCTCAGGTCCGCATACGAACACGCTGTAAGGTTCTTTAGCGTACTTTTTGATAATGTCAGCTGTAATGAATCCGTGCTCGAAGCCTTCAGCCTCTTCATCGGAAAGCACATGCACCACATGCACTTTATTGCATTTCAGAGTGATCCAGTCGAGCTCCTTTCTGAACAGTATCTGGTCTCTGGTCCTGCTGCCGAAGATTATCGTAAGATCAAAGTCTTCAGTGCCTTCGGCTATCGCCTGGGCCATTGAAAGGAACGGTGTGATGCCGCTTCCGCCGGCAAGAGCCATTATGTTCTTAGGATCGCGGAGCTCTTCATAGTAAAAGTTGCCCTGTGGTCCTGACGACAGCACCTCGTCGCCCTCCTTGAACTCATCCAGCATGTATCCCGCTGCAAATCCGTCCGGATTGCTGCGTACTGTTACGGATACGACTCCGTTGAGCGCGTCCTTAGGCGATGAGCTTATGGAATACGGCCTTGATACAGCGCTTTCTCCTATCTTCAGTTTCAGCGACAGATACTGGCCTGCGCGGAAGTAAGCAACCGGTCCACCGTCCTTTGAACGCATGATGAAGGTCTTGGCTCCGGCGCCTTCATGGTCTATCACCTTGTCTACAACGAGCTCCTGATAATCAGGGTGCAGAGCTTTAGCCTTGTTGTTTATCTCGTAGTCAGCTGTGATTTCGAGGGCAGGGGCTGCCTGAATGGCTTTCTCACGCACCTTGGCCATGTTCTTGAACTTGAGCATGTCGAGAGCGCCTATAAGTCCGATCTTAACTTCTGCTGCCATGGCTCTACCTCCCTTCATCCTTCAGATCCTTAAGAGCAAGGCGCGCCATCAGTCTGCCGCATACATATGCAGAACTGTATCCGTCGCCCCTCGGTCCGGCTGCACCTATAGGCCTGAGGCCCTTGATAGGATAGTCTGAACTGAGCATCATCATTCTGGCCATCATGGCATCCCATCCAGCCGTTTCATATCCGTAAACAGCTCCTTCCGGAGTTCCGAGATATCTCGCAAAAGTCCATGGCGACGCTACGCATATCTCCTCGATGTAAGGCTCGATATCGATGCCTGTGCGGTCTTTGAGACACTTGATGAATTTCTTTGCGTACCTGTTCTTATAAGCGACATAGTCTTCAGGACCGAGCACTCCCCACTCTTCGCTGTTGCCCATTGATGTGAAGAATCCTACTGATGTGCCGTCAGGCGACGCATCCGGGTTCACGATGTTCTGACACAGGAAAATACTGAAGTTGTTGCTGTCGAATCCTCCGAGAATGTTTTTGTACTCTTTGACGGAATCAGCTGTGTCAGCCATGAAGATACAATAGTCTTTTATCCCCAGTTCTTCAGCGCTCCTGTTGAGTCCCACATATATCGTGTACATTCTCGCACTGTAATTATGACCTCTGGCAGCCGAGAGTTTTTTCTCTCTCTCAGGTATCAGCTCCTTAGGCATCATCTTTGCGTAGATTATGTCAGGGTTTATATTTGCCAGGGCATAGTCACATTCAACATCTCCGTTCGTTGTACGCACTCCGCAGAGACGGTCTCCGTCAAAGAGGAACTCCTCCGCCCTGCAGTTGAACCATATATCACCGCCCAGCTCGCGCAGTCTCTCTACCATCGCGGTACTGATCTCATGCGATGTGTGAGCAGGGATATATGCCGAGCGTGCGATATATTTCATTGACATGTTGCAGTAGTGAATGAATGCCATGCGGTCCATGTCTACGCCAAGATAGCCCCAGTATGTCGACAGGATGTCACGGCATTTCTGCGGAAGCCCTATAGCCTTCCACACCTTGCTTACCGGATATGCACCGGTCCTGAGAAGATTAGGATATTTCTCCTTGAGCACTTTCGAATCAGCGTGACCGTTGGATGCGCTTATATACGCTGTACCGGCCATTATCTCGTTCAGCAGTTCGAAGTACTCCTCCATCTTTTCACGCGAACCCGGAACGTAGTACTCCATCTTATCGATGAAAGCTTCACAGCCAAAAGGCATGCTTACGTCCATCGGAGTTCCATCTGAATATTTGCTTATTATGCGGAAGCAGTCAGGCACCTCGCGCCATTCTACATCCACACCGTAATCCATCATCATCTGACGGATCTCTGCAGGATCCTCTGCGCTTCCGATATCGCAGAGCTCGTGCAGCGAAGGTTCGAACTCGAACCTTCCTCTTCTGAAGCTCGTTGCACAGCCGCCCGGCAGATTGTGCTGTTCGATCAGCAGAACTTTCTTACCTTCGCACGCACAGTGCAAAGCTGCGGAAAGCCCCGCGTTGCCGGCACCGACAACGACAATATCATATTGTTTTCCCAATCATCACACCCCCTTTAGTAAACAGACAACAACGTCAATATTACTGCTTTAATTATATTATTCTGATGCATATAAAAGAAACAAAAAAACATAAAAGGCTTCCGGATCTTCTTTCCGGAAGCCTGCTTTTTACTTGTTTTTCAGACCCGCATTCTCTTTGTTCCAGAGCTTGTCGTAAGAGAATCCGGTGACATTTTTGAGCATCTTCTTTTCCTCTTCCGTTGTTACACTCGCATCCTCTCCTTTGCGGCGCGCAACCTCTTTTTGAATAAGGTCGAATTCAGTACTGGTCATCGGGAATAGCACTGCTACTACAAGCAGCAATGCCGAAAGGATAGCCGGCGCCAGTATGAAGCAGATGCCGATACCTTGCTGTGTTGCGGCGCTCTGTGCCATGCCGGCATTCGCGAGAGCTTCGTCGTAATGAACTGCAGAAAGCATGAATCCGATCAGCGCTGCAGAAATGCCTGAAGCGATCTTTCTGATAAACGTTGCCATACTGGATACGATTCCCGGTCTGCGAATCGATGTTATGAGTTCGTCTACGTCTGTCATGTCAGCCATTATAGCGAAGATGCCCGTGAGAGAACCCGCGTTGCCGAGTCCGATCAACGCTGCCAGCCCCAGTATCGGAATAAGCGATACTCCCGGATGTGAGAATCCGAACAAACCAAGCACGCCTATCAGCCTTACAGGAGCTGCGATCACGATCGCCATCTTCTTTGATGTTTTTCTCATTATCGGTCCGAAGATAAGCATTCCTATGAGCTGAGCTATCATCAGGACCGCCAGGATAGGCAGATAGTAGTTCACTTTGTCGTTGTATGCATCAAGAGTGTGCTTTACATAGTAGACTGCCATGCCAGAGATGAAGTCCATGCCGCCCTGTCCGAAGAGGTAAAGTCCGAGGAAGAGCAGGAACGAACGGCTTCTGAACACGCTTGCCGCCTGTGTGAAGCTCTCGCCTAAAGTCGTCTTCACAGGTTCTTTCTGCTTCTCCCATGTTCCGAAGAAAACGGTTATCGATACGGCGAAGAACAAAACTCCGAAGATGAGTCCGCACTTCATGTAAAGCGCCGGTTGGTTGGTAGGATTGATGATCATTCCAGGAACCAGGCCGCAGATCATTGCTCCGAGTGTCGAAAAGATCATGCGCATGTTGGAGAATTTCGCACGCATCTTATAATCGTCTATCATGTCCGGGAGAAGCCCGTTATATGGTACGCTCAGCACAGTGAAAGCTGTATTGAAGAGGCAGTACATGACCATATAGAATACGTATTTCGCAGTCATGGACGGTGTATTGATGTTCATCCAGATGAGCACGAACGTGATGGCCGAAGCAAAGCTTCCGATTAGGATATAGAACCTCTTTGCGCCGAACTTCGAGTGGGTCCTCTCAGTTATGTTTCCCATGATAGGATCTGTGATAGCGTCCCATATCTTTCCAACCATAGGGATGGTTCCGGCGAGCGCAGCGTTCATTCCCATGGCGTCGGTAAGGAAGACGATAAAGAATGCGTTTATGATAACAAAGCATCCTCCGCCGAAAATCTCACCCACACCATAAGTTAATCTGTTAAAAAAACCGTAACCGGGTTTCCTGCCAGCGATTTCCTCTTTCATTTTGCTTTCCCTCTCATCGATACAACAAAATTGCTACATCTATATTAACATAAAATCCACAGCAACAGACAATCTCAGACTCTACATAGGTCCTTTATCACGCAGGAAGCTGTTCCACTCTTTGAGCCTGCACTGCGCCGGTCCTATCATGCCCCCGCCTTTACCGTCAAACAGGCGGAATCTGTTGTTCTTTTTGCTTATAGCCGGCCAGTATCGCATACCTTCTCCGTTAGGATCTCCGGTCTTTACGAAATTTGCCACATAGTCCGCCATCTCATCCTTAAGCCTGCGGTCGTTCTCATCGAACGGACGCCAGCTCTTGTCAAAGTTACCGAACATATACCAGAGATCTGCCGCATGATAGGCCTTGAACCTGTCTCCAGGCGGAGTTTTATCGAACATATATCCCCACACCGGCGACTGTCCGCGTTTCGCATGCAGTTTTCCCAGACTCAGCGCGAGGTCGTATATCAGGTAAGGCATGAAATCCTGCGATGTGACACCGGCTATGATCGGTATATCGAGGTATGAGCCCTCCTTCATTATCTTTGAAGGCATCTTTGGAATTATTGTGCCGTCTATGCCCGGCTGCTGGGTGCGCACGTTCCCGATTTCGCGGCCCGTGGTGTACCATGCGTCAAATATGGTCTGGTCAGGCATAGTTCTGAACTCTTCTTCGCTCTTCGCGCCAGCGCGTTCCCTCACCTTTGACCAGAACTTTTCCTCGGATTCCTCAGGAGTATAAGGACCCGCAAAGTCCGGCACGTTGCCGGCGCCCGACATCATAACCGCGCCTTTGACGACATCCTTAAGGATCTGAGTATAAAGAAGATCCATCACCGCCATCGCACCCGCGGACTGTCCCATTATGGTTATGCGCTCAGGGTCACCGCCGAAATCCGCAATATGCTCTTTGATCCAGCGAAGGCCGAACACCATGTCGTGGAGGCCGTAGTTGCCGGATTTGTAAAGCCCGAACACATTTAGCCTGTATCCCAGCGATACATATACTATTCCGCGTTCAGCGTATTCAGCGCTCGATCCGTACGGGTGCTCTCCAACGTTTCCGTTCTCGAATGAACCTCCGTGAATGAATACAAGCACAGGGTCTTTTTTAGCCTCAGCGCGGGTGATCACGTTGAGAGTCATTGGCGATTCAGCAAATTTCCAGTCAGGGTAATCCTGTCCGTACCTGAACTCACTATGGTAGAACCAGTAGCGGCCAATGGATTCCTTATGATATGCCCTGAACTGGAAACAGTCAGTTTCCGGACCTGTAGCATCAAGCTCCTCCCATACCGGATACGGCTTCGGAAGCTCAAAACGTTCCGTGATTGCATATGGGATGCCGCGGAACATGCGTATTCCCTTCTCTTCGGTACCTGTCACCTTTCCAAGTCCGGTCTCAATGGTTATTTTTTCCATCTTTCTCCTTTGCCTTAACTAATATGCGGCATCTCTCCCGTTTTCAGATCTCCTGTCCTCAGCCTCTATATGGTCCGGTTCGAGGTGATACGGCAGATCCACATTCCTCGCAGGAGGCAGCTTCTCACCCTTTCCCTCCAGGAATTCTCTCAGGACCCACGGCCTGTCCGTTATAATACCGTCGACGCCCATCTCATACAAAGCTTCAATGTCATCTTTGGAATTCACTGTCCAGGGCACTACCTTCATGTGGAACATGTGGGCCTCGTCGGTAAGTTCCTTTGTTATCTCCTTGAAATACGGGCTGACATCATCGATCCCAAGCGCGTGAGCCGCACGTACCGGATCTCCGTTAAACTCACGTATATCTACACCGCCAAGCCACGGTGACGGTTCGTCCCTGTCCAGCCACAGCGTTGTGCCCTCGGGTACACCCCAGGACGGCTGTTCGCTGTAAAGCGCTATCGTCCGTATACCGGGATCGATCTCCTTCATCTTCACCAGCACCTGCCAGTCGAAGGACTGCAGAATCACCCTGTCACGGAATCCGAATTCGTTCACGAGAGAAAGGAATTCTCTGAGCAGCACATCGTAGTCAGGATTCTTCTCATGCCTGATTCCAAGAGCAGGGTCAGGGTATGCTTTAGCTTCAATGCTCATCCTGATATCTTCGTTTCCACTGTCTCTCACCAGCTCAAACATCTGACGCAGCGAAGGTACGAACGTATCCGCCTTCACCTGAGTCCGCCCGTGAAGTTCATAGTATTCGACAGATGGATCCATATGCCCCACATTGAACGACTGCACCTCTTGCAGCGTCATATCGTGTATGTAGTATCTGTCGTCCTCAATGCGCCTTCCATCCCCGTCTGTAGTGAGATCGGGATTAAGCGCCGGGTTGTGTGACATCACTATCTGGCTGTCAGCGGTCAGCTGCATGTCGCACTCTATAGTCAGAGCACCTTTCTCCAGTGAATACTGGTAAGAATAAAGTGTGTTCTCAGGGCGTGCATCTCTGCCGCCTCTGTGAAATTCCATGTCGTAATATTTCACGACACCCTCCTTTTCAATATACTTTTTTATTTTTGACGGATCGCCGCTATCGTCGCAGCTGAGAAAGGCCCCGGTATTATTTTTCCCTCACGTTTATTGCCAAAATAGTCCGTATCCAGAACGATATCCGATCCGTCCGGTGCCTCAAACCGCTGTTCCGGTTCAAACGCCTTGCCGAGAACGTTCGATGTGATTATGCGGCATTCTCCCTCTTTCTCATGCCTGCATGACTTGGCTCCATTGAGATAGAGATTTCCCTCCGACCATACAGGAAGATGCCCGAAATGGGCTTTCTCGAGCCTGACCATATCTGCCGGCCTGGAGAAGTCAAACTGTGAATACCACTCCTTAAAGGTCGGGTACTCATCGAACACCCAGGTTCCGGCCCTTCGGTTCTCATAGTCCCGTCCGTCATCGGTATCATGCAGTATAACAGCGTCATCCGCAGGCCACGTCTGTATGAAGATATTATTGCAGAACCTGTTGTCACCATGCAGTGTCGTCATAAATCCCATTACTTCTGTGCGATGAGGTATGTGATATGGTGTATACCTCCAGTCAGTACCGGCTCCCACACATGTAAAAGCTCCGCATATGAGATTGTGTACCATCGCTATACCCTGAGCAGCGAAACGGAGACTCACTTCCGAAAACAGTATATTGTTATCTATCAGGGTCGGGCCGTGGCTCACTTCGACAAAAAGATCCTGTGACATCATACCGCCCTTAAGCTGTCTGACCCCCTGCGGACGCTGATTGTCGTGCAGATAATTGCAACTTATCCTTGTGCCCTGAGCCTCCCAGTCGCACCAGATACCCATAGTGCAGTTGTGGATATGGTTCCTCCGGATAATAACATCGATTGCAGCGTGCAGTTTGATACCGGCTATCTCAGCACCGCCAAGCTCCATCATGTTGTTGATGTGATGGATGTGGTTATCCTCAATTATGCTGAAGACACCTCCCATGCGGCCGATGATGCCGCCCTGCTGGCAATGGTGGATATTGTTGCGGCGGATGGTATGTCCGCCTATGTTTTCTTTAAGCCATCCGTGGTACTGCCCGCGGCAAACGGAATCCCTTTCCATCTGCGTTGGACTCTTTACATATTTTGTTGTGAAGTAGTTGTTGTTGTCCGGATCATAGTATCTTCCGAGCGAGATGCCGGCACACTTGCTGTTCACTATCTCACAGTCCTCTATTATCCAGCCTTTGCTCCAGTGCGGTCCTATCATGCCGTCCTGGAAAGCCGCAGGCGGCGCCCATGTTGTGGCAGCTTTCTCCACCTTGAAGCCACTGACAGTGATATAGTTTCTTCCTGTTTCAGAAGGCCAGAAACACTCTCTCCTGACATTGATCTCAACTTTTTCGCAGTTCGGATCCACGCCCTGAAAATTTGCGTATATCACGGTTTCACCGCGTGCTTCGTCCTGCTCCGTGTACCATTTGTATTTCGAATTCTCCGGGTCCCAGCTGACTTCGCTGAGCTCTCCGCGCATGCATTCTTCAAGACTTGCGGTCTCATACATAGCCTCGTCATTCAGATATACACATCCGGTATGTTTATCCGCTTTAGCAAAATACCAGTCGCCATAAACAAGAGTAGTGTAAGGATTGTAATCTCCAAACGCACGGTTATCGACCCTGGTAACCCAGACGCTGTCAGAATACCGCTCCCAGGAGGTCAGTCTCTCCGCACCCGTGATGACCGCGCCAAGAAGCTCAGCGCTGATATACGTTATTCTTTTGTCCTCTGTTCCGGAATTTACCGGATCTACTTTTTCACGGTAAACTCCAGGGGCTACCAGAACCGTGTCTCCCGGGCACGCGACTGCTGCCGCTTCATTTATACTTCTGAATGGTTTTGTCTGGCTGCCGTCACCATCAGAATTTGCTTTGATATCTACGTATATAATCATTTCAGTAAGCGCTCCTGATCTCGAAAGTGCTGTCAGGATGTATTACAGATAGTACGTCCTGACGTTCAGCGTATTCAGAAATAACTTTATCGAGCTTTGACATCATTTTATCTCCGTCACGAGGAAGTGTGCCCCAGACATGGAAAGAAATGAAGTCATGAAAGCCTTCATACTTCATGCTTTGCCCGCCGGTTTTACCCAGTTCTTCGCAGATGAGCCTGATCAGTTCCCTGTCCTCTATAAGGTTTTCATATTCTGAGGCAGCAGTGAACCTGTCAAGCTGCATATCCTCGTACAAAGGAGTCTCGTAATGTATGAACATTGAAAAGTTGGTAGCGCTTGACGCTCCGAGCTCCGTCAGAATCCTCGCTGTGGCAGCTGCATTTTCAGGTCCTCTTCCATGGCCGGCAGCACCTGTCATAATATGTGCATCAAAGCACATCCCATACCGTCTTATCCTTTTTACCGCTTCTATGAGCTGCTCTACGGTATTGCCCTTGTTCATAAAGCCGAGAACATCTTCCAGCCCGCTCTCAAGGCCTATGTAAAGGTGCTTTACTCCGTTCTCCGCAAGTATCTGCAATTCCTCATCGCTCTTTTCAAGTATGCTCGTCACTGTAGCGTTCATATTGATTTCATTGCATTGAGGAAAGTATTTATGTATCAGGTCAAGGATATTGATAAGATAATCTGTTCTGAGCGCGAAAGCACTGCCATCCCCAAGAAAGATCTTGCGGGGACTGCCGCCAGCTTCGCTGACACGTCGGATATCTGCCTCGACCTCTTCAATCGGAATAATTCTGAACTTCAGGTGCTTAAACAGGTCACAGAACCTGCATTGATTATAGCAGCACCCTACCATGACCGGCAGTTTATAGGCAGCACGCTCCATCGGCGCTCTGCAAATCTGACCTTCATAATCCATATGTCTTACTCCCCTTTTGTTTGCATATATGCAAATTATACCTTAATTTGCATTTTGCCAAAACGGAATACTGAAAAAGCCTCCCGCGTGGAGGCTTTTAGATGAATAAAGTCCGTTTTAGTTAATCACAGTTCAGCCGGCTGCGGAGGTACACATTTGATCGCTTCCGCCAGATCTTCATCTGTAGGGATATAGTCAGTCATTGTGCCGTCATTGAACTGCTGATAAGCTGCAAGGTCAAAGTAACCTGTTCCGGAAAGGCCGAAGAGTATCGTTTTTGCCTCTCCGCTTTCCTTGCATTCGAGCGCGGTGTCTATCGCCGCTTTGATCGCGTGGCTGCTTTCAGGAGCAGGAAGTATGCCTTCAGCTCTTGCAAAAATCTCTGCTGCCTCGAAGACTTCAGACTGCTCATATGCAACCGCTTCCATCATTCCCTGGTCATACAGTTCGGAGATAATCGTGCTCATTCCATGGAATCTGAGTCCTCCTGCATGTATCGGCGACGGAATGAATTTATTACCAAGAGTATACATTTTTGCCAGCGGACAGACATTTCCGGTATCACAGAAATCATAAAGATATTTCCCCCTGGTCAGGCTCGGACATGAAGCCGGCTCAGCTGCAATGAACCTATAGTCTTTTTCGCCCCGGAGTTTTTCTCCCATAAACGGTGCTATCAGGCCGCCCAGATTAGACCCGCCTCCCGTGCATCCGATAATGATATCAGGCTTCACACCTATCTTGCTGAGTGCTGTATGTGCTTCCTGTCCTATCACACTCTGGTGCAGTAATACCTGATTGAGCACACTGCCCAGAACATACCGGTACCCTTCTGTACCAACAGCAACTTCCACAGCCTCCGAGATCGCGCAGCCCAGGCTCCCTGTTGTTCCCGGGAACTGTTCCAGGAGGGAGCGTCCTACCTGTGTTGTATCTGACGGGGATGCAACTACATCTGCTCCATACGTACGCATCACCTCGCGGCGGAAAGGTTTCTGCTCATATGATCCTTTTACCATGAAGACCTTGCACTCAAGACCGAAGTGTGCGCATGCCATCGACATGGCCGTACCCCACTGTCCGGCTCCGGTCTCAGTCGTGATTCCTTTCAGGCCCTGCTTTTTTGCGTAATATGCCTGAGCAGCAGCTGAATTGAGCTTGTGGGAACCGGAAGTATTATTTCCTTCGAACTTGAAGTAAATAGCTGCAGGTGTTCCGAGTTTTTTCTCCAGGTTGTAAGCACGTACAACAGGCGAAGGTCTGTATGTTCTGTAATAGTCTCTTATCTCCTCCGGGATCTCGATGTATCTCGTGTCGTTGTCGAGCTCCTGAGCTACAAGTTCCTCGCAGAATACGCCTTTAAGTTCTTCAGCTGTCATCGGCTGCATCGTGCCGGGATTGAGCAGCGGAGCAGGCTTTTTCTTCATATCTGCTCTCAGGTTGTAATAATGTGTAGGGATTTCTTCTTCTGTCAGATAGATACGGTAGTTTTCCATTTCTGTTCTCCTTTTCTCCAGTCTCTGATAAGTGAGTTAATGTATTCGGACAGGTTATACCCGGCCTGTCCGGTGCCTGAAAGGGAGAAACAAAAACGCTCCCGTCCCGGCATAATACATGCTGGGACAGAAGCATGATAATACAAAACTTCTGCGGTGCCACCCGGCTTGGCAGAGTTGCCCCTGCCCACTCACTGCATACCATCATATGCATCATTTGTTTACGAAGTTTTCTCTCCGTCTTCCATACTCAGGATCTTCATCCCTTTCCTGTCGCCCTCAGGAGTCCATTCAGTCCCGCCTCCGCATGCTGCCCTCTCACCGCCGGCAGCTCGCTCATATGTAAGCATCGGAACCTACTCACTCTCCTTCAAAGGTTTATTGGTATTAAATTAATGATAATTTAGCATCGTTTTTGTGAATTGTAAACAAATATTATCGAAATGTTGACAATTTTTTGTGTTTTTTCTCAAGAGCAATTATCGATTCCTTTATTCTGGCATGAGTTCCAGAACCATGCCCTGCCAGGCCTGCAGCTGTATATGCCGCTGAGTGTGTTCCTGCGCTATATCTGCCTGCCGGCCTGCCGAATTCATATTGTCAAGCAGCGTCCTGTATTTGCAGTCAATCTCTATATTTTCGGATTCTGGTTTCAGGTTGGCAAGAATCAGTAGAGTGCGGTCTGCTCTGCGGTAATAGGCCAGCAGTCCTTCTCTTTCCTCATACACCGGCTCCAGATCCCCCCATACCAGAGTCTCACTGTAGTCCGGATTTTTCCTCAGCGCAATGATCTGTCTGTAAAAACTATAAACAGAATCCCGGCGTTCAGCCTGCTCGCTCACATTTATCAGCTTGTAATCCGGGTTGACCGGAAGCCAGGGATCTGCTTCACTGAATCCGGCATTGTGCCCGGTAGTCCACTGCATCGGCGTTCTGGCATTGTCTCTTGAATACAGGCTCACTGCCTTCATAGCTTCCTCTTCACTAAGCCCTGCATCGATAGCCACATGATATTCATCAATAGTTCCTATGTCATCGAAATCATCAGGTGAGTTGAACACAGTATTTTCCATGCCTATCTCCTGTCCCTGATAAATGAAAGGAAGTCCTCTGAGCATGAAATAAGCCAGTGCAAGACACTTTTTGCCCTCTTCCGTCCTTCCGGATTCCGGCAGGTAGTAACTTGCTGCACGCGGTCTGTCGTGGTTTTCGATCACATTTGAGAAGAAGCCTGTATCCCCTATTCTCTTTTGAGCGGCAAGAACGCAGCGTTTATAGTCATCAATACTGATTTTCCGGTGTGCATAGCAGCCCAGACGGCTCTGCCCCTCTACAACATGCGAAAAGTCAAACATAGAGGAAAAGTATCCGTTTTCTCCTATGAAATCCCCCAGTTCATCATATTTCTCATTGAATACTTCGCCTATAGTAAGAGCTTTATAAGGCGCAAAAGCCATATCTCTCATTTCACCGAGGAATTCTCCTATACCCTCGGCATTCTCAAGCATGGCACTTATATCGCACAGACCATCCTCTCTTCCGGCTGCATAGTCTCTGAAAGGCAGCGCCTTTTTGATATCGATTATGGCATCGATCCTGAAGCCCGCAACGCCTCTTTCCATCCACCACTTTATGATGTTGTACACTTCTTCGCGAACTTCCGGGTTTTCCCAGTTCAGATCAGGCTGTTTTTTGTGAAATATATGGAGATAGCACTTATCAGGGTGTCCCGGAAGCGGCTCCCAGACAGAGCCTCCGAAAGCAGAGCGCCAGTTGCACGGCACACCGCCCGAGGAGTCTCTGTTTTCGATGTAAAAATACTTACCGTACTTGCCGTCAGGATCCTCACACGCCCTCCTGAACCACTCATGCTCATCTGAGCAGTGATTCACGACCAGATCCATCAGTATGTACATACCGCGCCTGCGCGCCTCTCTGATCAGCTCATCCATGTCATCTATGGTGCCGAATCTCGGGTCCACGTTATAGTAATCGGAAATATCGTAGCCCTGGTCCGCCCATGGAGATGTATAGCACGGCGAGATCCATATTATATCAATGCCAAGTGACTTCAGGTAATCAAGCTTTGAAATAATACCCTGAATGTCTCCGACACCGTCTCCGTTTGAATCACAGAAACTTTTAGGATATATCTGATACGCTGTTTTATCGTGCCACCACTTCCTGATCATGTTATTGTCTCCAGTCAGCTGTCATAAATTAAGAATATCTGAAGGTACAGAAACTATATAGTCAGCTCCTGCATTCATAAGCTCATCTATGCTTCCATATCCCCACAGTACTCCCACACAGTGCAGGCCGTTTGCTTTCGCTCCCTCAATATCCTGATCCCTGTCTCCTATCATCAGAACGGATGACTTGTCCGTTACCTCCAGCTTATCAAGAAGGTGCCTTATAACATCTGCTTTACCGCTGATCCGTCCATCCATTGTTGCTGCTCCGACATGACCGAAATACTGATGCAAATCAAAATGGTCGAGGATCTGAACAGTAAATTCATACGGCTTGGATGTGGCAAGCGCAATTACTGCATTTCCGCTCTTCAGCTCTCCCAGCATTTCCGGGATCCCTTCATAAACCGCATTCTCGAAGATCCCGCCGGCGCGAAAATACTCCCTGTAGTATTCAACAGCCTGAAGCGCATCCTTTTCGCTAAAGCCATAATACTTCTTAAACGAGTCTGTAAGCGGGGGGCCGATGAATGGATATAATTCTTTTCTGTCTGAAACATGTATATCGAACTTTTCCAATGCATACATGACAGAATTGGTTATGCCTATGCCGGAATCAGTCAGAGTTCCGTCAAGGTCGAACAGATAGTATTTGTACTTCATTGTTTTGATCCTATATCGCGTTGAACCACTTCCAGTTTTATATCTTTGATAGGACTCAGCAGTTTTTTCAGGTTTTTGATGTCATGATTGAACGTAGTACTGATCGTTACAGCATCCTTTAAGCCCATTGTGCCGAGAAGAGAAATGATCGTCAGAAGCAGCTCATCCAGGTAGACCGTAAGCATTATGCCAAGGGCGCAGAATAAAACACCGAAAAAACTCTCCCATATAACTCTCCGGTTGTTCCTGGAAATCTGCCTGTCAAACTCCGCAATGTCTCTTTCAACAGCATCATGGAGAACTCTTTGAAACCTGTCCGCATCTATCGGGCTGTCCGTATTGATCTGAAGAATGTCATGAACATGTTTCGAGGCCTCAAGCGGTGTGCAGAATGTTTTCAGGTAGTGATAAACCCCTTCATTGATCCTCTCCCGGGAAGGGTCATATGGATTATATAAATCAGATTCCTTTTCTACAGTAAGCTGGATCATTGTTAATGAAGCTCCTTTCACTTCCTTTTCTTCTCAAACAGGTGCGGATGCATTCTGTTTCCGTTACGAAGATTCTAACATTTTTGCAAAGCAGTTTGTATGTGCCTCTGTTTGAATGGCGCAAGCGCTGTGTATACCACAGATTCAATTATTTCATTTGTATTCTCGTAGCTTTCCGGTCTCCGGTGTTATAATGGGACATACTATTAATGGTCTGGAGGAGATTGGGATTGAAGTATATTATCGGGGCTTTGATAGTCGGATACTTTGTCTTTGTGATTATCGGAATACGCATGGGGAACAGGACGTCCGACGTGATCCGCATGAGCTTCGAAGGATTCAGAACAGCCGGGACTCTTATGGTGATCCTTCTTCTTATTGGCATGCTTACAGGCAGCTGGAGAAGCGCCGGTTCCATCATCACATTCGTATACTACGGCATCCAGCTGATACGTCCGCGCCTCTTTCTGATTATTGCATTTCTGCTTACCTGCCTCATGAGTTACGCGCTCGGCACATCGTTCGGAGTCGCAGGAACAGCAGGTGTCATATTCATTACCCTCGCGAGGAGCGGTAATGTCGATCCCACCATCACCGCAGGCGTTTTACTGTCAGGGATATATTTCGGCGACCGCACATCTCCTGCATCTTCGACAGCTTTCACGGTAGCATCAGTCACCGGAACGGATCTGTACGAGAATGTAAGGGGAATGCTCAGGACGGGTCTGATACCATGGCTTTTATGTCTGGCTGTATATACTTTTCTCTCATGGAAAAACCCTCTCGCAGCAGTCGACCCGTCGGCAGTTGCCGCTTTTGAGTCTTCTTTCGCAATATCCGGATGGACGCTCCTGCCTGCTGCGGTAATTCTGATATTTCCCCTGATACATGTGCCGATCCTCATAACACTGCTGTCCAGTATTGCAGCAGCTGCAGCTGTATCCATTCTCGTTCAGCACACTTCTGTATCAGAGCTTGTACACACGCTGTTCCTAGGATATCACTCAGCCAACCCGGAATTGTCTGCAATCATTGATGGCGGAGGTGTTATCTCCATGCTGGGCACAGTCACAATCGTAGCCATAGCCTGCAGCTACACCGGTATAATGAACGGAACAGGAATGATAGAAAATCTTCGCTGTATTGTCAGCAGACTTGAGAGGAAGATCGGGCTGTTTCCATGCGTAATAACTATCTCTTTCCTGTCAGCATGTGTATTCTGCAATCAGGTCGTCGGAATAATCATGAGCAGCGAACTCATGAAGGACTGCTATGAAGCTAAGGGCAAAATACCTTTCGAGCTGGCAATGGACATAGAGAACGCTTCCATTACTATTCCCGCGTTGGTGCCATGGTGCATCCTGATCACAGTACCACTGTCGATCTTCGGTGTATCACATGCCGCCATACCTTTTGCCATATATATTTACGCAATACCGCTGGTCAATCTGATTATCAAAATACTTCGCAGAGACGTATAAAGATCCGAACCCTCTCATTTTTTATTAAGCTTATGTCTCGGGTCGATTCTTAAATTACTCCAATGAAAAAGGACTTTTGTAGAGAAAGTACTCTCTCCAAAAGTCCTTGATTTGTTGGCTAATTTATGCAGCTGGGAAGATTGTGTTTCTTGCCCTTTAGGCTATTTAATGTTGCCTCGTGACATATTTCACTATTCCCACTCGATCGTGCTTACATCTTCTCTTTTTCAGGTGTTAGTTTGAAATTCATGCACCTGTATCCTCTTCTGCGATAACCATCATCTTGAATTTGCCAGCGTTTTCCGCAGGCGGTCAGGCGCATGTTTACGTAAGACAGCAAAGAATCTCTTTTTTAATTTGTTATTTTGTTTTGATTGGGCCGGCAATTTTAGTCCATTCGCTATAGTATTTTGCTTCTCCTACTTTTGTATAGGAGCGAATTCTGACATAGTACTTCTTACCCTTCTTGAGTTTTTTTATGTTATAAGATTGTTTGCTCCCTCCTTGTATTTCTTTGATTTTGGCATCTGACATATCCTTTTTTGTCGCATACTGAATCTCATATCCCTGAGCATTCTTTGCCTTTGTCCATTTTACGCTTATCTTTTTTGACCCCGCCTTCAGTTTCGTTTTTTTACTGATTTTTCCCAGACTCGGGAACAATACTCTCTTCCTAGAATCTGTTGCTACCCCGGCAATATATGCACTGATGCAGTGTGAGTCATTGAATCGTGTATACAGTACAGTATTACGGTCAAGCACCTTCTTTTTTAGGGATCCGATTTTTATTGACCCACCCTCCTTAAGAAGTATTTCAGTAACAGCACTTGCTTTTTTATCGACCATGGCATACTCCAGCAAAGTGCCAACTCCGGACAGTGCCTGTTCTGTCAAAGCTCGTCCCATTCCAAGCTGGCAGTATTCTCGCGGAGATCCTGTGAACTTATGAGGTGTTGCGATGAGCGGGGTGTAGGTCGTTATTTTTATAGGCAACGACTTTGAAACACTTACAGTTATTTTGTTTTTAAATCGTATTGACGTGTATTTCTTCTTCTTTTCAAATCCTTTCTGGGATTTTGCGAATGACAGAAACTTCCTATACAGCTCATCTGAGCCGCGACCGTCCTGATTGCTGAATCCGGTAAACGGCTTCCCTGTGATCTCCTTGAACTTATTTCGCATTTTTGTGCTTTCATACAGTACATAGTCCTGGTTCGGATTATTTCGATAAAATCCCCAGTCCACCGGTGCGACCTTAGGCACAAAGTCTCCAGATACTATGTAATTGCGTATGTTCTTTTTATATGTCTTTTTCTTGGAATAGGCCGGCGTTGCAAATCCATATGCAAAGATGTTTTCATCCTTATATCCGCCGTTCTGTGAAAGATCCAGCGCCAGCATATCTGTAATCGCTCCTCCGCGGCTATGCCCGGTGATCCAGAATTTTATATTATCGGAAAAATATTCTTTATTATCTTCGATATAGTTGTCAACCACCTTTTTCAGTTCTCTCTCTGCATTGCTGAAGCCTTTATGAGTTGCGCCCTGTCCAAGGTTGAAATTGCTCAGCCACTCATACCCCCCTGCTGTGTATCCGTTAATAAATACAGCGATCACGGTGAACTCAGGCGATCTCGCAGGAATATTCTTATATGCTATCTGTACACGACAGTGATCATAATCATTGTTCTCATTATATTTTTTACTCTCCGTAAAGGTGCTATGCCCGCTGTTCGCGGTGCTGCTCTCTCCGTCCTTTGAAAAAGTATAGTTATATGAATTAACTCTGAATCCGCATTGATATAGCATTTTCTCAGCGTAATTCGTACTATCTCCGTTGGTATAGGTAGAAGCTGCTCCAAGAACCGAGAGCAGAGCCATATCCTTAGACTCATCCAGCGCGGAATTCCTGAAGAATTCATCGGAATAGTAACATGGATATGAGCATATCTTGTCATCTTGAGGATATTCTACAGTTATCCGGTATTTACCGCTTATCTTTGTTTCTTCAGGGCAGCTTAGAGATACTGCTTCCTTCCTGACAGAAATGACCGGGCGTACACCCTTGCTGTATGTCTGATACCAGCCCTTGAGTGCCCCCTCGGCATTGACATAAGTATTCTGCCTGTTGCCGTAGCTCCAACCTGAATATCCACGCAACCACCATTGCACAGCACCGCCGCTCGTATCAACATAATCAGTAGCATATGCTACACGTGACTGATCATCAGTAAAGCCATAACTGCCTCCCTGAACTTCTTCATCATAAAGCAGCCACACTTTGTCGATTGTCGTTTCTTCATGTCCATCCTGTCTCAGACGCCACTGATCATATGTTTGATTTACAACAGTAACATTAGCAGGCAGAATTTTTTCTTGTTCTACAGCTGTAAAAGCTGTATTAAAGAACTCGTTATTCAGCCAGGACCTCATTTTTGAGTCCTCCCATGCACCCATATATCCGAAGTCGCGCATCTCAAGAACTTTTTCTGAAATAAGCACATAATTGCTGCCGCTGCACGAGATTATCTTCCATCGAATCGGTGCTTCTTTATAGTATTCATTTCCCTTTTGAATGATTTTGACTCCGCTGATAGTAGCTTTTCCGTCCTTGAAAAAATCTTTCTGAGTCCTTATTGCATCATATTCGTATTCATCAGTTACCCGATTCTGGTAATATCTTCCGAAATACACATAATTACTGTTGCTTGCAGCATATGCAGTAATGCCCCACGGCATCGCAGACAGAAACACTGCAGCTGTCAGCAATACCGCAGTAATGTGAGAAACTAGTCTGTTACGATAATATATAATCCCGTTCATTGCTGTACCTCATATCAGTAAACTCCAAAAGATATCCTATTATTAAGTAGAGTGCCACAATTCTTGTATCCATGTCAAATAATAATCTATACGTGGTATGAGGGTGCTGATAAGATGCTATTTTTACTGATACCGAATATGTATATTTTTAGTTATGAATTATCATCGAAAAAGGGTAAATGACACTAGCTCAAAAGATATTCATTACAGGAAATAGCATATTAAGCGTTGTTGACATCGATTTGCATCACTGCGCAATAAGACCGTTGGAATTCCAACGGTTTTATGATATTTGCTTTACAGTGGCCGCTTTACGGTGACTTCATCACTTAACTATGGCCTTGATCTTCTGTGGCCTTTTGCAATTACTATTCTCTTTCAAAATCACATCGTATCCAGATAATCATCAAGACTATCCATGGCATTATGATTCAATCTTTCAAAAACATCCGTATAAGTGTCGAGCGTGATATGAATATCCGTATGTCCGAGCCATGTCTTGAGAACAACAGGCGGAACACCGGACTCGATACACCTTGTCGCAAATGTGTGTCTGAGTGCATGCTGTTCATCAGCAGGTATGCCGAGAGATCTGCAGATTCTCTGATAATAACAATTCACCTGTGTAGTACTGATCACAGTGTCTTTGTTGAAATCATAAAATACCAGATTATCATTGTTCGGTTTCTGCCGTTTTAATGCTTCCTCAAGATATGGCCTCAGCGTTTTGCTGATAGGATTCTCTCTCTGTCCAGTCTCCGTTTTAGTTCCATCTTTGATGAATTCTTTGTATTCTTTACCTCTTGAAATAGTCGATCTGACGTGGATAACATTGTTATCAATATCAATGTCCTCTGCTCTGAGCGCATTAATCTCGTCCATTCTCATCCCGATATACATCTCAATAAAGAGTTGCAGTAGGTCTCCGGAGCCCGATCTATGGAGCAGGTGTACAGAATTGTTTTTGTAGACTGCTGTGTTTTCAACGGTTCCGAAAAGAGTTTTTACGTTTTCTCCAATTATTGACTTCTTTCCTCCACTAATATCATGATGATGCCAGCGGAATGCGCAGCGAGAATGTGCTTCCCTTTCCCAGAGCGCTCTTCACCGATACGCTCCCTCCGTGGAATTCAGCTATCTCTTTTACCATAGCCAGGCCAAGGCCGCTGCTCCCGTGTTCCCCGCGTGAAGGGTCTGCCTGCCAGAACCTCTGCCATATCTTTTCCTGATCTTCCGGAGCGATGCCTATCCCTTTGTCCCTTACACTCAAAACAGCAATCTCCCCGTCCTTCTCGAGTGACAGCTTTACATACCCGTTTTCACTGCCGTATTTATATGCATTCTGCAGGAGGTTATATATGGCTCGCGAGATGAGAGACGCATTGAAACAGCATGTGATCCCGTCTTCGATATCCGTTTCCATACGCATCCCTCTGTCATCCTGAGGGACGAAGCCCTCTGCCGTCAGGCTCACGAACTCGCTGAAGTCCCCCTTGCTGAGCGGATACTTCTCTGTCCCCTGCTGGAGCCTGGTAATGCCGAGAAGTTCCTCAATAAGTGCGGACATGCGCTGCCCTTGCTCCTCTATATGCCCGATCGATTCAAGATATTCTTCTGCTGTCCTGTCCCTGCGCTTCGCGTGATCGCACTCAGCGAGAATCACGGACGTAGGGGTCCTGAGCTCGTGTGACGCGTCAGAAGTGAACTGCCGCTCTGACTCAAACAGTTTCTCGAGCCGTTCGAACATCCTGTCGAAAGACCCCGCAAGCTGTCTCATCTCCTTTGGTCCCTTCGTGAGGTTTATCCTGTCTGTGAGATCTTCTGCGTCGTTGATGGAATTGGCGGTCTCGACTATCTTCTCGATTGGCCTGAACGTGCGCGATGAGATCCACAGCGCGCCAAGGAATGTGATGATAAGTATAGCCGGAAGCATCACCATAGTAAGCCTGAGTATTATGGCGGTGATCCCCTGGTGACTGTCGGTCAGGGTCACGCCTCTTATCCAGAGGCCTGATACCTCCATGTCTACATAAGTGTCATATAGATAGAATTCGCGTCCGCCGGATCCGACTGTCCTTATCCGGTTTGCCACGAAAGGCTCTCCAGAGAAGTCCATGTCCTCCTTGTTCGCGGAGAGGAGCAAATCACCGTTGGTGTTGTAGAATGAGCAGTAAACACCCCTTTTGTATACCGACAGGTCGTCCCACTCAAAAGTGCCCCTGTCGAATTCGACGTCGTTGGCATTGTCTATCACGACATCTACAAGGTACGCCGCCGGATCTTCAGGCAGGCTGTGTCTGTTTATGACCAGCACAAACACAAGCACCATTACTGATACCAAAAGCACCATGAATGTGACCCACAAGGTCAGTCTGAGTTTCGCGGACATTTTCAATCATCCTCCCTGAGGACCCATCCTGTCCCCCGTACAGTATGGATGAGCTTTTTGTCAAAGCCTTTATCTATCTTGCGGCGCAGATATCCTATGTAAACATCGACCACATTAGTCCCGCCTTCATAATCGAAATTCCAGAGATTATCTTCTATCATCTCGCGCGAGAGCACTACCCCGCGGTTGCGTATCATGTACTCGAGCAGGGCGAATTCCTTCGATGTAAGCTCGATGGGCTCCCCCGCGCGGACTACCGTCCTGGCAGAAGTGTCGACTGTCAGGTCCGCTATGGAATATTCATCGGTCTTGTTGCCGGTATACTTTCGCACCATCACTTTTACTACGGCGCGGAGCTCATCAAAGCTGAACGGCTTGGTAAGATAGTAATCCCCGCCCGCGCCAAGGCCTGCCACCTTGTCGGCTATGCTGTCCCTCGCAGTAAGGAAGAGCACCGGCGAAAGGCAGCCTTCATCCCTCAGCTTCTCAACTACGGTAAACCCGTCCATCTTCGGCAGATTCACATCAAGTATTATTACGTCGTAATCCACCGCCAGCGCGTAGTCCAGAGCCTCCCGTCCGTCAAAGCAGCTGTCGACGCTGTACTTTTCATCTTTCATCGCCTCGCTGATAAGGCGGTTCATGTTTTTCTCGTCTTCTACTACAAGGATCCTCATACTATTTGGTTCTTTCTCCGTAATACATATGTCTCGTTGGCAAGGCGGCACCGCATCCGCCTTTGAATACAAAAGTATTTTACCTGATAATTCTAAGAATTCAATTAGCCGAAAGCTGTTTGTGAGATCATGCAAAATTTTTCAAAAACAATCTGTTTCTAATAATTCTCTTAATTTTGGGTTCTATACTACAACCATCAGATGAAAACAGAGCGCCGGTAACAGAAGCCGGAGCTGGAGGATAAACAGTATCTCAATGATAAGGAGGAAAACCAAAATGACTAACAGCTTCACAACGATTTATACAATCATCACAAAAGCAGCCGCTGAGGCAGGCATCAGGGACAATGAGGAGTACAAGGTAAAAATCATCGACAGGACTAGCGACATGCTTGAGTTCGAGCTGGAGACCGAATGGACGGTGACCACCTGCTACGCGGATACAGAGTCCACACAGATAGTCGGGCTCATGACAGAGGCAAAGACAGTAGAATCGCTGTTTGAAGAGGCGGCTGTTACAAGATGCAGAGCAAGCCTGCCTCTCAAGGCAGCATAAAAAAAGCCATCATTACAGTCACGCATAATATGAAAGATCCCTGTCGCTGATAACAGTCCGGCAGGGATCTTTCATTGGAGCGGGTGAAGGGAATATCCGGCCGTCAAGGATCTTTGACCTGCTGCGCAGGCGCTCTCGCGTCCTTGACTGCCGTTTTCCGGGTGTCGCTTTCAGCTTACACACCGGATCCGAACCCTCTTTGATTATATAGCTTACATCTCGGGTTCGATCCTCATATCGCTCCATCGAAAAACGCCCCTGCTGGGCAATGTCATTAAGTTAATGGCAAAAAGAATCAACTGGGAACTGCAGAATATGTGGATCCCAGTTTTTCATTGCGCGAATATCGATTTTGAAGCCGCGGTGGAGTGAGACGATTGATTTAATGGGACCGACAAGTAGTTTCG
>JAFRKO010000027.1 GCA_017431685.1 Mogibacterium sp.
ATTTCAAGCGTTCTTCATTTGTCCACTTTCTATTCTTTCCACCTTTTGGCCTTGCCATAAAACCACCTCCCTAAGCAAATCCTAGCATAAGAAAAGTAGACATGCTTTTTTAACATGTCTACTTTCATCTTACTAGTTCAACACACGCCCGCTTTTTTCGTGTCAGTTTTTAAGCATCAGAATTTCTTACGAAGTATATAGCGTCTCTTTCCGCCATACAGTTCTCTTTCATCGATGATATCGAAGTTCAGTACCAGAAAATTCCTGTAGCTGTACGGATTATCAGGCGATATCGTCGTCAGAGCTTCGGAAGCTCCCATCTCTGATGCCATACCCAGACGCAGCTTGTTGAAAATACGCTGTATACCGCGCCCTCTGTATTTAGGAGCAACCATCGTAAGATCCATGGAGACTGTCTTTGCCAGCTGCTCTCTGTCGTAGTTGAAATATTTGCCGTAATTTTCAGGATTGTCAGGATCATTAGGTATCATGACGGAATAGCCTGCAACTTCACCGTCGCACTCGGCCATCATGCAAATGTCGTGCTCCAGCTGGCCAAGGGATTCCTCTCTGGTGAAAGTCGCATACAGGTCTTTATCAGGAAGCGCCTCTACGATCTCATTCTGAAGAGCTATCACCTTGTCAAGATCATCTACTGTGGCTCTTCTGAAATCTATAAACATAGGCTCTCCCTTGCCGTCCATAACCTCATATCTGAAAGGTAAAGTCTTCATTCTGCAGTCCTCCGTTTGTTTTTTCAGACGTTGTTTTGCTTCATTTCGATACATTAATTTAACACGCTAAAGCGATACCCGTCAACAAAAAACAGACCGCTGATTGCCCGTTTTGCCGCGCTATGCTACAATTATCAGGATAAATTAAAGGTGATTGTTACCGGGAGGATAATTATGGAAATGAAGTTTTATCAGTGCGCACATTGCGGACAGATCGTAGCTATCGTCAAAAAGACAGGCGTTCCTGTTATATGCTGCGGAGAGCCTATGAAGGAGATCGTACCTGGAACAACAGATGCTGCTGTAGAAAAGCATGTACCAGCTTTTGAAGTCAAGGGTGACGTCGTAGAGGTAAAGGTCGGATCCGTAGAGCATCCTATGATTCCTGAACACTACATCGAATGGATCGCACTTAAGACAAAGCAGGGCAACCAGAGAAAAGCACTCAATCCAGGAGAAGCTCCTGCTGCATGCTTCAAGATATGCGATGGCGATGAGGTGGAGGCAGTTTATGCATACTGCAACCTGCATTCACTCTGGAAAGCAGAATAATTAAATCAAGGAGATAATTCAAGAATGAAGATTACAAATGATATCCTTTATGTCGGTGTCAATGATCATGACATCGATCTCTTTGAAGGTCACTATATCGTTCCTGAAGGAATGGCATACAATTCATACGTAGTAAAAGGGGAGAAAACAGCCGTCATGGATTCCGTTGACGCTCATTTTACAGATGAGTGGATCGGTAAGGTTAAGGAAGCTGCGGGTGCTCCTGACTATCTGGTTATCCAGCACATGGAGCCGGATCACTCCGGATCCATCATGGGGTTCATGAAAGCATTCCCTGAGGCAAAGATCGTTTCCTCGCAGAAGGCTTTTACAATGATCGCCAACTTCTTCGAAGGAGAAGATTTCGCTGACAGAAGAGTCGTTGTAAAAGAAGGCGATACTCTCGATCTTGGAGGACATATTCTGAACTTCATCGCAGCCCCGATGGTGCACTGGCCGGAGGTCATCATGACCTACGATGCAACAGATAAAGTACTGTTCTCGGCGGACGGCTTCGGCAGATTCGGAGCACTTGATGTGATCGGTGAGACAAGTGAAGAAGATGACGACTGGGCTTGCGAGGCAAGACGCTACTACTTCGGTATCGTCGGGAAATACGGACCTCAGGTGCAGGCGGTTCTCAAGAAGGCGGCTAAGCTCGATATCGAAATCATCTGCGCACTCCATGGACCGGTTCTGGTATCCAACCTTGGCTATTATCTGGGCCTCTACGACACATGGTCGAAGTATGAATCTGAGTCACAGGGTGTTGTGATTGCTTATACTTCTGTATACGGCAACACAAAGAAGGCAGTTGAGCTCCTTGCTGAAAAGCTTGAAGAAAAGGGCGTGCCTGAAGTTGAGGTGACTGACCTTGCGAGAGACGATATCGCCGAGGCTGTTGAGGATGCGTTCAGATACGATACAGTTGTATTTGCTACAACAACTTTCAACAACGGTATCTTCCCGTTCATGAGAGAATTCATAGAGTCGCTTACTGAGCGCAACTATCAGAACAAGAGACTCGCATTTATTGAGAACGGATCATGGGCACCGCAGGCGGCAAAGGTCATGAAAGGTATGCTTGAGGGCTGCAAGAACATGACATACTGCGAGAACGATGTAAAAATCGTATCTGCACTCAACGATAACAGCAGAGCACAGCTTGAGGCACTGGCAGAAGAGCTTGCAGCTGCTTACAAGTAAAAACGGTAATCAACAGAAGACAAAGCGGAGCATCGTATTGATGCTCCGCTTTTCTATATGTGCAGTTGATTTTTATCTGATAAATTTATCTATCGCTTTGTTGAGTTCTTCGATGGCATCAAGATCA
Source organism: Mogibacterium sp. (assembly GCA_017431685.1). Lineage (GTDB taxonomy): Bacteria > Bacillota > Clostridia > Peptostreptococcales > Anaerovoracaceae > Crickella. The sequence continues at coordinate 2,620 of JAFRKO010000027.1, forward strand.
TCTTTCTTGACAGCATCAATTATGCAGGTAGACATGTGTTCTTTGAGGATAACACGGCTGACCGACTTGATGGCTGATTCAATCGCTGAGAGCTGGATCAGCACTTCGGAACAGTCGCGACCGTCCTCAACCATGCGTTTTGTGGACTCCATATGGCCTATTATGCGGCTCATTCTGTTAAGAACTGCTTTAGTGTGCGCAGGTGAATGAACGTGTCCATGCTCATGGTAATGAGACCCGTCTCCGTGTACATGTGTATGTGTGTATTCATGACCGGATTCATCTACATGCGTGTGCTCATGAAAATGCTCGTGTGTATGAGAGTGACCGTGTTCGTGATTATCTGACATTTCAGCCTCCCCGGATTCTTTCTTCTGATACTATGCAATTTTAACAAATGGGCTGTGAAAAGTTAACCCCGAGCAGGGGATAAATCCGTGCGTGACTTTCAAAATACGCGCTTATGATGTACAATTAAATAACTATAATCTGATAGCATGAAGCGTTGCTGACCGCACCATATATGACGCGGCATCTGTAACAGGGAGGTCAATATGGCTGATAATAATGAAAATACAAATGATAAGCTGCTCGCAAGAGAAACGATGACGATGGAACCGGTCATTGACAAGCATTATCAACTGATAGAGACAAAAAGAGCTGAAGAGATAATTGACAGAGCCATGAATCTTGCCAGGGAGCAGATTCCAAAGGGCGCGGTAGCAACATACATTCCGGAACTGGGTAAAATGGACCCGCATCAGCTGGGAATCTGCCTTTATCCGCTTAAGGGCGAAAAGATATGCATAGGTGATTACGATACCAGATTTACTATACAGTCTGTTTCAAAAGTAATCATGCTTATAGTTGCGCTCGAGGTGTGCGGACTCAAGGCTGTGTTTAAAAAGGTAGGCATGGAGCCTTCAGGAGAAGCATTCGATTCCCTTGTAGAGCTTGACGTAAGCAATTCAAAACCTTACAACCCGCTTATCAATTCGGGCGCTCTGGCTGTATGCGGACTGCTGCTGCCTGAAGTGTCATTCCAGGACATGATCAGATATACGAGAAATGTCTGCTCGGACATGGGAATAGAGCTGAATGAGGCTGTATTCGATTCAGAGATGAAGACATGCTCGCGTAACCGCTCCATTGCATATCTGCTCGAGAGCAAAGGCATTATCACGACAGACGTAGAGGATACTCTGAGATTCTATACAAAAATGTGCTCCATGAATGTTACTGCAGAATCGCTCGCAAATCTTGGAAAGAAGCTTGCAAACGACGGCGTATGCAATATTGACGGAAAGAGATATATGTCATCACGTACAGCTCGTATCGCGAAGACTCTGATGCTGACATGCGGCATGTATGACGGATCGGGAACGTTTGCCATCAAGGTGGGTATTCCTACAAAGTCAGGAGTAGGCGGAGGTCTGCTGTCGGTTTCTGATAAGCGCGCAGGCATTGGAGTATTCGGACCTGCACTTGATGCTCAGGGCAACAGTATTGCAGGATGCAAGCTCCTCAGGGAGATATCCAACAAGCTCAGACTCAATCTTTTCTATGACCCTGAGTGGGACAGAGAAGATTCTGAAGACACTGTACTCAAAGATATGCAGGCAAGATCGGTAATGTAATGAATATAACGGTATATTGCGGAGCAGCGGAGGGACTGGACCCTGAATACATCGCGCGTGCCAGAGAACTTGGCGCGTGGATGGCATCCGAAGGTCACACACTCATCTACGGAGCAGGAAACTCCGGAATGATGGGTGCTGTTTCAGATGCTCTGATCGAAGGAGGCGGCGCGGCGATAGGAGTCACGCCGCAATTCTTTGTTCTGGCAGAAGAGACACGCGATGATCTTGCGGAGGTCGTGATTTCTGATGATATGTCAACAAGACGGAACTGGATGATCGATAACGGAGACGCTTTCATTGCCCTGCCGGGCGGCATGGGTACTCTCGACGAGATAACCGAAGTCATGACATACAAAAGGCTTGGTCTCCTCGGCAAGGTAAACAAGCCCGTGATGATCTATAACGTAAACGGATATTATGACCGGCTTTTCAGCTTCCTTGATGAAATGAAAAAACAAACCTTCTGCAGGCAGCTTGACCGTGACAATGTTATAGAGGTCAGATGCCTGAATGACATAGTGCGTGCGCTTGAAAGTGCAGGCGGCATAGATGAAACAAGAACTTCAAAATACGACTGATAAATGAAGAATCTCTTCAGAACACTAATACCTTATAAATGGACCGCGCTGCTTGTTCTGCTTCTTATGGCAGGACAGGCTTTTTGTGAGATGAATCTGCCTCAGTACACACAGGCTCTTATCGATACAGGCATCCAGAACAGAGGTATAGAACATATTGTACCTGAAGCGATCACGGTATCCGAATTTGAAGAAGCCGGCAAACTGATGACAAAGGATCAGCAGTCACTCTGGGAGGATTCTTTTATCACCGATGCAGCTGAAAACAGTTCTGGCGGAAAGGAAATATACAGACGCAGGGTCCTGACGGATGAAGAGCTGGAAGACCTTGATGTAAAGCTTCTTGCTCCGCTGGTGACTCGCTATGCTGCAAAAAATGGTGAGACAATAGCAGAAGCAGAGGCTTTGGCTGGTGCAGAATCGGAGAGCATCGGAGATATCGAAGGAGGCAGTGCTGAAACGAACAGCAATATGCTCGCTATGGGAATCGCTTACGCAGGTGACTGCGATAAGGAAGCGGGTCTTGACCTTCTTGCAATACAGAATTCATTCATGTTCAGATGCGGCGGTCTGATGCTTCTGATGTCTGTTTCAGTAATGATATTTACCACTTTTATATCCTTGCTTGCAGCCAGAGTCGGAGCCAGCATAGGCCGCGATCTGAGATCGCGTCTGTTTGCGAATGTCATGTCGTTTTCAAATGCAGAGATGACTGAGTTCAGGACGTCCTCGCTTATCACACGGGCTACAAATGATATACAACAGGTGCAGATGACATCCACGATGATGCTGCGCATGATGCTCTTTGCTCCGTGCATATGCACCTGGTCTATCATAAAGGTTTATCAGACGCACGCACACATGAACTTCGTTATAGTGACTGGCGTCATAGCTATTTTGCTTATGGCCTGCGTCATGTTCTCTGTAGCTATGCCTAAGTTCAGAATAATGCAGTCGCTGATAGACGCTCTCAATGCTGTATCCCGCGAAATACTTACGGGAATACAGGTTATCCGCGCGTTCGGCAGAGAAGAGACTGAGGAGGAACGCTTTGACAAGGCAAACACCGATCTTTACAGAAACCAGCTATTCGTAAACAGGGCGATGATCTCGATCACTCCTATTCTGATGATCATAATGTACGGACTTTCCATCTGGATCACATGGGTCGCTGCAGGCCGCATTGACACAGGCAGCCTGCAGGTAGGAACAATGACAGCGTTCATCGCATACTCGATGGAGATAGTGTTCTCTTTCCTGATGATAGCCAGCATGGCTATATTCATTCCGAGAGCGGGTATAGCTGCGGACAGAGTACATGAAGTGCTGAACACCGAAACTTCCATAAAAGACAATGAAGACGCAGCCGTGCTGACGTCTGAGGAGGAAAACGGCCGCAAGAAAGGCGCTGAGATAAAGTTTGAGCATGTTACTTTCAGGTACCCGGATGCTGAAGAGGATGTTCTCACGGATATAGATTTTACAGCTAAGCCTGGCGAGACCACTGCGATCATCGGAGCGACAGGCTGCGGCAAGACTACTCTCATCAACCTCATACCGAGATTCTTTGATGTTACTGAGGGAAGGGTCACGATCGGAGGTATCGATGTAAGAGATATTAAGCTTGAATCTCTAAGAGATGCTATCGGGTACGTGCCGCAGAAGGGCATACTCTTCTCGGGAACTGTGGCTGAAAATATCCGCTGGGGTGATGAGGAAGCCAGTGACGAAGAAGTAAGGCGGGCTGCGGAGATTGCGCAGGCTGCTGAATTTATAGATGAAAGGCCTGAAGGCTTCGGCAGAGAAGTGTCACAGGGCGGAGCAAATGTTTCGGGAGGCCAGAAACAAAGGCTGGCGATCGCAAGAGCTGTGGTCAAAAAACCTGCAATCATGCTGTTCGATGATTCGTTCTCCGCTCTTGACATGAAGACAGACGTAACGCTCAGAAAGGCGCTGGCAGAGCATATTACAGACAGCACCCGGATCATTGTCGCACAGAGAGTGGGGACCATTCTCCATGCGGAGCAGATCATCGTACTGGATGAAGGACGGATAGTAGGTAAGGGAACCCATAAAGAACTTATGGAGACCTGCAGTATATATAGGGATACAGCGATATCTCAGCTGTCGGAGGCAGCGCTCGCATAGTAAATGAGCGAAGATAAGAAGCCGAAAACAGAATACGGAGTGCAGAACGGACAGGAAGCTGAAGAGCAGCAGACCGGGCAGGGCGACGGAAAGCGCCAGAGAAGGCGTGGAGGCGGTCCCAGCAGCATTCTTGCTCCGGGCGAAAAGCCTAAGGATTTCCGCAAGGCAATAGCGGACACGCTCAGATACATGGGCGGTTACAAGTTTGCCGTTGCGGTAGTTATTGTAGTGTCAGCGATTGCTACTGTTTTTGAAACTGTCGGTCCGAAGGTTATGGGACGTGCTACAACTCTGCTGGCAGAGGGCGTCATGAACAAAATACATGGCACCGGCGGCATAGATTTTGACGCTGTAGCGCGCGTTCTTCTCCTGACCATGGCTCTTTACTTCATAGGCGCGATCGCTCAGTACATACAGGCTCTCATAATGACGAACATCACACAGAAGATCGTATACAGAATGAGACGCGACATATCAGAGAAGATCAACCGCATGCCTATCGGCTATTTTGAACGCGTTCAGACCGGGGAGATACTTTCAAGGATAACAAACGATGTTGATACCCTCGGACAATCATTAAGCCAGAGCATTTCCAACTTCATTTGGGCTATAATAAGTATGGTAGGGATCATAGTTGTGATGCTTACGATCAATGTCACCATGACGCTGATCGCCCTTATGGTTATACCGCTTTCAGCCATCGTGATGGGTGTGCTCATAAAGATATCCCAGAAACATTTCGCAGCACAGCAGAAGTATCTGGGAATCATTGACGGTCAGGTCGAGGAGACGTTCTCCGGGCACCTTGTAGTCAAGGCTTTTAACAGGGAAGAAGCGGTAAAAAGGGAATTTGACGAGTCGAATGAGAAACTGTATGAATCCGCATGGAAGTCGCAGTTCCTGTCAGGCATGATGCGTCCGCTCATGAGGATAGTCAGCAACCTCGGATATGCGGCGGTAGTAGTCGCCGGAGGCATCTTCTGCGTGAGAGGTGCGATAGGCGTTGGAGACATACAGGCATTCGTACAGTACGTCAAAAACATAGGCCAGCCGATACAGGATATCGCTCAGATTATGAATCAGGTGCAGTCTATGGCGGCCGCGGCAGAGAGAGTCTTCGAGTTCCTGAATGAAGAGGAAGAGACAGATGCTCCGGGAGCAGCTGATGAGATGGGTATGATAAAAGGTGCTGTCGAGTTCAGACACGTGAGATTCGGCTACAAGAAGGATCATCCGGTCATAAAGGACTTCAGCGCAAAAGTTGAGCCTGGCCAGAAGATAGCAATCGTAGGTCCTACGGGCGCAGGCAAGACAACTATGGTAAAATTACTTATGAGGTTCTATGATGTAGACGGAGGCGCAATACTTATTGACGGCCGTGATGTCAGAGTTTTCACCCGTAAGGAGCTGCGCGACAACTTCGCGATGGTGCTCCAGGATACATGGCTGTTCAGCGGCACTATAAAAGAGAACATTGCATACGGCAGAGAAGGTGCCACAAATGAGGAGATAATCCGGGCTGCAAAGACAGCTAAGGCACATCACTTCATAAAGGCATTGCCGGGCGGTTATAAGATGATGCTCAATGAGGACGCGACCAATATTTCTGAGGGGCAGAGACAGCTTCTCACGATCGCGCGTGCCGTGCTGGCAGACAAGAGACTTTTGATACTCGACGAAGCGACATCGTCAGTAGATACACGCACTGAAGAGGAAATACAAAAGGCGATGGATGCTCTTACTGAAGACAGAACGAGCTTCATCATCGCACACCGGCTCTCTACCATACGAAATGCCGATCTGATTCTTGTAATGGATCACGGCGACATCGTGGAGCAGGGCACACATGAGGAACTGCTCGCAAAGGGCGGTGCCTACGCAGAATTATATAACTCACAGTTTGAAGAAGTAGGTTAAAAAGAAAGGCGGACAGACATGAAGAGAAACTACAGAGAAGAGTATGAGTATTGGCTTTCGTCAAATGTAGTCGACGAAAAGACAAAAGAAGAGCTCAGGGCACTCGAAGGGAATGATACTGAAATAGAGGGCAGATTCAAAAGCATGCTCACTTTCGGTACTGCCGGTCTTAGAGGCATAATGGGAGCCGGTATAGGCATGATGAACGTATACACCGTAAGATATGCTACACAGGGCCTGGCCAATCTCATAATCGCTAACGGCGGTCAGATCGGAGGAAAATCTGCAGAGGGTAATGGTGTAGCCATAGCACATGACTCAAGAAACAACTCAAGGCTGTTCGCAGAAGAAGCGGCAGCAGTGCTTGCAGCCAACAACATTAAGGTTTATATCTTTGACGATATGCGTCCTACACCGGAGCTTTCATTCGCAGTGAGAGAGACCGGCTCGATTGCAGGCATCAACATCACAGCAAGCCACAATCCTAAAGAATACAATGGATACAAGGCTTACTGGGCAGACGGAGCACAGCTCGGACCTGAACATGCGAACATAGTATCTGCTGAGATCGCAAAGGTCGACATCTTCAGGGATGTGAGGACAATGGATTATAACACAGCTGTTGCGGAAGGGCTTGTTGAGATCCTCAGCGATCCGATGGATGAGGTATATATCGGCAAGGTAATGGAGACCTCGATCACACGCAAGTACATCGATCAGGTTGCGAAAGACATGAAGATCGTCTTCACACCTTTCCATGGCGCAGGTTACAAGCTGGTGCCTGAGATTCTCAGGAGACAGGGTTACGGAGCAATAATCCCTGTAGAAGAGCAGATGGTGCCGGACGGCAACTTCCCGACTGTAAAATCACCTAACCCTGAGAATACTGAAGGATTCGCTCTTGCCATCGAGTATGCAAAGAAGTATGACGCAGAGCTCGTTATCGGCGTAGACCCTGACAGCGACAGATGCGGTGCAGTAGTAAAAGCTAAAGACGGATATAAGATTCTTTCCGGCAACCAGGAGGCTTGTCTCATGCTCGACTACATCTTTACAGTCAGAAAAGAGCTCGGAACTATGCCTGAGAAGCCTTTCGTCTGCAAATCCATCGTTTCGACCGTGATGGCTGACAAGATCGCGGCAGACAACGGCGTAAAGATGTACGACGTACTTACAGGATTCAAGTTCATCGGCGAAAAGATCAAAGATCTTGATGAGAACGGCGATGAGCACTTCCTCTTCGGATTCGAGGAGAGTATCGGATTCCTCGGAGGCTCATATGCAAGAGATAAAGATGCCGTATATGCAGCAATGATGATGGCTGAGATGGCTTGTTACTACAAAGCACAGGGAATGTCGGTCTATGATGGACTCATGGCACTTTACGAGAAGTACGGTTATTTCGTAGAGAACACAGAATCCACAGTATTCGGAGGCTTTGATTCGAATGAAAGAAGAGAAGCCGTCATGGCACGCATAAGAGAGAATGCTCCGGAAGAGATCGGACTCAAGGTTGAAAGCGTGACAGACTATCTCGGAGATGTTCCTGGATTCACAAAGAGCAATGTTCTTTTCTACAATCTTGCTGACGGATGCGCTGTAGCAGTCAGACCATCGGGAACAGAGCCGAAGATCAAGACTTACGTAATGGCTCAGGGCGCAACTGCTGAAGAGGCTGAGAATAACCGCAAGGCTGTAAGAGAAGCCATTGACAACCTGCTTTCATAAAAACCTTGCATTCAGAAGGAGACCTGATCTCACATGAAAGAAGATAAAGCGATTACCGCTGTCGGAGTTCTTGCAGTTGTAATGAGCCTGCTGATGATGTCAGTAGGCAGGTTCATTATGGGCGGCATAACTCTGCTTATCGCGTTCGGGATATTCTGGAACCGCGGCGGCGGAACAAGGAATGACCGCAGTATTTATGAGAAAATCGTTAGGACCGATATGAGCATCGACGAGATCTACGAAAAGCTTAAGGATCTCGATACGCCTCTCGGAAAGCCATGGATAGCTGAACACAAAGGCTTCACAGGTGACAGCATCGTATTCGGACCATGCAGTTTTAAAGACTGCGTAGTGATTTCGCGCAGCAAAAACAGCATCGATATAAAACATGTCACAAGGCTTGAGAACATCCTCAGAAAAGAGGAGGATGAGTACAGATTCGAAAACCTCGTGAATCCACAGGAAGCGGACGTGACTCCTGAAAGGTATGCGGTTTTTGCAGGTTTTAAGCTTGCCTCTGTTATGCTGGTAAAGCACCTTGCGGAACTGGTTGAAAAAATCAGCGGTGATAGAAGTGCGGCAGTGCCGGATACACTTGATTTCTACAAATTCTATTACCACAATTCAGCTGAAGGATATTTCAGGGATTCAGATGGAAATGACGTGCTCAGAGTAGAGACTTCACTGCGCCCGTTCTCGGCAAAAGTATTTGATACTGATGGCAATGAGATGGCTTCCGTAGTGCCTCGTGCATTTGATAATAAGGGCTATGCTGCTGAGTCTGCAGGTTTTGAACTGTTTTCTGACGGAGAGCATTTCGGAGAGATCAGGAGATTCAGGGATTCGCGCGGTGAGGGCTTCGAGGCCGATACCGATGCAGGTGTTTTTACGATGATACTGTTCCCGTCGTGCATGAAGGCAAAGATATCATGCAACTACATGATAGAACATGAAGGAAAACTTAAAGCTGTGATCGGAGGTTCGCCGAATCTGCTGTTTGAACAGTATGGCAGATGCAGAAATGACATCATAAATTCATATGATGACGACTATCTGGTGCTTTATGCGGTCGCTGAAATCTTTATACTTACACATAACAGCAAGTTCCTTAAATAGAATTAATAGAATTGATAATACCAATATTTGCATGATACAATTAAACAGTTAAAATGTTGGGAATACGGAAGAGGGTAAACTGATGAAAAAGATACTTATCCCAATTGAAGAGACGCAGCGCAGTCTGAAATCGCTCGCTTATGTAAAGAAGCACTATACGCCTGAAGATGCTGAACTCGTGCTTATGATGATAGACGAGCGGCTCGGATATTCTGTGAGGACCGATGTGGAAAGCGCTGCTGTAAAGGAACTCGATGAAAAGCTTGATCTCATAGCTGAAGCGCTTGAAGGATATAAAGTGACGAAGCTGTCAGCTGTAGGTAAGGCAGGTGTAAGAATCACAAGAGCCGTGCGTGAGAACGGCATCGATCTCATTATCATGACTAAGTCATCTAAGGATGACATGGTGAATTCCATAGGATCGACTGCAGAGTATGTAATCAACAACGCTCCTTGCGAAGTAGTTATCGTAAGTGAACAGGCTCACTCACGCAATCTGTACAGAGGTCTCATATACAGGACTGCAAAGGGTACTGTCAACCTCAGGGGACAGCTTGGAGATAAGCAGAGCGAATGCCTGCTTCCAAGTGTCAATCAGGACTGCATATATCACATAAGCGTAACGGTAGGAAAGATAAGATTCTTCCATACAGCATACAATCCTGATACCAGAAACTGGGATCTTCCGCCTATTCCGGGCCAGGATGTAACGCTTGATATCGCTGCGGGAGAGACACGCGACATTCTCGTTAAGGCTGACAGCACCGACGGAAAGGCTGACCGTATCAGAATAGTTAACAGGGATATGAGAAAAGAGGCGGTTTTCGATTTCAGGATCACAGCTGCTCCTGAATATCATGAACCTGAACCTGCACCTGAAGAAAAAAAGACACCTTTTGAGAAACGTGATACGCTTGAAGTCCCTAGAACAGCTATTCCTGCGGATTTCGAGGCGCCGGAAGTCCCTACTTTCATAGCCGAAGCAAGAGCTGAATTTGATGCTTTGGAAAAAGAAGTTGCGGATGCAGCAGCAGCTGCTGCAGATGTGGTTTCGTAAGCCGGGAAGTGCCTGCAGCGCGTATGTGTCAGATTGACAGATGCGCGGTGTAATGGTATCCTACATATGGATCAAATCAGATGGAGGAATTCAAAATGAAGAGAATTAAGACTATTACAACAAGAAACATGGCTGAGTCAAAGGTCACCGGAGGATGCGGTGAGTGCCAGACATCGTGCCAGTCTGCAAGCAAGACTTCCTGCAGCGTTGCAAATCAGCACTGCGAGCAGCGCAAGGAAAAGTAAGATGCTTACGGCGGCGCTGCATGATGCAGCGCCGTTTTTTCTTTTTGCCTCACTTAGGGTACAGCAATGATACATAAATACAAATTAAACGGATTCAATTTAGTAGTAGATGCCGCAAGCGGAGCCGTACACTCGGTGGACGAGGTCGCTTACGATGCGATAGACAGGCTTGATACAGCGATATGCGGCGCCGGTTCAGATGCCGGAGCTGTTTTTGGTGACAGCGGGCTTATGAACGAAATCTCATCTGAGATAGCTCTTAAGCATAGTATCACCCGGGAAGAAGCAAAAGAGACTCTTGAAGACATAGAGGAGCTCCGTGAAAACGGACTGCTGTGGTCTGAAGATCCTTTTGAGCAAGCCGCGGATGAGATAAAGATCAAACAGTCAGTACTTAAGGCAATATGCCTCCATGTTGCTCACGGATGTAACATGGACTGTGAATATTGTTTTGCGGGTAAGGGAGATTACAGCGGTAAAAGCGGTATCATGAGTGCCGAGGTCGGAAAGCGTGCTCTCGATTACCTTGTGGAGCACTCCGGTACACGCAGACACCTTGAAGTGGATTTTTTCGGAGGCGAGCCTCTTATAAACTGGGATGTCTGCAAGGAGATAGTTGCATACGGAAGAGAACTTGAAAAGAAACACAACAAGATTTTCAATTTCACTCTTACAACAAATGGCGTGCTTATAGATGACGATGTGATAGACTTCACGAACAGGGAAATGGGCAATGTGGTGCTCAGCATGGATGGAAGACGTGATACTCATGACCGTATGAGACACAGCAAATCCGGGGGCGGCACATATGACATGATAATGGACAATTTCAAGGCATTGGTTGATTCACGCCTAAGAAATGCAGAGAGATCATCCGAATACTATATGCGCGGCACATATACTGCCTACAATAAGGATTTCGCTGCAGATGTAATGGCGATGGCTGATCTCGGTTTCAGGGAGACCTCGATAGAGCCTGTTGTATGTGATCCGGATGTTCCATACGCTCTGCATGATGAAGATCTGCCGCAGCTCTTTGAGGAATACGAAAAGCTTGCTCTTGAGATGCTCGCCAGAGAGGAGAGAGGCGAGGGCTTCAGCTTTTATCACTATACGGTCGATCTGACCGGAGGCCCTTGCATTTACAAAAGAGTAGCGGGATGCGGAGTCGCAACAGAATATCTTGCAGTAACACCGACCGGAGATCTTTATCCATGCCATCAGTTTGTAGGAGATGACGACATGATAGTCGGCAACATATACGACGGCATCACTCATCCGGAGACGGTCGATATATTCAGAAACGGCAACAACATATACACGCGCGACGACTGCAGGGACTGCTGGGCAAGACTGTATTGTGCGGGCGGCTGCGCTGCAAACAATTACCACTCAAACGGAGATATTAATAAGGTTTACCGCTTTGGCTGCAAGCTCCACAGAAAGCGCATAGAATGCGCACTGATGATGGCAGCAGCGCGTGAAAAATGATACAATTAAATAACTATGAGAACAGCGATACTAGCATCACAAAACAAGAATAAGATAAAAGAGATCAGGGCTATACTTGAGAAGTTTGGCCTTTATGTTATAACGCGTGATGACGCCGGTATCCCGACTGACGATATAGAAGAGACGGGAACCACTTTTGAGGAAAACTCTCATCTGAAAGCCAGCGTCATCATGGATATGATAGCTGCCGATCCTTCCCTTGAGAAGTATCTGGACAGCCCGGTTATCGCGGATGATTCCGGCCTGATGGTAGATGCTCTCGGCGGCGCGCCTGGAGTCTACAGTGCCAGATACGCAGGTGAAGGCTGCACCTATGACGACAACAACACGAAGCTGCTTGCAGCTCTCGAAGAAGTGCCTGAGAGTGAAAGGACTGCAAAATTCGTAACGGTTATCACTTTGATATATCCGAATGAAAAGGGTGTTCCTGAAGCTGCGGTACCTCAGGATGGAAGATATGTGCTTGTCGCAAGCGGCGAGTGCTGCGGCCACATCGCGGCTGAAAAGAGGGGAGAGGGTGGCTTCGGATATGATCCGATATTCATACCGGATGGATACAGCAAATCTTTTGCGGAGCTCGGTACGGATTTCAAAAATACGATAAGCCACAGAGCGAGAGCTCTTGCGGAACTGGAGAGACTGCTTGGCTGATGCCGGCAAAACTGACTGTATGACTGAATTCTGGGACAGCACATCAGACAATCCGGAACAGAAGAAATTCCATCTTACATGGAAAAGGGCTCTGAAAATTGGCTTCCACCTATGGAGGCAGTTTGACGACCAGTATTATGCGGGATTTGCTGCGCAGATCGCGTATTTCTTCTTTATGGCATCGGTTCCGATGCTGATCGTACTTACCCAGGTTCTGGGTATATTCGATGTGTCGATGGACTTTATCAAAGACTGGCTCGAGATACATCTTTCGACAGAGATGGGCAGTTTCCTTCAGAGTCTGTTCACTGCATCATCCACTGCGTTGAGCAGTTTCTTCATGATAATTCTCGCCCTCTGGGCGAGCTCATCCCTCGCTTTTTCGCTGTCCAGGCTGACAACATACACCATCAGTTACGGCAGATACAGATTCAGCTTTTTTACAGAAAGACTCAAGTCTATTCCGATCGCTGCTCTTTCAATACTGGCTGTTGCCATAACCGTGGTAGGCTATGTGTACGGCGATCTTATTGCGAGAAGGGTCCTGCAGAACACATATATTGAGGGGCTTATTTCAGACCTCAGGACTCCTATTCTCGCGGGAATGTTTTTCATTGTCATCCTTGCAAATTACTATCTGCTTCCGCGTATACGTGTTCCGGTCAGCGCGGTTCTTCCCGGGGCTGTTGTTGCAACCATCGGTATATTGATAGTCACATGGCTGTACTCACTGTACATTTCCAAGGCTACCAATTACAACGTTCTTTACGGAGCGTTCTCAAACATCGTAGCCATGATGCTGTGGTTCTATCTCATAAGCTGGGTGCTCTGCATAGGCATGATGTTCAACAAGTCGTGGGACATCCACATGAGGCGGGGAAGGCTCACTCCGGCAAAGATAAAGGAGTACCTTATTAAACAGTATGGTGCCAACGGTGAGGAGAAGTGGAACAAGCTCATTATAGGCGATTACGATATGGTGGACAGATCGCTTGACAGCCTTGCAGTAAGGATGTCCAGAAAGTTCGATCCGGGTTACGACGAGAAACGCGAAAAGGAAATCGCTGAACTCGTGGAGACCATGCAGGTCATGGAGATGATCGAAGATGAGATCGAGACACGCAAGGCGGAAATTGAAGCGGGCGATGATGATGAGGATTAATCATTAAAACGAAATTTCATTTCCGGAGGATACTGAATAATGCACGACAGAAAAAAACTGCTTTTTATTATGAATCCAAAGGCGGGGCTCATGCAGGCACCGAAATACATGGCGGATATAATAGAACGATTCTCGGGAGCAGGCTATCTGACTCAGGTGCTGATGACCACAGCCGGAGGAGACTCGAGAAACTTTGCAGCTGAATACGGCGGAGAGGCTGATATAGTGGTGGTGTCGGGCGGCGATGGAACGTTGAACGGTGCCATAGACGGACTCATAAGCGGGGGACATAAGACGCCTATAGGATACATCCCTGCAGGCTCAACAAACGACTTCGCAAATTCTATAGGGCTTCCGAAGTCGATACCTGCCTGTGTTGACAGGATCATCAACGGCACAGCGCAGCCTGTTGACATAGGAAGCTTCAACGGCCGTTATTTCAGCTATGTTGCAAGCTTTGGAGCATTTACTTCGACAACATACTCCGTGCCGCAGAATGTAAAGAATATTCTGGGACACTCGGCATATGTGATGGCAGGCATAAAGGAGCTTGCGCATATAAAATCAATACATGCCCGAATCACGCTTGAGAAAGGTACAGTGGACGAGCAGGTACATGAAGGGGACTATGTTCTCGGAGGAGTGTGCAACTCGAGATCCATAGGCGGTATCGTCAATCTTGACAAGCTTGATGTCGATATGAATGACGGACTTATGGAAGTGATCCTGATAAAGATGCCTAAGGATCTGATCGAACTCAGCGACATAACTTCCGGTATTCTGAGCGGAACATTCAAGTCGCATCAGATAGAAAAATATTCAGCGCATAATGTGACATTCGAGCTGGATGAAAACATACACTGGACTCTTGACGGAGAGTACGAGAAGGGTAACGGGATATGTGAGATCAAAACGATTGAATCTGCGATCTCGCTCATAAAATAAAAAAGGGGACTGTTATGATAATAAAATACGCCGGACATGCATGTTTTAAGATCCTTGATGAAGAGACCGGATATTCGATAGTTTTCGATCCGTATGAACCGGGTTCAGTAAAAGGGTTCAGGGATATTAAAGATGCGGCGAGCGAAGTGCTTTGCTCGCATGATCACTTTGATCACAATTACAAAGATGCTATATTGATTGAGCCTAAGGAAGAAAGCCCGTTTGAGGTGAAGTGGATAGATACATTCCATGACCCTAAAAAAGGTGCTCTCAGAGGAACCAACAGGATTTACGTGGTAACTCACAAGGGTACCGGAGAGAAACTTGTGCACTATGGTGATATCGGCGAGGTGCTCGATGATCTTCTGACTGAGGAGAATTATGAGCTTCTCAGGAATGCAGACATCGCTCTTGTTCCGATAGGAGGTGTTTACACATACGATCGTCAGGAGGCGCTTGACCTCATCGAGAGAACGACACCTAAGCTGGTGCTTCCTATGCACTACAGGTCAGAATCCGCAAAATTCGGATTGCCTAATATTGACAGTATTGAGAATTTCCTTGTGGATGCTGCCGGCAGAGGCCATGGCATAAGCCTGGGGCAGGTGTGGTTCATCAACACGGCCGAGTATGACCTCGATGCAGACATACTGGTGCTGCGTCCACAGAATATATAGATTAAAGGCTTTACCTCAGTAAGCATTAAAGGAGGATATCAGATGTTTAAGTTATTAGTTATACTCGCAGTGATCTACATTGTGCTGAAAGTTTTGAACACAAGAGCCAAATTTGCTGAAGCTGACGCAAGACGCGAGGCTGAGGAGCAGCGCCTCAGAGAAGAGGCTGAGGCTGAAGCTGAAGACGAAATGATACGCGAAGAGGCAGTTGACGTAGACCCAGAAGTGATCGAAAACGAGCCTGAAGAGGCGGTTGATGCAGACGCAGAAGCAGAGATCGCAGAATAATATACGGAGTTAAAAAAGATAATGATAAGAAGCATGACGGGATTCGGCAGAGGAGATTACTCTGACGAGATCAGCAAGGTAACAGTAGAGATAAGATCTGTAAATCACAGATATCTGGATATTTATGTCAAAATGCCAAGGCGGTATTCATTCGCCGAGGACATAATAAAGTCGGCTATAAAGGAGAGACTTCACCGCGGCAAGGTGGAAGTGAGCGTGAGTGTAGACAATATAGGCAAGAGCGACAGCGACGTAAGGCTCGACAAAGATCTGGCAGCACGTTATTACAATATACTTTCTGAGCTCAAAGACAGCTTTGATTTTGGAGAAGACTCACACGTTTCACTCAGCCTTCTTTCGAAAATGCCTGATGTTATAGTGACAACTCCGGCTGCAGAAGATGAGGAAGCCATGGCTGGAAGACTTCTTGGAGCAACAGAGAAAGCACTGGACGATTTCTGCAGCATGAGGGAGGCGGAAGGAGAGAAACTCGCGGCAGATCTTTCTGCAAGAGCAGACACCATACAGGAGATAAGAGACCGTATTGAAGAAAGGGCTCCTGAGATCGAAAAGGAATATGCGGCTAAGTTCAAGGCGAGAGTAGAAGAAATACTTGGCGGTGTTTATGAGGTGCCAGCTGAGAGGATCGCCCTCGAAGCGGCAATATTCGCTGACAAAGCCAATATAACTGAAGAACTTGTAAGACTCAACAGTCATATAAGCCAGCTCAGGAAGTTCCTGAAGTCTGATGGCAGAGAAGCCATCGGCAAAAAGATAGATTTCCTTATCCAGGAGATGAACCGCGAGGCCAATACCATAGGTTCCAAATCCAATGACAGAGAAATCACCTCAAAAATGCTCGACCTCAAGGCTGAGATCGAGAAGGTAAGAGAGCAGGTACAGAACATAGAGTGAATACTGTATTCAAAAAAGAGAATCTGTTCATTAGGATAGCTATAGGCTTCGGGGCCGGGATCCTTTTGGGAACCTTGGCTCCGCAGTTTTCAATTGACGCCAAAGTCATCGGAGATGTGTATCTTAACATCATCAAGATGATGGTCATACCTGTCCTGATCTGTGCTGTAATGACTGGTATCATAAACTCCGCGAACCTGGGATCGCTCAAGAGAGTAGCGGTTAAGACTGTGTTGCTGTACATAGTGATGTTCCTGGCTTCGTTCGCTGTTGCGTTCGGGGTGGCGATGATAATAAGGCCGGGCGTGGGTGTTGTTTTCGAGAACCAGCCTGTATACGATGGCGAAGTCGGAGGTCCGATAATCATTTCCGAAGTTCTGCTGGGCATTTTCCCGGATAACATATTCGAAGCCCTGTCAGCAAACAACATACTTCCGACCATGCTGTTTGCGATACTGCTTTCTGCGGCTATAGTTTCAATAGGAGAGAAAGGGCGTCCGGCTGCGGATTTCATCAACAGCCTGTCTGAAGCGGTATTCCGCCTGCTTTCGATGATAATGGAAACATCGCCTGTAGGCGTAATGTCGCTTATGGCTTTTTCGATTGCACAATATGGCACCGGATTGTTCATGGCGATAGGCAAATACATAATGTGCTGCTGGCTGGCATGTATTGCGGTGTACATAATAGTATTCTTCATACCGGTGCTGCTCTACACAAAGATAGATGCAAAGAAATTCCTTCTGGCCTGTGGCGAGATCTCACTGATGACTCTCTCTACAACAAGTTCTGCGGCAACACTTCCGACCACCATCAGGGTGAGCACTGAGGACCTTGGTGTTCCGGCTGCCATAAGTGATTTTACGCTGCCGCTAGGATGCACCATAAACATGTGCGGAGGAGCATGCTCGTTTTGCTGCCTTGCGCTTTTTGTCTCGGATTTCTATGAGCTTGACATACCGCTTGCACAGTTCGCTGCGATGGCCATAGTTGCAACACTCATCAACATGGCAGCTCCGGGTATACCGGGCGGAGGAATTGTGCTGATGACATCGTTCCTGACCATTTTCAATCTTCCGGTCGATCTGATAGGACCGATTGCTGCATTCTACAGACTTCTTGATATGGCTTTTACAACGATCAACGTTGAGGGCGATGTTGCAGCCAATCTGATAATTGCTAAATCAGAGGAGAGTATGCTAAAATAGTAAGTTAGCTGGGAGGTGTATATGAGCCGTAAGAGAGGCAGATTATATGTCATATCTGGTCCGTCCGGGACGGGCAAGGGAACTGTGTGTGGAGAGCTCCTTAAGGAGATCGGAAACGAGTTTTCGGTATCGATGACCACGCGCGGACCCCGTGAAGGCGAGGTCGACGGCAAGGATTATTACTTTGTCACAAAAGAGGTTTTCCTCGAGAATATCGAGGCAGGCAATTTCCTCGAATATGCGCATGTATTTGACAATCTTTACGGAACACCTAAAGATATGGTTATTAACCGTCTGGAAAGAGGCCGTAACGTGATACTCGATATCGATGTACAGGGCGGTCTTCAGGTGAAACGTGCCATGCCTGAAGCGGTACTCATATTCATACTTCCTCCAAGTCTGGCAGAACTCAGAAAACGTCTCGAGGGCAGAGGAACCGAGACAATGGAGAAGATCGAAAAGAGGCTCGGCCAGGCGCTGAACGAGATCAGACTCATAGGAGAATATGATTACTACATAGTAAACGATAACAAGGATGAGGCTGTCACTCTGGCAAAAAGCATTATGGCTGCAGAATCCGCCAGAGTGCCGGATGCAGTAAAACCTATTATCAGGGAATATGAAAACGAGTCAAAACAGAAGTAATCTAAGAAAGGGGAAAAAACCGAAATGCTTCTTTATCCATCAATAAACAAACTCAGAGACAAGACGGACAGCAGGTATTCGCTCGTAATACTTACTTCCAAAAGAGCAAGGGATATCATTGACGGCAAGCCGGCTCTTACAGAAGAAGAGAGTGAAAGACCTGTAAGTCAGGCAGCAAAGGAGATCGCTGCGGACATGATCACTTACACAAGAAGAGAAGAGGAGTAAGCCATGAAACACAGACCAACCATGCTGATGATCCTTGACGGATTTGGCTACAGAGAAGATTTTTACGGAAACGCTATACTAAGAGCAAAGACACCGGTACTCGACGAACTTTTTGATAATTATCCGTTCATCACGATCTATGCAAGCGGTGAGCCTGTAGGACTTCCTGCGGGGCAGATGGGAAATTCCGAGGTAGGACATCTCAACATCGGTGCAGGAAGTGTTATCTATCAGAACCTCCTCAAGATTTCAAGATCTATAGATTCAGGAGAGTTCTTTGAGAATGAAGCCCTGATGGCTGCCATGAAGAACGCGGCTGAAGGACACACACTTCATATTATGGGACTCGTTTCTGATGGCGGAGTACACAGCCATATGAAACACCTCATGGCCACGATAAACATGGCTAAGAAAAACGGCGTCAAGGATGTAGCAGTTCACTGCTTCCTCGACGGAAGAGATGTTCCGCCAAAGAGCGCTATGACATGGCTCGGACCTCTCGAAGAATACCTGAAAGAAAACGAGGCCGGATGCATTGGCGTTATTTCGGGAAGATTCTATGCAATGGACAGAGACAAGAGATGGGAGCGTCTGGTAAGAGCTTATGATGCACTTACTCTCAGCGAAGGTCTCACTGCATCAAGCGCACAGGAGTGTATGGACAACTCCTACGCAAAGGATGAAGTAGATGAGTTCGTTCAGCCTACAGTTATCAATCCGGTTCCTATCAAGGACGGCGATTCAGTGATCTTCATCAACTTCAGACCTGACAGAGCAAGAGAAATTACCCGTGCTCTGGTAGATTCTGACTTTGACGGATTTGAAAGAAAATCTGCTCCTAAGGATCTTACTTACGTCTGCATGGCTGAGTACGATGCAACAATGCCAAATGTTCTGGTAGCATTCCCGCCACAGGATGTAGATCCGACTTTAGGTAAGACGATCGCAGACCTCGGACTGAAGCAGCTCCGTATTGCAGAGACTGAGAAGTATGCTCATGTAACATTCTTCTTCAACGGCGGTGTTGAGGAGCCGAACGTCAATGAAGACAGGATACTGATCCCTTCGCCGAAGGTTGCTACTTACGATCTGCAGCCTGAGATGAGCGCTCCTGAAGTTGCGGCAGCAGTTATCGACAGGATAAATAAGGATATTTACGATCTCATCATCCTCAACTTCGCAAATCCTGACATGGTAGGACACACAGGAGATTTCGATGCTACAGTCAAGGCTATAGAGACACTCGACGGCCTGATCGGACAGATACGTGATGCTGTATTCGAGAAGGACGGACAGATTCTCCTCACTGCAGACCACGGTAACGCAGACACCATGCTCGACGAGAAGGGCGAGCCGGTAACAAAGCACTCGACATCCAAAGTTCCGCTCTGCCACATCTGCAAAGAGCCTGTACCGTTCAAGAAAGCTTCGGGCAAGCTTGCCGACATCGCACCTACAATCCTGACTCTGATGGGACTGGAGGTTCCTGCCGGTATGGAGGGTGATATCCTGGTTTAAAGACCGGTTTTTCACTCTTATATAATGATATATTTGGCACAGGGAATAAAACCCTGTGCCTCTTTTATTGATATGACTGCCGTCCGCAGCTAAAATATAATCATGGCAAACGGTTTTACTGAAGATCAGAAAAAAGCAATAGAAACACTCGACAAGTCAGTCCTCGTATCCGCAGCGGCAGGCTCGGGCAAGACTTCGGTGCTTATTGAGCGCATAATCAGGATCATCCTGGAAGGCAAGGCCAATGTGGATGAGATGCTTGTCGTGACTTTTACCAATGCTGCTGCTTCTGAGATGAAGCTCAGACTCGCATCTGCCATAAGAAAGAGAATGGCTGATCATCCTGAAGATATACCGCGGATGAAGGACCAGCTGGCAAGGCTCTATAGAGCATATATCTCCACCATCGACAGCTTTGCGCTCAGAGTCATAAAAGAATTCTTTCATATGACAGATATGGAGCCGTCCTTTGGTGTTGCAGACGAAGTGCAGTGCGAGCTTCTCAGACGTGAAGCTATCAACGAGCTTTTTGAAGATGGATTTGAAAACGATGCCCTGATAGAAGGCGGCAGTTTCAGAGCTTTCCTGAGGCTCTATAGTGAAGAGCGCAGTGATGACAAATTCATGGACGACATGCTGGAAGCGTACTCCGGGCTCAGAACCATGCCTGACTACTTCGAATGGGCATTCGCTAAGGCAGAGCAGCTGAATGTTTCCCCTGAAACATTCGAGGGATCGGAATTTCAGAAAATGATGTCAGCCGATGCTGAAGTTGTGTTCAGAAAAGTTAAAGGAGCTTTTGCAGAACTGAAGGAAATTTTTGCTCTGGCGGGTATTCCTGACATGTACGAATCCAAACTGGCAGAGCAGGCTGCTGCAGCAGATGAAATTTATAATGATCTTAAATCCGGGAGACCATGCATGGAAGTGATTGCTGCCATCGAGGGCTTCCCGTCAGCCAGGCTGGTACCGAAAAAAGTTCATAAAGAAGCTTACGAAACGATAAAAGCGGATGTTAAGAGTCTCAATGAAGCACTGAAGAAAGAGATTGGTGATTTCAAAAAGAGATACATAATACCTGATTTTGAGACACGTCTCAGGGAGATGAGCTCCACCTGTGAGTATACCGTCTACTATCTCCGCATGCTTGAGGAGTTCGAGAGAAGATATGACGCCAGGAAACGTGAAAAAAGGGTAATAGATTTTGCGGACATGGAACACATAGCGGTCCGCATTCTCAAGAATGACGAGGCGGCAGACACGCTCCGTAAAAGATTCAGATTTATATTCGTCGATGAATATCAGGATACGAACAATATACAGGAGAACCTTATAAGCCGCGTTGCACGCCCTGACAACGTGTTCAGAGTAGGTGACGTTAAGCAGAGCATATACAAATTCAGGCAGGCTGAGCCGGAGATATTTGAAAGACTGTATGCGAGGTATGCTGAGGGCAAAGAACCTGATGGCATTGCTATAGATCTGGGGCGTAATTTCAGAACGAATGATGCTACCATCAGATATGTCAACCATGTTTTCAGCAGAATAATGGAAGGCTATGATGAGCGATCAATGCTGTATACCGGCATTAAAGACTGTCCGCCGGAGTATGACTTTATACCGGAAGTCCATGTTCTCATTGGTGACCCCGGAGCGGAAGAGTATGATACTGATGCTGTTGAAGAGGGCGGGGCAGATGAGGAGATCGAGGAGCTCAGCAAGGAGGAAGCAGAAGCGGAATATATTGCAGGGCTCGTGCAGTCGATAATAGGCAATGACTTCTACGATACCAAGGCCGGTATTGTAAGAAAAGCAGGCGCAAGAGATATAGCGATACTTTTCAGAGCGGTCAAACGAAGAGGCGAGATAATGAGCCGGGCTTTAAGCGCGCGCGCGATTGATTCCCATGTTGAAGAGACTGAGGACTTCTTTGATACTATTGAGATAGAAGTGGCGCTTGCTCTTCTCACTTGTATAGATAATATGAAAAGAGACGTGCAGTTTATCTCTGTGCTGCACTCGGAGGTATTTGGCTTCAGCCCTGATGAACTCGCCCGTATAAGAATAGAATACAAGAAAGCGGTGAAGGAACGCTCCGCATACTGGGAGGCTTTTGAATGGTTTACTGAAGAAGGGCCTGAAAGCGGTCTGAAGAAAAAGGCGGTGGATGCTAAGAATGCTCTTATAGAGTGGCGCAGGCTGTCACGCATACTTCCGCTGGAAGACTTCGTGTGGAAGGTGCTTGTAGACTCCGGGTACTACAGAATGGCAGGAGCAATGCCCGGAGGAGCTTCAAGGCAGGCCAATCTCAGAACCCTTGCAGACAGGGCTGCCAGATTCAGTAAGGATACAATTGCTACACTCAGTTCCTTCATCACTTTTCTTGAACTGCTGAAGAGCAAAAAAATCAAAAATGGACAGGCTTCAATGGTGGGCCGGGACGATGATGTAGTACGTATTTCCACGATACACAAGAGCAAAGGTCTGGAATTCCCGTTCGTCATTGTGGGCGGTCTTGGTCACAGATTCAGATATGATACCAACAGCAAGGGGTTCAGCTTTGATCCGGAAGGCGGAGTAGGTCTTCCATACGTTGACCCGGCGCGCAGATACTGGTGTTCAACGGTGCTGCAGCGTGCCATCAACTCAAAATCACGACATGATTCTTATAAAGAAGAGATGCGGCTCCTGTATGTAGCAATGACAAGGGCGCGCAATAAACTTTATATGGTAGGAACATGCAAAGACGAAGAAGAACTGGACAGGTACCAGCTTCGTCCCGCTAACTATCTGAAAGCCATGCAGGGTGTTCTCAGGAGCGGATACAACAAACTGTACGTGAAGCCGCTGATGCTGACAAAGAGTGCGGATGTTAACGGCACAGAGAGCAGGTTAAGCGCATACTTCAGCAGACCTCTTAATGAAGAGGAGCAGGCAATCTATGAAGAGATCGACAGGCGGTTCAGCTATAAATATCCCGATGAATATCTTCTCACAGAGAAAGCCAAGTATTCTGTGAGCGCTATCCGTAAGGAGGAACTTGAAAAGGAGCGCACGCAGAAGAAGGAGGCGGTGATCACATCGGATGATGAAGTCACACATCTCCGCACAGGTGTGGAACAGATCAAGCGCGCATCCTCTGCAGATATCGGGATCGCATATCATCGAGTCATGGAGTTCCTTGACTTTTCAGTAGTCATGAACCCGTCAGGTGACGTCGATTCTGACTATATCGCAGAACGTGCCGGATTCCTCAGGGAGCATAACGCGATAGATCCGGATGTATATGAGGCGCTCGATCTGAATCGTATAAATGCATTCTTCACCTGCGATCTGGGCAGGAGAACCGTTGAGGCTGCTAAGAGAGGCGCGCTGATGCGAGAAAAACCATTTACTCTCCGTACAGTCCGAAACGGACGGGAAATGCTGGTACAGGGTATCATCGACTGCTGCTTTGAAGAAGACGGCAGAATGATAATTATAGACTATAAGTCAAACTTCATCAGGCAGGGAAGGCAGCATGAAGCAGAGCTCGGGCGCATAAAAGATGAATATAAAGTTCAGATAGAACTTTATCGTGAAGCGGCAGAAAAGGGTATGGGAATGGAGGTAAGTGAGGCATATCTTTACCTCTTTGCAAGTGGCGAAACGATCACTATGATGTAAAAATCCAAGGAAGACGAGACTGATGAGTGATGATCCGAAAAGAATAACCATACTTCATTCAAATGACATACATGGGAAATTTACAGGAGAAACAGGCGAGGATGGCAAGCTGAGAGGCAGTATGGCGCAGGTCGCCGGACTTGTGGCTCAGACAAAGAAGGACAATCCTAATACACTTTATTGTATAGCCGGAGATGTATTCCAGGGTTCTCTGATAGACAGTGACTACCAGGGACTTTCAACGATCGACATACTGAATCTGATAGATATAGACGTCATGTCGCTCGGAAACCATGAGCTGGATTATGGAATATCTCACATACTGTTCGCAGGCAGATGTGCGAATTTTGATGTGATAAACGCTAATTTTTTAGTCAAATCCAACAGGAAGCACCTGTTCAAGCCATACTACATGGCTGAGATCGATGGAATCATAGTGCTCTTCATAGGCTTGCTGACTGAGAATATCATTGATCAGACACGGGCTGAGGGACTGGTCGGCAGATATGTGACAGTTGCAGATGCCAGGGAAGAAATCAGGAGAACTTACAGTAAGCTTGAGAAAAAAAGCCGCAAGGCAGACGTGGTAGTACTTCTGACCCATATAGGATGGGAAGCAGATCTTGAACTTGCCAGATCACTTGATGAAGAATTCGACGTGGATGTTATAATCGGAGGACATTCACACACATATATCGAAGAACCGGTGATTGAGAACGGAATACTGGTGCTTCAGTGCGGATCCGAAAACACACATATCGGGAAACTCGACTTCATCTACAATAAAGCTACGGATTCAGTAGAAGAATACAGCTGGGAGATGATACCTGTAGATGAAGATCACTGCCCTGCAGATAAGTATGTCAGAGCAATGATCAATACTTATGAGTACGAAATAAACAACAAGTACAGCAAGATGGTCACTACCCTCAAAAGACCGCTCGACAACTACGGAAGAGGCAATCCTACGGAAGTAGGTCAGCTTTTCGCGGATGTGTTCGCAGATGCTCTGGGCCTTGATCTCATGTGCCTGGCAGCATCAAGCCTGAGGTGTTACAGTCTGAATGCGGATGTTACGCTGGAAGATCTGAAAGAAGCATATCCATATGACGGCAAGATCTACTGCCTGGAGATGAGCGGGGAGCAGCTTAAGCGCGGGATAACTCACATGATGAGATCGGAAGTGCTCGAAGAATGGCAGGAAACTTTTTTTCACTTTTCAAAACGTCTTAAGATAGATTTTGACTTTGACAGCAAGAATCTCATTCTGGAGTTTGACGGCATGCCTCTTGAGGATGACCGAATGATTCAGGTTGGCATGCAGGAATACTATCTGATCAATTCAGACATCGGATTCGGTATCAAACCAGAGGAGCTGGTTGAAGAAGAGGAGGGCATCTGGATTGCTTCTCCGGATGCGTTCCTGACGCTGCAGGACTACTTGTCTGAACACCAGAAACTCGGCAGAAGCATAGATAACAGATGTGTAATAAGAGGAAATGTAGGAGGCCTTGCACTTGAGGTAAAAAAAGGAAAAAAGAAAAAAGGAATGCTGATATAGTAAAAGAGACCGCCGAAGCGGTCTCTTTTTTGTCTCGTGTTTTTACACCTAAAGAGTCATCTCTTATACAAGGCCCTGAGCCATCATAGCTTCAGCAACTCTCTCGAATCCAGCGATGTTAGCACCGGCAACAAGAGCGTTCTTGTCGTTGTAGTACTTCTCGCCAGCCTTAGCGCAAGCGCTGTAGATGTTCTTCATGATCTGGTGGAGCTGATCATATACAGCCTGGTGCTGGAATGCAGTGTGACCTGCGTTCTGGCCCATCTCGATGCAGGAGCAAGCAACGCCGCCTGCGTTAGCTGCCTTAGCAGGACCAACAGCGATCATGTTGTCCATGAGGTACTTCAGAGCATCGTTTGTTGTAGGCATGTTAGCGCCTTCGCAGTAGAACTTGCAGCCGCCCTCAACGATCTGCTTAGCATGCTCCATGTGAACGTCGTTCTGCATAGCGCATGGGATGAACATATCGATCTTGCAGCCTGTATCCTGGAATACGCCCCAAGGCTTCTTGCCAGCGAAGAACTGAGCGTTAGGGAACTTCTCAGCATAAGGTGCGCAGATGTTCTTGCCGGATCCTCTGAGCTCGAGGAGGTAGTCAACCTTCTCCTGAGTTGTGATTCCGTCTGGATCATAGATGTATCCGTCTGGTCCGGAGATTGTTACGCACTTAGCACCGAGCTCCCAGAGCTTCCATGCAGTACCCCAAGCAACGTTACCGAAGCCGGAGATAGCAACATTCTTGCCCTTGAAGTCTTCGCCATTAGCCTTCAGCATTTCCTCAGCATACCATACGATACCAAATCCGGTAGCCTCAGCTCTTCCGAGGAGTCCGCCGTAAGGGATTCCCTTACCTGTGAGAACGCCTTCATACTTGTCAACGATTCTCTTGTACTGTCCGAAGAGATATCCGATCTCTCTAGCGCCTACGCCGAGGTCGCCAGCAGGAACGTCTGTGTTAGCGCCGATGTGTCTGTAGAGTTCTGTCATGAATGCCTGGCAGAATCTCATAACTTCTGCATCACTCTTGCCGTTAGGATCGAAGTCAGAGCCGCCCTTGCCGCCGCCGATCGGAAGTCCTGTCAGGGAGTTCTTGAAGATCTGCTCGAATCCGAGGAACTTGATGATTCCAGGATATACGTTTGGAGCAAATCTGAGGCCGCCCTTGTAAGGTCCGATAGCGCTGTTGAACTGATATCTGTAGCCCTTGTTGACCTGAACTTTACCGTTGTCGTCAACCCATACTACTCTGAAAGTAACTCCTCTTTCAGGCTCAACGAGTCTTTCAAGAAGTGCAGCTTCTTCATACTTTGGGTTAGCGTCCATTACAGGAGCCAGGGAAGTCAGTACTTCTTCTACAGTCTGGTGGAATTCTACCTCGCCAGGATTGTTCTTCTTGCACTGCTCGATGACTCTTTCTACATAATTTGCCATGGGTATCACTCTCCTTATAAAACACTTAAAAGTTGGCAGTGGGCATAATACGCCCTATGTCTAAATTTTAACACCACGGCATAAAAAGTCAACAATAAACGAGCGAGTAAAACAGCAAAAGGAACCGGCAATTATTGCCGGATACGCAAGGGAATGCCAGCTGATATTTGCTCGTTCCTTTTGTGATTAATGCCGCCAAAAATGGTATAATTATTTATCTATGCGCAAGACTTTAAACAGTGAACAGAATAAGGCTGTGAGGCAGCTTGATGGTCCGGTTCTGATACTCGCGGGAGCGGGTTCAGGCAAGACGGCAACCATGACGCACCGCATGGCATATATGATTGAACAGGGAATCGATCCGCGAAGCATACTGGCAGTCACCTTTACAAACAAGGCTGCCGGAGAGATGAGAAGCCGTGTTGAAGATCTGGTCGGAGAGGTTTATGGCATGTGGATCATGACATTCCATGCCACGTGTCTTCGTATGCTCAGATATTCGCCTGAAAGACTTGGCTATAAGGCAGGTTTCACTGTCTACGATGAGACCGACAAAAAGACTCTTATAAAAAGGATCTGCAAAGAACTGAACGTAGATGACAAGGTGACATCGCCTTCCTCAATCATCTCTGTGATAAGCAAATGCAAAGAGCGGGAGGAGGGACCCGAAGAGTTTCTATCGTCCGCAAGAGGACTGCTTTACGAGAAGAATATCTATGAAGTGTACAGGCGCTATCAGGAAGAACTGATGAAAGCCAACGCTATGGATTTTGATGATCTTTTATGGAATGGCGTGAAGCTTCTTGAGCAGAACTCTGACATACTCACATACTATTCAAACCGGTTCAGGTACATAATGGTAGACGAGTATCAGGACACCAACTATCTTCAGTATAAGCTTATCAGGATGCTGGCATCAGCTCACGGAAACCTTTGTGTTGTCGGAGACGATGACCAGTGCATCTATCAGTGGAGGGGTGCTGACATACGCAATATTCTCGATTTCGAGAACGATTTCAGCAATGTGATGACCATCAGGCTCGAGCAAAATTACAGGTCAGATGGTAATATACTGAAACTCGCGAATTCGGTAATAAAGAATAATAAAGAACGTAAGGCAAAGGCTCTGTGGACAGACAGATCCGATGGTGAGAAGATCACATATAAGAGGCTAGAAGACGAGAAGCAGGAGGCCTGGTGGATCGGATCTGAAATTGAAAGGCTAAGGGAAGTAGAAGGCTACAGCTACAAAGACTTTGCGATACTTTACCGTAAAAACGCGCAGTCGAGAAGTTTCGAAGAAAAGTTCAGTTTCCGCGGCATACCTTACAGAGTTCTGGCCGGACTCAGATACTACGACCGCAAAGAGATAAAAGACGTAATGGCTTACCTTCGTCTGATCGAGAACCCTGGCGACAACGTGTCAATGATGAGGGTGATCAACGAACCAAAGCGCGGTATAGGCGGAAAGACGCTGGCAGGCATTGAGGAATATGCCAACGCTTATAAAATCAGCATGTTCGAAGCGCTCTGCGAAAAGGAACTTCTCGCGTCATTCGGTCCGAAGCTCAGAGGATCTGTTGAGTCTTTTACGGATATGCTGACAGGTATAAGGCAGGAGCAGGAGAATCTCACTCTCAGCGATTTATATGACAACGTGCTGAATCGCTCCGGCTACCTGAAAGCGCTTGAAGACGCGGGTACAGTTGAGGCTGAGAGCCGAATTGAGAACATAATGGAATTCAAATCCGTCATAGCCGAATTTGAAAAGGGGCTTGCGGACGGAAGTGCGCAGGCACTGCGCGATGAAATGAGGGCTGAAAGACTCGCGCTTATGGGAAAAGACATCGAGGCTGAAGAGCAGTCAGAGCTGTCTGCATTCCTCGAGCAGATAACTCTCATGGCGGATATAGATAATCATGACGAGGATGAGGATGCTGTGGTGCTCATGACACTGCATTCCGCTAAAGGGCTGGAATTTCCTGTCGTATTCATGCCTGGCATGGAGAATGGAATGTTCCCGGGACTCGGTGCTTTTGATCAGGATAATGGCATGGAAGAAGAACGCAGGCTCTGCTATGTCGGAGTCACGCGTGCTATGAAAAAGCTATATCTTACAGGAGCACAGGTGCGTACAGTCTACGGCCGCACGGATTTCCAGGTGGAATCACAGTTCCTCAATGAAATGGACAGGGAATGCATGGACGGCGACGTGCTGGTCAATGACAAAGTAAAGACCGGAACAGGATTAAGAGGCGAAGGTTCATACTTCGGAGACTACTATTTCGGAGGCCGTTCTTACGGAACTGCGGACGGCTATGCAGGTGAACCTGCATCAAAGCCTTTCGACAGCCTGTCCGCGGCCAGAAGACAGACCGCAAATAAGGCAAAAATACACCAGGAATTCGAGAATGGGGATATCGTAAGACATCCTAAGTTCGGAGAGGGAATGGTGATAGAGCAGGATGAAAAGACTATGACGGTGATGTTCGACGACTTCGGACAGAAGAAGCTTGGCAAGGGCTATGTCAAAATGGAGAAAGTTAACTAGTCTGAAGCCGGAGTTCCTATAAATACGGCAGACCCGGCGGGGATATAAAAGTCCTATCCGGAAAAAGGAGACAATTAATGACAGTTGAAGAGAAAAGAAATCGAATCGACTTTCTTACAGAGAAGCTTAACGAAGCTTCGCGTGCTTACTATACCGATGGCACTGAGATCATCACGAACTATGAGTATGATGCGATGTACGATGAACTTCTGGCGCTTGAGGATGAGACCGGCTATATCAGGGATGACAGTCCGTCGATAAATGTCGGATACGATACTGCTGCCGGTCTTCCGAAGATAGTTCACGAGATAAAGATGCTCTCACTCAACAAGACCAAGGACAGAGATGAGCTCAGGGCATGGCTTGGCGACAGGGAAGGCCTGCTTTCCTGGAAGCTGGATGGCCTGACTGTTGGACTTACATATGAAAACGGCAGGCTTGTTCAGGGAGTTACCAGGGGAAACGGCGTAGAGGGCGAGCTCATAACAGCCAATGTACTCGCATGCCGCAACGTGCCGAAGAGCATTCCACATAAGGGCAGAGTGATGGTGCGCGGTGAAGCTGTTATCAGGTATTCGGATTTTGAAAAGATCAACGAGGCAATAGAGGACGCTGATGCGAAGTACAAGAATCCGCGGAACCTCTGCAGCGGCAGCATTCGCCAGCTTGATCCGAAGGTGACCGCGGAAAGGAGCGTCAATTTCTACGCGTTCAGTCTGACTCTCTCCGAAGGTTTCGAAACATCGAGCCGCAGGGAGAAGATGGAATGGCTTAAAAAACAGGGGTTTGAGATCGTCGATTATGTGATGGTCGACAAGGACAGTCTCTTTGAAGCGATAGATAAATATGAAGAGGATATCAGGACGTTCGATATTCCTTCAGACGGTCTGGTTCTGACACTTGAAGATGCCGATTACGCATCGACTCTTGGTGAGACTGCGAAGTTCCCGAGAGACTCGATAGCGTTCAAGTGGCGTGATCAGCAGGCTGAGACCGTGCTTCGTGAAATAGAATGGAGCCCGTCACGTACCGGTCTGCTTAATCCGGTGGCTATTTTTGATCCGGTAGAACTCGAAGGAACCACGGTATCCAGGGCGTCAGTTCACAACCTCAATATCATGGAAGATCTCGAACTGGGGATCGGCGACACCATACAGGTGTATAAGGCTAACATGATAATACCGCAGCTTGCCGGAAACCTGACCAGAAGCGGCAATATAAAAATACCTGAGATGTGTCCGGTATGCGGAGGGAGTACTCTTGTCAAAGATGATGAGGGCACAAAAACTCTAATCTGCACAAATCCCGATTGTCTGGCGAAACATGTCAAAAGGTTCGAGCACTTCGTATCAAGAGACGCGATGAATATTGAAGGCTTGTCGGAATCAGGCCTGCTCAAGCTGATAGGTATCGGAGCTATAAGCGATCTTGCAGATTTATTCAGGCTCGAAGAGCATAAAAGTGCTATTATTGATATGGAGGGCTTTGGAGCCAGGTCATATGACAATCTTATCGAGTCAGCTAAGAAGTCCTCGCACACCACGGCGGCAAGGCTGCTATATGGTCTGGGAGTTCCGGGCATTGGTGTTGCGACATCAAACCTGATATCGCGTTCATGCCGCAATAAATGGAGTGAGATTGAAAGCCTGGATGAAGAGGCTCTCAGGGACATTGATGGGGTGGGTCCTGTTATGGCCGGAGATTATGTGCATTTCTTTGCTGATGAAAAGAACAGGGCAGAGATAGCCGACCTTCTTGATCTGCTGACTATTGATGAGAGCTATGAGTCAGCAGGCACTGGTCTTGAGGGAAAGACTTTCGTCATTACCGGAAGCCTTCAGCACTATGCGAACCGCAAGGATCTCAAGGCAGAGATAGAAGCCGAGGGCGGAAAGGTCGCCGGATCGGTTTCTTCCAGGACAGACTATCTTATCACCAATGATCCGAATTCAGGCTCCTCAAAAAACAGGACTGCCAGGGAGCTCGGAGTGGAGATAATCACCGAAGAGGATATAATAAAAATGCTGAAGTAAACAGAGAAGCCGGGAAAGGAGGACGGACCAATGGAGAATGTAAACATGGTTCCAGACATGGATCAGGCATACGAGGATTCATATTACAAAATAATCGAACTCCTCGAGACTAAGAAGTACTTCCATGCCCGAGACGAACTCCTGAAACACAATGAAGTTGAAATAGCTGAAATGCTGGTAGACATCAGGAGAGAATTCGACCTCAAAACAATGGTCGTCCTTTTTAGAGCGCTTCCGAAAGATATCAGCGTAGATGTGTTTGCAGAGCTGAGCGTAGAGGATCAGGTAGATATCATTAACATCATAACTGATCCCGAGATCAGATACATACTCGACGAGCTCGACTTCGATGATATGATCGACGTACTTGAAGAGCTGCCATCGAACATAGTAGACAAGATCCTCGACAAGACTCCTAAGAGCGAAAGGCGTCTTATCAACACATTCCTTAAATACAAGGAAGACAGCGCCGGCGCCCTGATGACACCGGAGTACATCAACCTCAAAAAGGATGCCACGGTAAGGGAGGCGCTTGATCATATCAAGGATGTAGGGCTTGATTCAGAGACAATATATACGTGCTACGTGGTCGACAGCGGCCGCAAACTTATCGGCGTAGTATCGCTCAAGTCTCTTGTCATTTCACCGGATACCATGAAAGTGTCAGACCTCATGCATGACGACCCTGTTGTCGCTCATGTAGACGACGACCAGGAGGAAGTATCCGAGCTTTTCACCAGATACGGTTATCTGGCGATTCCGGTTGTAGACAATGAATTCAGACTCGTCGGTATCGTTACCGTCGACGACATCCTCGAAGTTATCGAAGAAGAGACGACCGAGGATATCGAGCGTATGGGCGGTGTCATCGACACATCGGACAGGGAGTATCTCGACCGGTCCGTCTGGCAGCACGTCAAAGCGAGGCTGCCGTGGCTGTTTCTGCTCATGTGCTCTTATTTCGTGACCGGAGGTATACTGGCAAGGTTTGAGGATGCGATGTCTGCTGTCATAGCTCTGGTAATCTACATGCCGATGCTGATGGGTACCGGCGGTAACTCAGGTTCGCAGTCATCAACACTGGTCATCCGTGGTATGGCGACCGGTGAACTCGAACTTGGAGATTTCATAAAGGTAATGTGGAAGGAAATCAGAGTCGGCGTTATAGTCGGTATCTGCCTGAGCATTCTTAACTACTTCAGGATCGTGTATCTCGACCACAATCCGCCTCTTGTAGCGGTCACGGTATGTGTATCCATGATTCTCATTGTCATCATCGCCAAGTTGATAGGCTCCATGCTGCCTATGGTGGCTAAGCGCATCGGTATCGACCCTGCACTGATGGCAGGACCTATGATGGCATCGATAACCGATATGATCTCACTTTGCACATATTTCATTATGGCAGGGCTGTTCCTGCATATATGATCTGATATTTAATGAGCAGCATTTATACCATAAAGGTTGCAAATAATTTGCAGCCTTTTGATTTGACAGTACAAGCCGGGCAACAGCCGGGCAAAAAAAAAGGAGAACAAATTCAAATGGCAAAGAAAAAGAAGAAAAGTAACGGTCTGGCGCTTATACCATTTCTGGTGTTCATTGTGATTTACCTCGGAGCAGGAATCATCCTGCAGTCCAGAGGTGTTGAGATGGCATTTTATCAGTTCCCTGCAGTAGTAGCTATGTTTACAGCTGTCCTCACTGCATTTGTTATGAACTACAAGGCCGGAATCAACGAAAACTTCAAGATCTTTGCCAAAGGAGCGGCAAGTGAGGATGTAATGAACATGCTCATGATATTCCTGCTCGCAGGCGCTTTTTCTGCAGTAGCAAAGGCTATGGGCGGAGTGGATGCGACTGTCAGCTTCGGCGTATCTGTAATACCGGCACCTCTGATCACTGCAGGTATTTTCATTATTGCCGCATTCCTGGGAACAGCCACAGGTACCTCCATGGGCACCATCGGAGCACTGGTACCTATAGCATTGGGCATGGTAGATAAGGCCGGGCTCAATATGCCGCTCGTGATGGCTGCCTGTGTATCCGGAGCCATGTTCGGTGACAACCTGTCAATGATCTCAGATACTACTATTGCCGCTACTAGGACCCAGAATGTTGAGCTTAAGGACAAGTTCCGCACAAACTTCTGGATATCTTTCCCGGCTGCGGTAGTCACTTTTGTACTGCTGATATTGTTCGGACGTCCGGAGACTGCGAAAGCGATCGAAGTTTCAGGATATGATATCGTAAAGGTAATCCCTTATATCCTCGTACTCGCGCTTGCGATCATAGGAGTGAATGTTTTTCTGGTACTTACTATAGGTATCTTTGCTGCAGGTATTATCGGAATGGCTTATGGAGACCTGACTCTCATGACTTTTGCCGGAGAGATCTGGGCAGGCTTCCAGGGCATGATCGAAGTCTTCCTTCTTTCGATGTTCTGCGGCGGCATAGCGGAAATGGCCAAGCACTACGGAGGCCTGGAGTGGCTTATCGAAAAACTCTCAAGGCCGATCAAGGGTAAAAAATCTGCTCAGGTCGGTCTCTCCGTACTGGCTGCTCTGACTGATATGGCTACGGCAAACAACACAGTCGCCATCATCGTTGACGGACCGATGGCAAAAGAGATAAGCGAAAAATATCGTGTTGACCCTCGAAAGACTGCATCTATTCTGGATATCTTCACATGTATCATGCAGGGCCTTATCCCTTACGGCGCACAGTTCCTGCTGGTCGCATCACTGTCAGAGGGAAGGGTGAGCCCTATGGACGTGATACCAAACAACTGGTATCTTTTCCTGCTTGCATGCTTTGCTGTACTCTCGTACTTCGTTCCATGGTATGAGAAGATCACGCTTAAGGCCAAATAAAATATGATATACAAAGAATGAGACGGTATTGATAATTCAATACCGTCTCTTTTACTGACTTGTATTTATTGAAACCTTATTATCTCTTGTGGCTGTATTTTGAATAATAGTAGCATTTTCCTACGAATACTCCGATAAAAGACATAGCTACGATTGCGTTCATCATGACGGCACCTCCCTGAAAACCATTCGACTTTGAAAGTATACTGCAATTCCCCTAAGACTGTATCCGAAAAGAATTCTTCTCTTTTCACCTATATTCTATTCCGACTGGAAGATAAGTAAAGTTAATGTTTTTTACGCAAACTTTCAGTTGTACTTCAATAAGAGCATTGAATGATTTAGCTGATTATTGAAGGCAGTTATAGATTTAATTTATAGGTACTTCTATTGTTTTGAATGTAGAAAAGTAGGATTATAAAAAAGTAAGGTCGGTGATCACTCCCGGAAACAATAAATATAGTATAGAAAGAGGGCTTGTTTATGGAAATTATCAAGGAACTGCCTGCAGTATTTGAGGAATTCGCAGAAGCAAGAAGAAACGCATTTGTAAATGTAAAGAAAGTAAAAGATCAGGGTATCCCGGTAATCGGAGCATACTGCACATACTTTCCGAGAGAGATTGCTCTGGCAGCAGGAGCAGCTTCGGTCAGCCTTTGTTCAACATCGGGAGAGACTATCCCTTCCGCAGAAAAGGATCTGCCTGCTAACCTTTGCCCACTGATCAAATCCAGCTATGGATTTGCAAAGGACGACAAGTGCCCGTTTTTCTACTTCAGTGACATCGTTATAGGCGAGAACACCTGCGACGGAAAGAAGAAGATGTACGAGCTGATGAGCGAATTCAAGGATGTATTCGTTATGGACCTTCCTAATTCGCAGAGCGAAAAGGGACTTGCTCTTTACAAAGAAGAATGCCTCAAGCTCAAAGTTTATGTTGAGAAGAAGTTCGGCATTGAGATCACAGACGAAAAGATCCGCGAAGCTGTTAAACTTGAGAACAGCATCAGAAGAGCCAAGAAGGAGCTGATAGATGTCATGAAGAACGATCCTTGCCCTGTTTCGGGAATGGATATGTTCAAGCTCCTCTATGGAAGCGACTTCAAATTCGACCGTACAGCTATCGTTGATGAGCTCAAGTCCATCAAGGATAAGATCGAAAAAGAATACGCAGAAGGCAAGATGCTCGAAAAGAAGCCTCGTATAGTTGTCACCGGATGCCCGATCGGCGGAGTTACAGAGAAGGTGATCAAGGCTATCGAGGATAACGGCGGTGTCGTAGTAGCAATGGAGAACTGCGTAGGCGCAAAGCAGTACGACAGACTCGTGGATGAAGACGCTGAGGACATCTGGGGAGCGCTTGCTGAGAGATATCTGAATATCGGATGCTCAGTCATGACTCCTAACCCTAACAGATATGATCTGCTCGGAAGAACAATCGATGAGTATAAGGCTGACGGAGTACTCGAGATGACACTCCAGGCATGCCACACATATAATGTAGAGCACAAGTCGATTGAGAAGTTCTGCGTAGAGAAGAAGAACACACCATACTTCATGGTTGAAACTGATTACTCAACAGCAGACGTTGCTCAGCTCAACACACGTATCGCAGCATTCATTGAGATGCTCTAGGCGGACAGCTGCAGATGCCATAAAGATAATGTGACATAACAAATGGATGAAGCACCAGGAAATGCATTATTGTGCAAATCCTGGTGTTTTATATCGAAAGGTAATTTTCAGGCATAGGACTGTTGCCCGCTTTTGTTTTTGCGTGTATGCATAAAAATGCATAAAAATGTAAAAAATATTCAGAATAGGTGTTGCATAAAAATACAATGAATAGTATAGTCTTGCGTGTAATCAATCAATAATTTGTATAAAGGAGAACAAATCATGAAAAAGAAATCATTAGTACTCTTACTTGCACTTGCAATGATATTCACATTTGCACTCAGCGCATGCGGAGGCGGAAGCGGAAGCTCCGAAGAGAGCAATGACGCAGGCGAGGAGACTGCAGTACTGAAGGTAGTTACTGAAGCAACATTCGCTCCGTTTGAATCAACAGAGGACGGTGATGACACTATTATAGGTTTCGATCCTGACATGATGGCTGCCATCGCAGAGGATCAGGGACTCGAACTCGAATGGGTCAATATGGAATTCGATTCACTTATCCCGGCTCTTCAGTCAGATCAGGGCGACATCATCTGCGCAGGAATGAACAAGCTGGCAGGAGACCGTGCTGAGAAAGTAGACTTCGGCGACACATACTTTGAAAGTGACCTCATGCTGCTCGTAACATCCGACAGTGATCTGACAGGTATCGATGCAGTTACATCGGATATGAAGCTTGCCAGCCAGATCGGTACAACAGGCGGAGACATGGTACAGGAGATGCAGGACGAGGGCAAGATCGCAGCAGGCGTTGTTCTCAACCAGTGGACTGACTGCTATCTGCAGCTTCAGAACGGCGAAGTACAGGGCGTTATCGTTGACAAGCCGGTAGGAGAGGCTTACCTCAATAATCACAGCGACATCGCTAAATTCGTTGGCGAGTCATTCGGAGATCACGAAGAATTCGCATTTGCAGTACAGAAGGGCAACACAGAGCTGCTCGAGAAGCTGAACGCAGGACTTGCAAATATCAAGGCAAACGGCAAATATGATGAACTCGTAGATAAGTGGTTCAGCTAAGCAACAGTAAAGAAATAGTATAAGATATCCAAAAGCAAAACGATAATAATCAGAACGGCGAAGGGAATTAGACAATATGGGAGTTTATCTTAAAGGTTTTCTCATCGCCTGCAGAGGCATACCCGCCACGGTGGCGGTCAGTCTGATAGCAATAGTAATTGGAGCAGCCTTCGGACTGCTCCTTGCACTGTGTTCCCAGACTAAGAGCAAGATCCTGCAGGTACTGGCAAAAGTATATATTGATGTTGTAAGAGGCACACCAATGCTGGTGCAGGCTCTCATAATGGCATATGGTATTCCATGGCTTCTTCAGTCCTGGGGAGTCGGATTCAAATGGGACAACTACGGAGGAATGGTAGTGCCGGCCGTTATAGTCTGTGGATTCAATTCCGCTGCATACCTGTCAGAAGTTATAAGGTCAGGAATACAGGCAATCGACAAAGGGCAGATGGAAGCAGCGAGGTCGCTTGGCATGAGCCACGGAATGGCTATGAGGCTGGTCATTATACCTCAGGCTATCCGTATAATCCTCCCGGCATTTGCCAATGAGTTTGTAACACTCATAAAGGAGACGTCAGTACTCGGTTACGTCGGAGTAGTTGAGATACTGCGCCGCGGACAGCTGTGGAATTCCTCATCATTTGAAACATTCCCGGCATATATCGGTGTAGCACTTGCTTACATGATACTTACGATCCCGCTTTCAAAGATAATCAACGGCTATGAGCGCAAAATGGCCAGAAAGGAGTCTGCAGCATGAGCATGATAGAAATAAAAGGCCTCTGCAAGAGCTTCGGTGACCATGAAGTGCTTAAGGGGATCGACCAGAACGTTGAAGAGGGTGAAGTGCTCTGCATAGTAGGTCCTTCCGGATCAGGAAAGTCTACAATGCTCCGATGCATCAACAGGCTTGAAGAGCCGACAGGAGGAGAAATCTATATCGACGGCGAACTCGTTACAGAAAAGAACGTAGATGCCATGAGAACCAAGATGGGCATGGTATTCCAGTCGTTCAATCTTTTCCCGCATAAGTCGGTGCTGGAGAACCTCACTATTGGACCGATCAACGTAAAAAAGGCAGATAAGAAAAAATCGGAAGAAAAAGGTCTGGCGCTGCTTGAGCGTGTAGGTCTTGCAGAAAAAGCCAACGAGTATCCGAGAAACCTTTCCGGCGGACAGCAGCAGCGTGTTGCGATTGCAAGGGCGCTTGCGATGGACCCTGAGGTAATGCTTTTTGACGAGCCTACCTCGGCTCTCGATCCTGAAATGGTAGGCGAGGTGCTCGATGTAATGAAGAGCCTTGCCAAAGAGGGCATGACGATGATAGTCGTAACGCATGAGATGGGCTTCGCAAAGGAGGTCGCGGACAAGGTCATCTTTATGGACGGTGGATATATCGTGGAGCAAGGCACCCCGGATGCTGTACTCAATCATCCGCAGATGGAGAGAACAAAGGACTTCCTTTCTAAGGTTCTTATCTGACCGCTTTAAGATAATTAAATAAGGTAACAGAATTATAATGTACAAAGTTTTTATAGACGGAGCCCACGGAACCACGGGGCTCAGAATAAATGAATATCTGGCACAGCGTCCGGACATACAGATAATTGAGATAGACCCGGAGAAACGCAAGGATACAGAAGCCAGAATCAGCATGATAAAGGAGGCAGATGTCAGCATACTGTGCCTTCCGGATCAGGCTTCAAGGGAGATAGCGGCTGCTGCTCCTGCGGATTCAGTCATAATCGATACTTCAACGGCACACCGCACCGATCCTGACTGGACCTACGGCATGCCTGAGCTGACAGCGGGTCAGAGAGATAGGATCCGAAGCAGCACAAGGATAGCTAACCCAGGCTGCCACGCGAGCGGATTCATACTCCTTGTAAGACCGCTTATCGAAGCAGGACTGCTGGACAAAGAGGCCCTGCTTACATGCTTCTGCGTTACAGGCTACTCTGGCGGCGGAAAGAAAATGATTGCCGACTATGAGAGCGACGAAAGGGCTGCGGATCTCGATTCTCCGGGACAGTATGCTCTGGGGCAGACGCACAAGCATCTGCCTGAGATGGTCGCTATGACAGGCCTTTCGAACGCACCGTGCTTCAGCCCGGTGGTCGCTGACTTCTATAGCGGCATGGTCATGACGGTGCCGCTGCATGCATCAATGCTTAAGAACGGAGCCGGAATAGAAGATGTAAAGAATACTTTACATCTTCGGTATGATAATGAGCCGCTCATCAAAGTGAACGATGAGGCACCGGAATCCGGCAAAGTCTATTCAAACCCTATGTCAGGAAATAACGGCATGGAGATGTATGTGACCGGAAATGAAGAGAGAATACTTCTGATCGCCTCGTACGACAACCTCGGAAAGGGAGCGTCAGGCGCAGCGGTACAGAATCTTAATATAGTACTCGGGACGGAAGAGACCGCGGGACTGGTATAGCCCGGGCGGATCCGCAAAGAGAAGATACAGGAGGGATCTATGGTAAAGATGATTGAAGGCGGCGTCACTGCCGCAACAGGATTCAAAGCAGGAGGAATATACAGCGGAATAAAGCAGAATTCGGAAAAACCTGATCTGGCTCTCATAGTCAGTGAAGTTCCGGGCAATGCCGCTGCGGTATATACAAAAAATAAAGTCAAGGCAGCTCACATAGCGGTTACGAAGAGGCACCTGGAAAACGGCACAGCACAGGCAGTTCTGTGCA
Source organism: Mogibacterium sp. (assembly GCA_017431685.1). Lineage (GTDB taxonomy): Bacteria > Bacillota > Clostridia > Peptostreptococcales > Anaerovoracaceae > Crickella. The sequence continues at coordinate 42,327 of JAFRKO010000027.1, forward strand.
ACAGCGGAAATGCCAATACATGCACTCCTGACGGTGAAGAAATAGCCGAAAAGGCGACTCAGATCGCTGCTGAGTGTCTGGGAATAAAAGCTGAGGATGTGCTTCCTGCAGCAACAGGAGTTATAGGGGTTCCTCTCCCTATAAAGCCATTTCAGGATGCTCTGCCTGAACTTGCGGGAAATCTTTCGAGGACAGGATCCGCTGATGCGGCACTTGCTATCCTTACGACTGATACTTATATAAAGGAATGCGCGGTGCAGTTCGAGGTTGGAGATACTGTCTGCACTCTCGGCGGAATCGCAAAGGGAAGCGGCATGATTCACATTAATATGGGCACCATGCTCAGCTTCATCTCTACAGACTGTGCCATAAGCAAGGAACTTGTCAGCAAGGCGCTTCATGATGAGATAGCCGACAGTTATAACCAGGTAAGTGTCGACGGAGATACATCAACCAACGATACAGTAGTTGTGATTGCCAACGGTCTGGCAGGAAACCAGGAGATAAGCGAAACAGGTGAGGCGTATGACGCGTTCTGCGAAGCTCTTCACACTGTAAGCGTTGAGCTTTCAAAGAAGATCGCAGGTGACGGAGAGGGATGCACAAAACTGCTCGAAGCACATGTGACCGGAGCGCCTGATAAAGAGACAGCAAGGCTCGTAAGCAAGAGTATAGTCTGCTCATCGCTGTTCAAGGCAGCTGTGTTTGCATCGGATGCAAACTGGGGACGCATACTTTGCGCCATAGGTTATACAGACGCAGAATTTGATGCTTCGAATATCGATGTCAGCGTCAGATCGGAAGCCGGCGAAGTGCTCGTGTGTAAAGCTTCGGCTTCGATACCGTTCGATGACGACTTCGCAACTGAGATCCTTTCGAAGGAGTACGTCACGGTTGAGGCAAATCTGCATGACGGGGATGCCGAGGCATATGCATGGGGATGCGATCTGACATACGATTATGTAAAGATAAACGGCTCGTATCGCTCATAAAAAGAGGTATCAGATGGTAAAAGAGAAATACATGGAGAAAGCCAACGTTCTTATCGAGGCTCTCCCTTATATACAGCGTTTCAACCGCAAAATAATAGTTATCAAGTATGGCGGCAGTGCCATGATAGATGATGAATTGAAGATGCATGTGATAGAGGACGCGGTGTTGCTTAAGCTTGTCGGATTCAAGCCTGTTATCGTGCATGGCGGAGGCAATGAGATAAGCAGCTGGATGAGAAAGACAGGCATAGAGCCCCAGTTCATCAATGGCCTTAGAGTCACGGATGCCGATACTCTTGAGATAGCCGAGATGGTGCTCGGCAAGGTGAACAGTGATCTTGTGACAATGGCTCAGCAGCTTGGAGTAAGGGCATGCGGAATCAGCGGCAAGGATGGAAGACTGCTCACAGTAAAAAGAGCAAAGCCGGGAATGAAAGACATTGGATTTGTCGGTGAAGTCACAGAAGTGGACACAAAGATAATCACTGATCTTCTCAACGATGACTTCCTGCCTATCATATATCCGATAGGAATGGATAAGCACGGACAGTCATACAACATCAATGGAGACCATGCTGCAGCTGAGATCGCAAAAGCATTGAAAGCTGACAAACTTGCATACCTTACGGATGCTCCGGGTGTCTGCACCGATCCTGATGATCCGGAATCGTTCATATCCGAGCTCTTTGTAGAAGAGGCTGAGAAGCTGATAGATGAAGGCATCATAACCGGCGGCATGATCCCTAAAGTGCGTAACTGCTTCCGTTCAATAGAAGGCGGTGTCAACAGGGTGCATATCCTTAACGGCAGCATTCCTCATTGTCTGCTTCTGGAGATATTCACAGACAGAGGTGTCGGCACTGTAATAATGAAAGACGGAGTAAAGTATTACAACAGAGAGAGGAGTTACTAATGGATCGCAGCCATATCAAGGAACTTGATGCGAAGTATATTGTTCATACTTATAACCGTTACGATGTGGTCGTCGATCATGCCTGCGGCGCGGTGGTCACTGATTTCAATGGAAAGGAGTATGTGGATCTCTGCAGCGGATATGCGGCAAATTCGCTGGGATATCAGAATGAAGCCTGGCTTGATGCCGTTATAGGTCAGCTCAGAAAAGTGCAGCATACATCGAATCTGTATTACTCAGAGCCTGGCCCTCTGGTTGCCGAAAAACTGGTGACCAGAAGCGGGCTTTGCAAAGTGTGGTTTGCCAATTCAGGAGGAGAGGCAAATGAAGCTGCGATCAAGACCGCCAGAAAATACGGCAATACTCTCGCGGATCATAAAAAGAATACGATAATTTCACTAAAGAAATCGTTCCATGGAAGAACACTGGCCACGGTGACAGCAACAGGCCTTGCAGAAGCACAGGAAGTTTTCGCGCCTCTCGTTCCTGGCTTTGTGCACGCAGAGGTAGATGATGCAGAGGCTCTCGAAAAGCTGGTCGATCAGTACGATCCATGCGCATTCCTGATGGAGCTGGTGCAGGGCGAGGGCGGAGTCCACGCTCTTGAAAAGGAGTTTGTGGAAAAGGCTGCAGAGCTGTGCAAAAGCAGAGACATCCTGTTCATAGACGATGAAGTACAGGTAGGTATCGGCAGAAGCGGAACGCTGTTTGCTTTCGAACAGTATGGTATCAAGCCTGATATAGTCTCGTTTGCCAAGGGCATAGGCGCGGGACTTCCTATAGGAGGCATCATATGCGGACCGAAGACCTGCGATGTACTGGTGCCTGGCGATCACGGATCAACATTCGGTATGAATCCGGTAGCATGCGCAGGAGCATGCGTGGTGCTCGATACTATGGATGATGCATTCCTGGATTCAGTAAAGGCAAAGTCAGAAACTATCAGGAATGAACTGAAAAAGATGAGTAAGGTCGCAGGCCTTGACGGCCTTGGACTCATGATAGGTATCGATCTTGAAGGCATGACCGGCGCAGAGGCCGTGAGCAAATTAATGGAAGAGGGAGTTCTGGCCATACCTGCAGGACATAGACTGAGACTGCTTCCTCCGCTGACAATAAGCGATGGCGAGATAAAACGTGCACTTGACGCCCTGCGCAAAGTGCTTGATCAATAAAAAAGTGTTTTAGGACTGAAGATAGAAAGGACAGGAAAGATGGAGAAGAAAGAAATCAAGAAAATCGTTCTGGCTTACTCGGGTGGACTCGACACATCGATCATAATCCCGTGGCTGAAAGAGAACTATGATGACCCTGAGATCATCGCTGTATGCGGAAACGTCGGACAGAATGATGAACTCGACGGACTCGAAGAGAAAGCGCTCAAGACCGGTGCAAGCAAGCTGATTGTTGCTGATCTGGTCGATGAAATGGTAGAAGAGGTTATCATCCCGTCGCTCAAGATGGATGCCACATACGAAGGGTATCTTCTTGGTACTGCATTTGCCCGTCCTATCATAGGTAAAAAACTTGCGCAGATAGCACTTGAAGAAGGTGCTGACGCTGTATGCCACGGCTGCACGGGCAAGGGCAACGATCAGGTGAGATTCGAGCTTGCTGTTAAAAGATGGGCTCCGGGTATGAAGGTCATCGCTCCTTGGAGAGAGTGGGACATCAAGTCAAGAGATGAGGAAATAGATTATGCCGAGGCGCATAATGTACCTCTGAAGATCTCAAGGGAGACCAATTATTCAAAGGATAAAAACATCTGGCATCTGAGCCACGAAGGTCTCGACCTCGAGGATCCGTCACTTGAGCCGCAGTATGAGAAGGAAGGCTTCCTCGAGCTGGGAGTATCGCCTCTGCAGGCACCGGACGAACCTGAATACGTTAAGATCGCATTCGAAGAAGGCGCTCCTGTTTCAGTAAACGGCGAGAAGATGAAAGCCAGCAAGATCATTGAGAAGCTGAACGAGATAGGCGGTAAGAACGGTATAGGAATTCTGAACTTAGTCGAGAACAGGCTCATCGGCATGAAGAGTCATGGCGTTTACGAGACTCCGGGAGGCTCGATACTCTATGCCGCGCATTTCCAGCTTGAGACGATAACTGTCGATAAAGATACTATGCATCTTAAGCAGAAACTTGCCGTAGACTTTGCAGATATGCTGTATAATGGAAAGTGGTTCTCACCGATGCAGGAAGCACTCACTGCGTTTGCGAATGTTGCGAACAAAAATGTAACGGGCGAAGTTACACTTAAGCTCTACAAAGGCAACATAATTCCTGCAGGTGTCACATCTCCATACTCGCTCTATTCAGAGTCACTCGCGTCATTCGGAGAGAGCGATTACGATCAGGGCCAGGCTGCAGGCTTCATCAACGCATGGGGCCTCCCGACCACAGTGCTGGCGATGAGAGAGAAGACAATGCATGATCCTACAGATATTTCACATCCGATAAAGAGAGACTGATAAACATGGAAAAACTTTGGGCAGGCAGAACAGCCGGTACAACTGCAAATCTGGTAGACGAGATCAATTCTTCGATAGGCGTTGACAAAAGACTTTATAAAAGAGACATTGCAGGAAGCATCGCTCATGCGAAGATGATGGCAAAGCAGGGCATCATTTCTCAGCAGGAGGCTGATGCTCTGGTCGAAGGTCTTAGCGGTATCGAAAGGGACATCACTTCAGGTGAGCTCGAAATCGATCTGACAGCTGAAGACATCCACATGTTCGTGGAGCAGGTGCTCACTGAAAGAATCGGTGATACCGGAAAAATGCTTCATACAGCGCGAAGCCGCAACGACCAGGTAGCTCTTGATACAAAACTGTATTGTATAGAAGAAGCGGACAGTGTCAGGGCACTTCTGTGCGACCTGCTCAGAGTACTCGCAGATAAGGCGGAAAAGAATACAGGGGTCATACTGCCGGGTTACACTCACATGCAGCACGCACAGCCTGTTTCGTTCGGACAGCATCTGATGGCTTATGCCATGATGTGTGAAAGGGATATAAGCAGACTTGATGACTGTAAAAAGAGGATGCTTGAGAGGTCCCCTATAGGTGCGTGCGCGCTTGCCGGCACTACTTTCGATATAGACAGGGAATACGAGGCAGGCCTGCTCGGGTTTACGGGAATCGCTATGAACAGCATGGACGCGGTTTCAGACAGGGATCACTTTGTTGAGCTGATATCTGACCTGGCAATAATCATGATGCACATATCGCGCCTTTCGGAAGAGATTATAATGTGGGCAACATCGGAATTCGGATTCATCCGCCTGCCTGACGAATACACGACCGGTTCCTCGATTATGCCGCAGAAAAAGAACCCTGATGTAGCGGAGCTCTGCAGAGGTAAGACGGGCAGGGTATATGGCGACCTTATGTCATTACTCACTACGCTCAAGGGCATGCCGCTCGCATATAACAAGGATATTCAGGAGGATAAGGAGCCTCTGTTCGATGCAGTAGAGACTGTAAAGCTCTGCGTTGAAGCATTCATTGAGATAGTCGATGTAATGGAAGTCAACGAAGAAGCTATGTACGAGTCAGCAAAAAAGGGATATATCAATGCGACTGACATGGCTGACTACCTGGTAGTAAAAGGACTGCCGTTCAGAGATGCATATAATATTTCGGGAAAAATAGTGTCATATTGTCTTGGAAGAGGATGTGCTCTTGAAGAACTTCCGCTGGATGAATTCAGGCTGTTTTCGGATCTTATAGAAGAAGATATATATCAGAGGCTTGATCTCAGGACCTGCATGGAGAAGAGAAACTCAGCAGGAGGCACAAGCCCGGATTCGGTAATGAAGCAGATCGAATACATCAGAAAATTTATAGGACAGTAGTAAAAACCGGTATGGTGCAGATGCATCATACCGGTAAAGTTTTATTGCAAAAGAACAGATTCAAACCGTTTACATATCTCTTCTATCTGTTTTTCTTTCTGGTCTGCGATTTTCAGCTTCTTTTCTTCAAAAAGGTTTTTGCCGCTGGTATCGATCGTTACGATAAGCGGACCGAGGTCTTTTACACGTATGCTCCAGAGTGCTTCAGGCATACCCAGATCGAGCCATTCAACACCGGTTATTTCTTCTGTGCACAGAGCGGTGACAACAGCATTACCTGCCGGGAGCACGCAGTGCACCGCTCCGAATTCGCGGCATGCTTCAGCAGTGTGCTCGCCCATACCGCCTTTGCCTATGATGAGCCTGACACCGGCCTCCTTTATAAAATCGTATTCCAGTTTCTCCATCCTCATAGAGGTAGTAGGGCCAATAGCGACTACTTCAAAGCCGTTCTCTTCAGTACTCCTTACTATAGGACCTGCGTGCATGAGAGCCTTGCCGTGTATATCCACAGGAAGTTCCATACCTTCTTTTACAACACGGATGTGAACATCGTCGCGTCCGGTTGCTATATCTCCTGTTATATATATAACATCTCCTGTGTGAAGGGATCTTATGTCCTCCTCAGTGAAAGGTGTGCTCAGGACGGTTTTTTCATTTATAATTTTAGTCATTTTTCTTCCGCACCTTTCTGTCTCATTGTTCATATGTAAATCCTGGGTGAGTACTGGTGGTGAAACTGAGATCTTTGTCGAAAACTATATCGCCTCTGCGATGAGTCCAGCAGCTGAAACTTACTCCGACACCAAGTGTAGCGGTATGCCTGACAGCATTCTCAATGTGCACTCCAAGCACTGAAAATTTTCCGCCCATGCCCTGAGGACCAACTCCGATGGCATTTATGCCGTCTTCAAGCAATTGCTCCATCTTTGCGGCTTTCTCGTTAGGATTACGTGAACCCACAGATCTGAAAAGAGCTTTTTTGGAAAGCTGGGCAGCTGTGTCGACAGAGTTGGCAATGCCAACGCCAACAAGAAGAGGCGGGCACGCATTCTGCCCGTATTCAGCTATGCGGTCAAGAACAAAACGGACAACGCCTTCATATCCCTCACCGGGCATCAGTACAGCTGCATGCCCCGGGAGTGAGCATCCTCCGCCGGCGAGATAGGTGGATATCGCGCAGCCATTCCACGCGGGAATTATGTTCCAGCTTATAGAAGGAGCGCCTGTACCGATGTTATCACCTGTGTTGATTTCGTCGAAAGTTTCTACTGCATTCGGCCTCAAAGGAGTCTTCTCAGTAGCTTGCCTAACGGCTGTTACAAGTATGGCTTGCAGCTGCTCAAGCAAAGGAAAGCGGCTGCCGCAGTCTATTCTGAACTGCACGAGTCCGGTATCCTGACACGAAGGCCTTCCGAGTTCCGAAGCGAGCCGCATGTTCTCAAACATCATGTCGTAGATGCTCTTCGCTGCGGGATCGTCCTCAGCATCTCTGAGTTCGCGGAGCTTCGAGACGACATCGTCAGGCAGATGTATTGCCGTATAGCCTATGAATGAAGCCATGATGTCTGTCATTTTTTCAACTTGCTCATTAAGGGTCATATGCACCTCCTGTTTCGCTCAAGTCTATTACATAACCGGGTCGTTATCAAGCGGGGCGAGTCCTGATTTTTGTTGAATAAAGCGCCAAACAGTGCTAAAGTCAAGCATATTCCTAAAGGATAAAAGAGGAGAAAACAGCTATGGATTATGCATCTGAATCAGAAAGACTTCATGAGCTCTGGAACGGAAAAATAGAAGTTATCTCAAGAGTTAATGTGGATAATAAGGACGATCTTTCGCTCGCGTATACACCCGGGGTAGCGCAGCCATGCCTCGAGATACAGAAAGATCCTTCCAGGAGTTATGAGCTGACGAGAAGATGGAACATGTGCGCGGTTATAACAGACGGTTCTGCCGTTCTCGGCCTTGGAAATATAGGAGCCGAGGCGGGTATGCCGGTAATGGAAGGTAAATGCGTGCTCTTCAAATCATTCGCTGATGTAGATGCTTTTCCGCTGTGTATCAGGTCGCAGGATGTCGATACGATAGTGGAGACAGTCTATCAGATTTCAGGATCTTTCGGAGGAATCAATCTTGAGGATATCTCTGCGCCAAGATGCTTTGAGATAGAACGCAGACTAAAGGAGAGATGTGATATCCCTGTGTTTCATGATGACCAGCATGGAACAGCCGTGATAGTTCTTGCCGGTCTGATAAATGCGCTTAAAATCGTCGGAAAGAAAAAAGAAGATGTAAAAGTAGTTATATCCGGTGCCGGAGCTGCAGGTATTTCTATAGGTAAAATGCTGATTTCTCAGGGGTTTGAGAATATAGTTATGAGCGATATCTGTGGTATCCTTTACAAAGGCCGGAAGGAAGGCATGAACTCCGCTCTTGAAGAAATGGCTGAATGTACTAATCGCAGCGGCGAAAGAGGTGCGCTGAAGGACGCGCTCAAAGGCGCGGATGTGTTCATAGGAGTCTCTGCACCGGGACTGGTAACTGCTGAAATGGTAAGATCAATGAATACGGATCCTGTCATTTTTGCCTGCGCCAATCCTGTGCCTGAGATCTTTCCTGAAGAAGCAAAGGCAGGCGGAGCTGCAGTGGTATCTACCGGCAGATCGGACTATCCAAATCAGATCAATAACGTGCTCGCGTTCCCGGGAATTTTCCGCGGAGCGTTTGACTGCAGAGCTAAGAGTATAAATGAAGAAATGAAGCTCGCGGCAGCTAAAGCTCTCGCCGGCCTTATTTCCGATGATGAACTGTCTGCAGACTATATAATACCTAAAGCATTCGATAAAAGAGTCGGCCCTGCTGTGGCAGCAGCAGTGGCAGAGGCAGCAAGAAGGACAGGCGCTGCCAGAAAATGAAAGTTCATTAAGTTTGGGGGAATAGCCATTTAGCGGAAGGTATAATAGACCCGTATTGATCTGCGTAAAAAAGCTGAAAAATCAGTGGGAGCGGAAATTCGGGATAATGATAGTATTTAATAACGTAACAAAAAAGTATGGAAACAACGTCGGACTGATAAATGCCAGTGTGCATATTAACAGCGGCGATTTTGTTTTTCTTGTAGGACCAAGCGGAGCCGGAAAAACGACTTTTATAAGATTGATCCTCAAAGAGATTGAGCCTGACAGCGGCCGTATAATCCTTGCGGGTAAGGACATTACAAAGATAAGAAAGCGTGAAGTGCCTGAGATAAGGCAGAAAATCGGAATGGTGTTCCAGGACTTCAGACTGCTTGAAAAGAAAACTGTCTATGAAAACGTGGCGTTTGCCATGGAGGTCCTCCACAAGAGAAAAAGAGAGATCAGAGAGAGAGTACCATATGTGCTCGAACTGGTAGATATAGCTGACAAGGCAAACAGATATCCGGATGAACTTTCTGCGGGAGAACAGCAGAGAGTCGGAATCGCAAGGGCACTGGTCAACAAGCCGAGAGTTCTCATCTGTGATGAGCCAACCGGAAATCTTGATCCTATTACTGCAATGGATATCATGCGGCTGCTTGAACAGATCAACGTCAGAGGCACAACGATTCTAATGGTCACACATGCCAAGGATATCGTAGACAAGATGAACAAGAGGGTAGTTGCGATCGACAGAGGCCATATCGTGCGCGATGAAGAGGGCAGCTACGGCTTTGAAAAGCAAATTGAAGACGATATTTATGTACCGGGCTTTACGACATTCCTCGATCCGCGTGAACTGAGAGCAGCTCAGGCTCAGATCGACAGAAAGAACGGAAGCCAGAAGGGCAGGACTATCACTATGCCTGATCCGATCGGCTATTATGATGACAGTCTTGTGGACACTTACCTGAACGGAGGTGAGGACGTCTATGAGTAGAATGGGATACAATCTGAAACAGGCCGTATCTCAGATGGGCCGCAATAAGGGAATGTACTTTACCGCGATCCTGGCTATCACAGCTATGATGCTCATACTCGGGTTGTTCTTTGTGTCATTTGTTAATGTCAATCTTTTCGCTTCATCGTTAGAGAAGGATTACAACGTGATCCAGGTCTATCTCAAAGACGGCAACAAAACTGAGACCACAGAAGCAGTCAAAACATCACTCGGAAAGATAAGCGGCGTAGAGAAGATAGAATACGTCTCCAAGGATGAAGCTCTGGAAACTCTCAGAGAAAGATGGGGAGACAACGGATATCTGCTGGAGAACCTTCCTGAGAACCCGCTGCCTGACTCGTATACGGTATATGTCAGTGACAAGGATGCCGCTAACATGATAGGTGAGACAGCGCCTGACCTGAAAGGCGTAGATGATGTCGTTTATTATCGTGATACGATTGAAAAACTGGCTCAGCTGTCGCATTTTATCGAAATGGGATCGATCATAGCAATGGCTTTCCTGATAATAGTATCTATCATCATAGTTGCTAATACCATTAAACTGACGGTGTTCAACAGAGAAAAAGAAATAGGCATTATGAAATACCTCGGCGCGACAAACTGGTTCGTCAGGGCGCCGTTCATCTGGGGAGGAATAATAGTCGGTATGCTGGCATCAGTGATTGCTACTGGTCTGACATATCTCATATACACTAAGATAACCGGGATTATCGGGTCAGACATCACCAGGATGCTTTCAATCTCTGTCATACCGGCAGAGCAGCTTACTACGACTCTTCTGACAATGTTCCTCATTCTGGGAATAGGCATAGGCATTATCGGAAGCTCGATATCCATAAAAAGGTTCCTCGACAAATAGAACAGGACGCTCATAATGAATAACAGAAATAGATACAGCTTAATACTTGTGCTTGTAATAATAGCAGCTCTGTTTTCTGCAACATTTATATCATCTTTCGCAGTAAGCCAGGAAGAAGGCGATGTGTCTCAGGGCACAAAAGCGGTGACCCAGGAAGAATATGACGCGGCTCAGAAGGCAGCAAAGGAAGCAAAAGCAGCAACTGAAGCCAAGCGTAAAGAGGCTAAAGAGGCTGCAAAAAAAGCAGCTAAAGCAGTCGCTAATTTTGAGGACGCCGAGAAACAGCTGGAGAAACTTTCAGGTGAGATCGAGACGAAAAAAATCGAGATATCCAATACGGAAGCTAAGATTGAGACCAAAGAATCTGAAATAGAGGTCAAGCAGGGCGAAATAGAAGCCAAAAAGTCCGAGATGGAGGAAAAAGAAAAGGAAATCGAGGATCAGAACACTGCCCTCAACGACAGGCTTGTTGCCATGTACAAGAGCGGAAATGCCGGTATGGCAGATGTAATTCTCAATTCCGAGAGTGTAGAAGATCTCCTGTCAAATGTCGGCATGGTGCACAGGATACTTGAAAGCGATGAAAAACTCCTGAAGAAACTGCAGAAAGACTACAAAGTGCTTAAAAAATTCAAGAAAGAGCTCGAGGAACAGCATGCAGTGCTTGAAGGGGAGCAAATGGCTCTCGAAGAAGAGCAGATGGTGCTTGAGGATCAGCAGATAGGGCTTGAAGCCAAGGAAGCTGAGACAGAAGAACTCAAGAAGAAGTATAAGGAAGAAGCTGACAAAATGCATGCCATGCAGGCACAGAAGGAAGCTGAGGCAGCAGAAATGGCTGCAGATGCTCTTCGAAAGCAGCAGGAAGCTGAAAGCATGATAGTAAGCGCCGGCGGTAAGATAGATATGGCTCCGGGCGAATATGCATGGCCTACACAGTCAAACTGGGAGCTTTCAGACAAATATGGATGGAGGATATGCCCGTTCCACGGCAAGGAATTCCACAACGGTCTGGACATCGTACTCACCAGCGGAACCAACGGCTCACCGGTATATGCTATTGCAGACGGATATATAACCAGTGCATCCTGGTACGGCGGATACGGAAACTGTATCCAGTATGCTGTAGGAAACGGATATAGTGTTCTCTGCGGCCACCTTAGCGGGTATAATTGTAAAGAAGGACAGTATGTGACAAAAGGCAGTGTTATAGGCTATATAGGAAGTACTGGAGCCTCCACAGGCCCGCATCTGCACTTTACGGTGTTCCAGGAAGGAGACACTATAAATCCGCTATCACTCTACTGACCGGTGCGGAAGTAATGAAAATTCACTCTAAAATACTTGAAATAATTGAATCAAGAGGTATCGGAGAGGAGATGCTCGAGGAATTCTTCTCTCCGAGACCGAGACTGGCGTATGATCCATTCCTGCTCGCTAACATGCGCGAAGGGGTGGATTCTTTGCTAAAAGCGGTCGATGAAGGCAGACACATAGTTATTTACGGTGACTATGATGTCGACGGCATTACTTCGACTGCTCTTTTGATGAAGGTTATAGGATCTCTGACCGATAATGTAACATACTATATCCCGTCCAGACTGGATGAGGGATATGGTCTGCATAGAGAATCAATTGACAGGATACGTGATGCCGGCGGAGAGTTCATAGTCACCGTAGACTGCGGATCTTCATCTGCTGAGGAGACAGCATATGCCCATTCCCTGGGAATCGGAACGCTGGTGACGGATCACCATAATATGAGCGAGCGCAGGGCAGAGGGACTGATTATAAATCCGAGAATGGAAGGTGACACATATCCGTTCAAAGGTCTCGCTGGTGTGGGCGTAGCGTATAAAGTGGCTCTTGCCATTGCCAGAGAGCGAAGCGTTCCGGGTCCTCTGATGGCAGAAATGCTTGAGTTCGCCACAGTAGGAACTATAGCTGATATAATGCCAATGACTGATGAGAACCGTACAATGGTAAAATGCGGTCTCAGAAGCATACATCTTGGCTGCCGCAACAAAGGGCTGAGGGAGCTGATCGACAGATCGGCACTTGATTACAGAACTCTGAAAGCCGGTGATATATCATTCGGCATAGCGCCTAAAATAAATGCTTCAGGCAGACTGGGCGATGCTTCATTAGGCGTCAGACTGCTTTTGTCCGACGATGAGAAAGAAATCAGGGACTGCTGTACAGAGCTGATAGAAGCCAACAGGGAGCGCAGACGGCTCCAGGACGAAGCTTACGAGAGAGGGCGTTCGCTGCTTGACAGCGAGCTCGACAAAGGGGATTTCGTTATAGTTGAAATAAATGATTCTCATGAAGGTGTACTGGGAATAGTTGCAGGCAAGCTCAGGGAAAAGATAAACAGACCTGTTATTGTAATATCGAGGAACGGTGACATATATAAAGGAACCGGAAGATCGATCCCGGGCGTAAACCTGTTTGAGATGCTTGACAAATACAGAGAGAGATTTATAAGTTTCGGCGGCCACAGCGCAGCATGCGGTTTCACGATCGATGCCGGCAGTATGGATGAGCTGAGAAAAGATTTAAACAAAGATATCAGCCAAATGCTTGAAGAGAAACCTGATCTTCTGAAAGAAATACATAACAGTGACGCGGTTCTCGAAACTGATGATATAGACTTAGGTCTGGCTGAGGCTCTTCAGATGATGGAACCTTGCGGCAAGGACAACGAGGTGCCTGTGTTCGTTATCCGGAATGCTGAGGTAAGAGGGTGGAGATTTCTCAAAGACGATGATAAAATGGCTAGGTTCTCACTTATCACAGCCGACGGCAAAAGCATAGATTCTGTCATTTTCAGGAATGCTGCGGAAGCGTATGAGGCCGTGACTGAGGGCAGGGTGGACATCTACTGCAATATAGAGATCAATACCTGGAGAGATGTAAGAAAGGCGCAGGTTATAGCCAGAGAGATATTGCCTGCAGGGACTGAATGATGCACGAAGATCTGATCAAAGAGATAAATGAAGATAAGAAGCTGGGGCTCGATCTTTCGGACACAGCCTATTATAACGTAGACGACGGAGTGACTGATGAACCGCTTCTGGTTGATGTTTCAGAATCAGAAGAAGAAGCACCATTGCCGAAGACGAGACTCGGCCTGCTGTTTTCATTCCTGCTTGGTATTATCGCATGCCTTGCAGTGATCGTTCTGTGCGTACAGGTTTTCGGTGTGGGACATTTTGTATCAGATAATACATATGACTATTACATAGATCTTGACAAATCGTGCAGCAAATATTACGAGATTATGAAGATGATAGGCGAGGATCCTATCGCACAGACTGAGCCTGAAGAATTAAGTGACGAGCAGTTAAAGAATTTAGTAAACAGCATCGGAGATCCTTATGCTGCTTACTATACAGCAGCTGAGTATGCGGAGCTTGAAAAGAGATATATGGGCGATTATGTCGGTATAGGTATAGGCGTTGTTGAGGAAGACGGAAAAGTAGTTATAAAGTCTGTCTTTGCAAATACCCCGGCTGAGGAAGCCGGCCTGCAGGTAGATGATGTGATCCTGAAGGTGGAAGGAAAAGCACCGGCTGATGTGGATGAAGCAGTGCAGATGATAAGCGGTGAAGCCGGAACGAAAGTTAAAATCACCATCGGGCGCGGCGACGATACATTTGATTATGAACTCAGCAGACAGAAAATCGATACCGATTCTGTAGCTTACAGTAAGCTCGAAGAGTATCCTGAGATCGGCTATATTCTCATTTCTTCGTTTATCACCGGCACAGATGATGAATTCAAAATGGCCGTGAAAGATCTCAAGGCAAAGGGCTGCACCAAATTCATCCTTGACTTAAGAGATAATGGCGGCGGACTGACAGAATCGAGCATTGAAATAGCGGATTATCTGCTCCCTGCATGCAAGATAATGAGTGAAAATACAAAAGATGGCTCAGAGACGGTATATAATTCAGATGCGAGTTCGGCAGATCTTGATATGGTCATACTCGTAAATGGGAATACTGCAAGCGCTTCGGAAATACTGACTGCAGCGCTCCAGGATAACAATGCCGGTGTTGTAATCGGTACTAAGACTTACGGAAAGGGCGTCACGCAGGTCATGCATAAGTTCAGCGACGGAACTGCTGTGAAGCTTACAGTAACAGAATATTTCAGACCGAGCGGTGAAACGGTAAACGGTATAGGCATTACGCCTGATATTGAGGCAGAAGGAGAAGAAGTGCTCGAAGAGGCATTTAAAGAGCTCACGGAGTGATCATATATTATACTGATAAATTCAATGGCGGCCGTGAAGAAAGCCACTGGCTGCTCGAAAAGGCTCTCGCGGTTCATACCGGAGATGAACAACAGGCAAAGATACTGATTGGGGCAATGAAGGAGGGAGAACACGGTAAGCCTTTTATAGAAGGCTTCAGCTGTTTCTCCATTTCTCATACCGGGAACATCTGGGCCGTTCTTATTGCGGATCAGGAATGTGGGCTTGACATCCAGCTATGCAGGAAATGTGATATGAAAGCTATCGCTGACAGATGGTTTGCTCCCCGGGATGCCGCAAGGATAACTGAACTGGGTCGCAGAGACGAATCCGGAACCGGAATGGAGTCATCTGACAAGGAGAATGCCGTTGATACATTCTTTCGCATATGGACCAGACGCGAGGCGCTTACAAAAGCTCTTGGCGGCACGGTATATGATTCCGGTCTGCCCGGTGTTCTATCTGAATATACAGTAATAGATGGAAAGCGGTATTCATTTACCGACATGGTTTTTCCGATCAGCAAACCAATCTACACTGCGGTATGTGTTAAGGGAAGCAAGTCTGCTGTTCTGTCAGGGATCATTTATCTGGAGGGAGTTTATCAGAAGCAGAATTAAAGAGCTGCGTCACAGAAGAATGAGCGATATCGAAAAAGGAAAAAAGAATAAAAAGACAGCTGTAGAAACTGCATATGCTTTTCTTGCGGTCAGGATGCGTACAACGGAAGAGGTAAGGAAGCATCTTGAAAGCAAGGAGTATGATGAAAAGGAAATACTCGACACGATCAACGAACTGATAGGCATGAGATATCTTGATGACTATCAGTTTGCTTTAAGGTATTATGAGTATAATCATGAGAAAAAGCGCGGCGCACTTAGGGCAGAGCGCGAACTCATTGAAAAGGGCATTGACAGGGACACAGTCCGCAATGCTAAGGAGGATTTTCTGTATGAGCAGAAAATCAATGAGTTTGAGGATGCTCTTGACATAGCGCTGAAGGAAGTGTTTGTGCCGTCAAAAATCTACGGCGAATCACCTGTAATGAAGACTGTCGATGACAGACTGACTGCGAAGATCGCGCGTAAGCTTGAGGGGAAAGGCTTTTCAAAGGGGGATATCTTCAGGGTGCTTGAAAGCATCAGAAGAGAAGCAGAGGAGTATCGGGATGAATGACAGAGATTCACGTACATTAAAACTTATTGGCGAAGAAGGACTGGCACGCCTTAAAGCATCGTCGGTCCTGATAGTAGGCATAGGCGGAGTAGGTTCATATGCTGCAGAAGCAATAGCCCGTGCGGGTGTCGGCAGCATCACTCTGATGGATGGAGACAGTGTACAGCCAAGCAATCTTAACAGGCAGCTTGTAGCTCTCACATCGACTCTGGGAAGAAACAAAGCTGAAGTAATGACCGGAAGGATCAGGGATATCAATCCGGATGCTGACGTTAAGGCGCTTGCAAGGTTCTATGAAGAAGATGACGAGCTCGATCTTACTGCGTATGACTGGATCATAGACGCGATAGACAGCGTTTATGCCAAAACAGCGCTCATAAAAACTGCAATAGAGAAAGATGTCAACATCGTTTCGGCTATGGGAGCTGCGGGCAAATTTGATACACTGTTCAAAGTAGCCGACATCTCTAAAACTTCGACATGCCCCCTGGCAAAGGTGATGCGTAAGAGGCTCAGAGATATAGGCATAGAGCACCTGCCGGTAGTTTATTCGGAAGAAAAACCAATGCTGCGCGATGGCGATCTTGGTACTCTCAGCTATGTACCGGGATCAGCAGGTCTGTGCCTGGCAGGATATGTGATCAAATCTATCGTCAATCAATAAAACTAAACAAGGGAGGTCAGGCAGTGAGGATTTTTGCTGTAGCAGATCTGCATCTGTCATTCGATGAGAATATTGATAAGCCGATGAATAAGTTCGGACCGGGATGGGAGGATCATCCCGACAGGCTGAAAGCCAACTGGGAGAAGCTGGTGACTGATGATGACATCGTGCTGATCCCGGGCGACATCTCGTGGGCTCTGAGAATCGAGGAGGCTATTGCCGACTTTGACTGGATCCATAATCTTCCGGGTAAAAAGCTGCTCTCAAAAGGCAACCACGATCTATGGTGGTCCAGGATCCGGTATCTGAATTCACTATATGATGATATAATATTTCTGCAGAACGAATGCTATTCTATAGAAGATGAAAATATAGTGATCACTGCCTCAAGAGGCTGGCCTTATCCAGGATCTGATGAGTATACTGAGCATGACGAAAAAATTTATGCCAGAGAGCTCGGGAGAATGAAACTGGGACTCGATGCTGCGAAAAACAAGGCTCCGGATTCGCGAATTATAGCATGTCTTCACTATCCGCCTGCAGGTCCGGGAGGAAGGGAGACCGAATTTACAAAGCTTCTGGAAGAGTATGGCGTGTGGAAGTGCGTTTACGGGCACCTGCACGGTATGCCTGCTTACAACACCGGTATAAGAGGCAGTTTCAGAGGTATAGATTACATACTCGCTTCATATGATTACATAGGCGGTGTGCCTAAAGTCATCTATGACAGCAGTATATGATAAGGATACAAACTGTGGCAGAAGAAAAGGGCAAAAGATACAGAAAGAAAAAAGTAAGAATAAACTACAGTAAAGCAGCCCGTGCACTGGCGCTGCTTATTCTTGTGCTCACGATAGTGCTGTCATATCTGCCTGTAGCACTCGGCAGAGGAATGTCATATGACCGCAGTCTCTTAAGGCCTTGCGGCGAGCTTGGATCAAAAGCCCCGGGGCTGAGGGCGCAGTCTGCGATAATGTACTCGACAGACCTGAATGAGCCGGTATTCGAGAAGAATGCTGATCAGCGTATGGAGCCATACAGCATTACCAAGATACTTACATGCTATCTGGCTCTTGAAAATCTGGATCCGGATACAGAACTTACTGCTTCTCCAAACGCATGCAGAGTACTGGAAGACGGCATGGAGCTTGAGCTTGAGCCAGGAGAAAAGTCCAGAGCTATGGATCTTATTTATGCGGCAATGATGATGTCTGCCAACGATGCAACAATTGTTCTGGGCGAAGGAGTTTCAGGCAGTGAGCGCGAATTCGTCGAACTGATGAACAAAACTGTCAAAAAGTGGGGATGTAAGGACACAAATTTCGTCAATACGAACGGCTGGCAGCATAAGGATCACTATACGACTGCCCGCGATATGGCGATAATCACAAAGCATTGCTTTGAAAACGAAAAACTCAGAGAGATAGCGCTTACAAAGAAATACACAATGCCGGCTACAAATATGAGCGGCAAACTTAAAATGCAGAACGCTCTGCTTAAGGCTACTGATAATCTGGAAGGATTGACTTTCGGAAAGACGGGAAGCTGGTCTGAGACCCAGTGCTCAATTACCCTTGGTTTCAAAGAAAGCGGACTAAGCGCCATCATAGTGCTTCTTGGTGATACCGCGAAGGGCAGGATGGAGGATCCGCGAACACTCATAAAGGTCGCTCATGACCTGACACCCGGATTTATCGTTACGGACAGCGACAAGAATGTCTGCAACACATGGGTCAGGCATGGCGTAAAATCTAAAGTATCTCTGGATACAAAGGGCCTCAGATATGCATATCCTGAAAATCAAAGAGCAGGTGGTGTTAAGGTAAAGACTGAGATAAATATACTTGAGGCTCCGGTCAAAAGGGGTGAGAAGGTAGGTAAATTCTATATCTATGCCAATAGGGAGCAGGTAGGAGAAGGCTATCTTTATGCAGGAGAAGACATAGAGACGGGATGGCTGCCATCTTATCTGTATATAACAAACCGCACGACCATTTTTATCGGGATCATCATTGCGCTGATCCTGATCCTTGGACTGGTGATGTCAAAAATCAAAAGGTAATAAAAATATGCTGTAAAAGCGGGGCCATATATGCGGCAGATAAGTATGGCATAACTGACGTACATATATCCTCGCTTTTTTCTTTGAACCCTTGTTTATGAGTTTTTATTATGCTAAAATACACGCGTTGTGGAGAGATACCCAAGTGGCTGAAGGGTCTGGCTTCGAATACCAGTAGGTCGGTAGTACCGGCGCGAGGGTTCAAATCCCTCTCTCTCCGCCACAGCCTTAAGAAGAGACTCATCTGTCTGAACGACTTATGAGAAGATCTCTTAAGGCGTTTTTTATGCTCACATTTTGTGCGAAGCACTGATGGGAAGATGCCTAATGACTGTCTTATGGCCATCAAACGAACGATTACAGCAATTGAATGGGGGGTATTTGTTTTATAATGCAAATGAGGAGGATAACAGGTTATGATAAATAAATTACTGTGCAGAAGATGCATATTGCTGATTGGACTTACCGTCCACTTAAGTCATATGATTGATGTCTTAAAGCACGTCGCATGTTTGTTCAAAAGATGTAATGGTACAGTAATGAAAATATAGAATATCTGCATCTGACACCGGTGTTCACTTCAAACTGACACCGGTTTTTT
Source organism: Mogibacterium sp. (assembly GCA_017431685.1). Taxonomy (GTDB): domain Bacteria; phylum Bacillota; class Clostridia; order Peptostreptococcales; family Anaerovoracaceae; genus Crickella. The sequence continues at coordinate 61,632 of JAFRKO010000027.1, forward strand.
TGTTAGACGGAGATTCTCACCCTAGGGGTTTCCTTAAAGAGACCATGGTATTTGCTAATTAAACATTAGGGGATGGAATAAATCTGAATAATGGCTGCGCAGCCAGTGCTACTGCAATACCTGTGGCAAACTGACCGATATTCCACGGAAGACCGACTGCGGCCAATGCCCAGCTTCCGTACATGATACGCTCAGCGATCAGATAGCCTGCACACATGACAAGTCCTCCGGTTGCCATAGAAGTGACTTTATGTGTTCTTTCAATCAGAGAGCCGGTAACAAAAGCCATTGCATATTTAATAATGAAGCTCCACGGTGCCCAGAAAGCAAAGCCTCCGAGGATATCACCGAGAGCAGAACCCAGGGCGGCAGCAAAAGCGCCCTGTTTTTTCCCAAGAATAAGTACTCCGATAAAGATCATTGCATCCCCAAGATGAACATAGCCCTGAGTCATTGGAATAGGTATCCTGAAAAGGAGTGTACCAAGCAAAACCAGGCATGCTGTGAGTGAAGTGAATACTAACTTACCTGTACCGGCTTCCCTGGAATGTGTATCCATGATATCCTCCTTTGCTTACTTTGCGTTGACCACTGTTGGTATATGCACTATAATAACGGCAAACTGTGATTTCAGAAATGCTCAATTAATGATTTTTATTAATAACAATTTTATACAAAACAGAGGAGAAAAAATGATTTCCTTCGAAATAGAACACAATTCCGGCAAAAATTTTTATGTACAGCTGTATGAATACCTTAAGAAAGAGATATCTGAAGGTAGAATCAGGACGGGAGAAAGACTTCCTTCTTTACGATCCATGTCTTCTGCTGTTGGCATGAGTGTCACAACTGTAAAACTGGCTTATGAGCAGTTGATGGCGGAAGGATATCTGATCAGCAAACCCCAGTCCGGCTACTATGCTGCACAGGGTGCTGCGGTAAAAGATTTCCACAGGAACCTGAAAGAGCAAGGTGCGAACGAAGACATATGTGACAGCAATGCCGTGAGAAAAAAGGATGATGCTGTACCGCTCATGTTCGATCCGGAGTCATTTGATTTTGTCAAGTGGAAGAAATGCATGTCCGCAGTGCTTAACGATACACCGGAGCTGCTTCTTTCTGAAGGAGACCGTCAGGGCGAGCCTGCACTCAGAAAGGAGATAGCGGGATATCTTTATAATGCAAGGGGCGTTATATGCACTCAGGAGCAGGTTGTCATAAGTGCCGGTACCCAGCAGCTCATCAATCATCTGGCAAGGATACTCAGAATGATGGATATTATGCATGTGTCGGTAGAGGATCCCGGATATATGCCTGTAAGGAGTATTTTCCGTGATATGGGATTCAGTATGAGCTGCATTCCGGTGAGGGAAAACGGCATCTTTATTGAGCGCCTTCCGGCGAACATCAGGACAGCTGCATATGTCTGCCCTCAGAACCAGTTCCCGACAGGAGCGGTGATGCCTATAAGCCGCAGACATGAGATCCTTGAATGGGCTGAGGCCAATGACAGTATAATAATAGAGGATGACTATAACAGCGAACTGAGATATACAGGAATGCCGATACCTGCATTGCAGGGCATAGATCATTGCGGCAGAGTAGTTTACCTTGGTTCTTTCACATCTACTCTGTTCCCGGCAGTCAGGATCAGCTATATGGTTCTCCCTGAGAGTATGGTTAAGCTGTACGAGAGCATACGGAATAACTACGATCAGACATGCTCGAAAACTGAGCAGCTGACTCTGGCAGAGTTTATGAGGAGAGGATTCTTTAACACAAACCTCAGACGGGTTCGTAAACTGTACTCGAGTAAACTCCAGGAAGCAATTGAGGCTATAAAAGAATATGGAAGTGAAGGCAGCTTTCTAACAGCTGAGAACACTCAGTCAGGCATCAATATAATATTAAGACTGAATACACATACAAAAGTCATCACTCATGGGAAAAATGGCAAGACGAGATCCGAAGAGATACGCCGCGAAATGGCAGACCGGCTGGTGCAGACAGCAGCTGATACCGGTATAAAGGTACGGAACATCGATCAGCTTGACCGTGACGGGCGGATGTATCTGGTTTTTTACTACAATCAGATACCGCTTGGCAATATCAGAACGGCTGTAAAGGCAATGATCGAAGGCTTCAAGTCAGCCGTAACAAAGGGCAGTCTCAGTCTTCCTTCTGTATATGAAGTCATAAGACTGATCGAAGGAAAACCGCAGTTCCTGAAAGAGCATTATGAGAGACTTGAGAAGTCGCTCGCAAGCATGGGGATACCTGTTCCTTTCACACGCGACCGCTTAGCAGACTGTATTGCCGACCTTGCAGCAGAAGCAGGGATAGACAATCACAATATAAAGATAGAGGTGGATGTGGAAGGACACTCGATAATGCATCTCAACCCGACACACTATCCATCTGAAGAGCTTTATGAGACAGGAGTCAGAACAGATTTGTTCAGAGGTGAGAGGAAAAACCCAAATATCAAAATGATGGATCACGCTCTGAGGGATGCAGCTGATAAAGCAATCAGAACAGGCGATCTGTATGAAGTTCTTCTGGTCAATAGCTATGGAAGGATAACAGAAGGCAGCCGGTCAAATGTGTTTTTTATCAGAGACGGTGAGGTATACACAGCTCCTTCGGAAGAAGTGCTGCTGGGTGTAACCAGGACTATGATAATAAGAATTGTTGAGAAAGCCGGTATTCCGCTGCATTATTGTTCGGTGAAAAAAGACGATCTGAAATTTTTCGACGCAGCGTTCATAAGCGGCACTTCCCCTAAAGTTCTGCCGATATACGCCATTGGTGAAAATACATATGATGTGAATGACCCGTTGCTCAGGTATATTATGGAACAATACGATCAACTGTAACTTCTTATTCCATAGCTCCGATATCGCCTCCCCCTTGAAACTACATGTTTCAAGGGGGATATGCTATAATTCAATGGGTGTTTATGGGGCTGCTTATTCTTATGTAAAAGGCAGCTGCCGTTTTTGATAACAATACTAGTCGTAATTAGGAGCAACAATGTTAGGTAAGTTTTTTCTGGTTGTTTACGTTTTGGTACAGATACTGATTTCAACGCTTACGGAATATTCTATAAACAACAGTGGGGCTTTCAGAAGGATAGGAGAGAAAACAAGAATACTAAGAATAATAATATATGCAGCGCTTGCAGCGATACCTGTTCTGGGTGCTTATCTGCCGAAATCTCCGTTCAAGTTCTTTTGCATGGGATTCGGGAATTTATGGCTGGGCTTTTTTATGTATTACGCCGTGTTTGTTCTGATCCTTTTCCCGATTATCCGGATAATTATAAAAAACAGGGAAAATGGCAATAAGGCACTTATGGGAAGGGCTTTCCAGTTTACTTTTCTGGCAGCGTGTATCTTAATGGCTGCAGGCCTTGTTCACGCTCAGAACCCGAAGCTGGTCAACTATGATGTTGAACTGGCAAACGAGTCCGCAAAAGGTGAAAAAGTAAAAATAGTCCTGCTGGCAGATCTTCATCTCAGTGTGAACTCTGATATAAAAGCTACAGAAAAAATGGTTAAGCTCGTAAATGAATGCGATCCTGACATCATAGTTATAGCCGGCGATATTTTTACAAGCAATTTTGAGGGGTTAAATAACCCTGAAAAATATTCTGCCGCACTGAGCAAGATGCACGCAAAATACGGAGTTTATGCGGTTTGCGGAAATCATGATGTGGATGAAAACCTTATAGGAGGGTTTTCCATTTCGCCTGTATCCCAGGCGTTCAGAACACCTGAAATGGACAAGTTCTTTGACGATTCGGGATTTAGGGTGCTGTATGATGAAAACGTTGAGATAGGTGACGGACTGTTTACACTTTCCGGAAGAGTAGATGGAGAAAAAGCCGGAGACGGAACCTCTGACAGGATGAGTGCGGATATGCTGTTAAAGGATGCAGATAAAACCAAACCTATCGTAGTTCTCCAGCATGAGCCTATAGACTTCAAAAACCTGGCTGACAGCGGGGCTGATCTGGTCCTTTGCGGGCACACTCATAACGGTCAGATATTCCCGGGGAATCTCATAGTTCCGTTTTTTAACGAAAATGCCTATGGTGTGAAAGATCTATACGGATCAACAACAGTCGTAACTGCAGGAGTAGGATACTATGGACCGCCGATGCGGTTTGGAACAGACAGCGAAGTGACAGTATTAAATGTTACATTTAAATAAGACAAATCGAACAGATATAGTGGAGTAATAAAAGAATGAATAGTGATACAGCTGAATTCAGATGGAGTTTTCGCGAAATCAGAAGCAGGATCAGACGAACGGTTTTTACAAAAGGCTTAAAACCATATTTTGTTCTTATCCTCATAATCTTTTTGTTTTCATTTATCGGTATATTGCAGTATAACGCTTCCGGCCTGATAAACACATTGGATATGCAATTCGGCAGAGGCATTGTGCAAAAGGACGATATACTGAATATCCTTGACTATGTCAGAAATACTGAGCTGATACAGTCAATGCCTGAATTTGTAAGAGAAGAAATTGTAATACCCGTTATCTGGTCCATATTATCCACTTATAGCTGGCTTATCAATCTTTTCGCTATGAACCGTGCTTACATGGCCCGGAACATAGGAGAGGTCTTTGTTTTTATCATGCTGTTTATGGTGCTGTATAAAGGCATCACCTCGTTTTTCAAGAAAACACTGGCTGTCGGACTTAACCGAGCCGTTATGGAGAACAGATTCCAGAGGGATGTTAAGATACGGCGTATTCTTGCACCTTTCGGCAATCATAAGTTCCTTCATGTAATAGGTGTGATGTGTATTTATGTTATTGTGATGTCCCTGTGGTGGATCACCATAATAGGCGGCATCATAAAACATTACCAGTATTTGTGTGTGCCATATTTACTTGCTGAAAATCCGGATCTGAGCTGGAAACAAGCCAGGAATCTTTCAAAAAAAATGACACATGGATATAAATGGAAAATGTTTCTGCTCGAAATGTCATATTTATATCTTCTTATACCCGGATTTCTTATTCCGCTCAGCGATCTTTTCCTCGTTATGCCGATCGATTATACGATGGACGCTGAAATGTATTTCACACTCAGACAGAGGCCTGATATCAACAGAAGCAAATTTATAGAGACTGCGTTCGATAATGATGCTTATGTTGACAGGGTAAAAGCCGGAGAAAAACCGGAGGATATCCATCAGGAATATCTGATGCCTGATCTGCATATCAGGAATTCAAGCTTTGATGAAGCGGACAGTTATCATATTACGGACTATATCGCAATGTTCTTCATATTCTGCTTTATAGGCTGGTTGTGGGAAGTCGGTCTTCATCTTGTAAAGGACATGGTTTTTGTAAACAGAGGTGTTATGTATGGTCCATGGCTTCCGATATATGGAGCCGGCGGCGTTTGTATAATCGCACTTCTAAACAAACTCAAACACCATAAACTTAAACTGTTCATCTGTACCATGCTGCTCTGCGGTGTTATCGAGTATTTTACAAGTTTTGTGATTGAGTTTTTCAATAACATGTCATATTGGGACTATCATAATATGCAGCTGAACCTGAACGGCAGGGTATGTCTGGCAGGGCTTATTGCATTTGATATAGGAGGTTTCCTGGGTATATTCATTGTAGGCCCTCTTATAAGAAACCTGATGCACAGGCTAGGCCCAAAGAAGGCAAAGATCGTATGCTCCGTACTTGTGACTTTATTTGTGATCGATATGATATGCTGTTCTGTTTTCGGACCTAATGCCGGAGAAGGGGTAGGAGTACCTATATCATCACTGCTCCTGCGTTTATTGATCTGTTGATTTCAAAGTACATAGCAAGAACCTTTAGCTGAAAGACCGTGCAGCTATATGGTAATCATTTAATACAATAAAAATCAGAGCGTTGCACGCATGAAGTGAACCCGCTCTTCTTAAATTCATATCTTATTTTCTGACTTTCATGATCGGTCTGAATATGTACTTGTTGATGATCTCTACAACTATGAAGCCCAGAGCGATCCCGAGGCAGGTAACAAGAAGTGTGATCCCTTCAGACACTGCCATGTCATGATCTTCCATTACTATGCAGTACATCATGTAATACAGGTTCGGCCCCGGTACAAGAGGGAAGACGCATACCGTCTGGAATATTGTTGCAGGAGCTTTATTAACTCGTGCCATTACCTGAGCGTATGCAGCGACAAATATTGAGCCCACAAGCGTTGCAAGAAAATTGCTGTATCCGGCGTTGTATAGCAGTGCGTAGACAAGCCAGGTGAAAAATGCGCCTATGCCGGCATACATGACCTGGATGCCCTTAACGTTGAACCAATAAGCAAAACCTACGCATGCTGCTGTACATGATACGAGCTGAACTGCGAGACTCGGCGTGAGTTCCATCATGCTACATCACCCCCTTCATGAGAAGGATAGGCAGAGCGATCCCTATCGCGATCCCGGTGGCGCCCAGTACTGCCTTGGATATATTGATGATGCCCGACAAAGTGTCTCTGTGCAGCAGATCGCTTATACCGTTGGTGAATCCGATCCCGGAGATCAGGAGCATTACTACACCGACCGTTATATTGCCTGAGTGATGACCGAGTCCGAGTCTGACAGACAGGAGAATGCATATTTCTACAATAAATGAGATGATGGCATTGAATATCAGCGGATTGGTTTCGATTTTGCCGATGGCATCTCCGATCGCAACTATCATAAGCGATGCAATCAAAGCAACAATGCTGTCTGAAATATCGCAATTGAAGAATACCGCAAAACCCGTACCGCCGAGAACGCCTGCCAGATAATGCATCCATTTAGGCTGCGCCGGCCTTGCCATTACTTCATCCAGCCTCCGCTTCAGCTCAGGCGCGTCAGGAGTTTCCCTGCATACTTTACGGGACAGACTGTTTAAATAGTCGAGCCTGTCGAAATTCATCTCTCCGCCGGGCACATGGCGGATCTGGGTAAAGATATCTCCATCCGGCGTTTCTACAGTCGCCTGTATGTTTGATGAGATGACCCAGCAGTTGGCCCTGATGAACCCATAGCTGCGGCACAGTCTGTACATGCTGTCTTCAACACGGCTGATCTCAGCGCCGCTGTTGATCATCTGCTCACCTATATCAAGTATAACTTTGAGAATCTGTTTATAATCCACAATTTATTTCCCTCAAAAAACACATTGAATGAACGGCTGATAGGCTATCATAAAAATATACTATTTTTCAATAACTGATAATTAATAAACAACAACTTTTCTATGATATGATTAAAAAAACAGGGGCAAGCATAGCCTGGCGATGTCAATCAAAAGGAGGAATAGTATGAAGGGCGTTATTACAGAAAAAAGCCGTCTGCGTCACAAGGTATTTACTGAAGTCGCAAGGTTTGCTTATGAGGGAGGCGGACCGGAGCAGCTTGATGAACTGCCATATAAGATGGTAAACGTCGAAGACGATCCATACAGACAATCGATGTTTCTGGAAAGAGCTATAATCGGAGAGCGGATCAGGGTCGCAATGGGAATGGCAATAAGGCCCGTAAATGAGCATACGCCGACTTCAAAAGGTGTGGATGAGAGTATGATCGAAGAGAAGTACTATGAGCCGCCGCTGATAGATATCATCCGTTTCGCTTGTCATTGCTGTCCGGAGAAAAGGGTGTATATCACTGATGGATGTCAGAATTGTCTCGAGCATCCATGTATGGAGGTCTGCCCTAAAAAATGCATTTCGTATGACAGGGATCTGCGCCGCAACGTCATAGATACCGAAAAATGTATTAAGTGCGGAATGTGCATGAAAGCCTGCCAGTATAATGCAATAATCAAGCAGGAAAGACCGTGCGTAGCTGCATGCGGGCTTGGAGCGATAGGAGAGGATGAGTATGGCCATGCGATGATAGATCAGAACAAATGCGTTTCCTGCGGAATGTGCCTCAACAGCTGCCCGTTTGCTGCTATCGTAGACAAAGGTCAGATATATCAGACTATAAAGGCGATACAGTCAGATACTCCTGTTTACGCAATCGTAGCGCCGGCAATAGCCGGACAGTTCGGCAAGGGCCTGACAGACAAAAAGATGAGAGCGGCATTCGGTATTCTTGGATTCGAAGATGTGTTCGAAGTAGCTATCGGAGCTGATCTTTGTACGATCGAGGAGGCGGAACACTTCCTCAGGGAGGTACCGGAAGAGCTGCCGTTCATGTGTACGAGCTGCTGCCCTGCATGGTCGATAATGGCAAAGACGGAATTCCCGGAACAGGCAGACACCATCTCCATGGCGATGACTCCTATGGTGCTGACCGCAAGGCTTGTAAAGAAAATGCATCCGGACTGCAAGATCGCCTTCATCGGACCGTGCCTGTCCAAGAAAAACGAGGCTAGCAGACGTACAGTAAAGAGCTATGTGGATTTTGTCCTCACTTTCGAAGAGCTTGCGGGAATGTTTGACGCAAAGGATGTTGTCTTTGAAGACCTCGAGGAAGGAGATACACTTAGGAGGGCCAGCAGCGACGGTTTCGGCTTCGCTATAAGCGGCGGTGTTGCGCAGGCTGTAGTCAATCACATAAAGCGCGTTGATCCTGAGCGTGAAGTCAAGGTTGTAAAAGCTGAAGGGCTTGATGAATGCAAGAAAATGATGAAAAAGGCTGCTGCAGGCGAGTACAATGGATATCTGCTTGAAGGAATGGCATGTCCGGGCGGATGCATAGCCGGCGCAGGAACACTCCAGCCGGTCAACAAAGCGACATATTCAGTAGGAGTCGCCATGAAAGAAGCACCTGTAGAAAACGCAATTGACAGCCAGTATGCAGATCTTCTGCCTCACCTTGAGCGCATACAGGAGGAGCTTGCTAAAGCTAAAGAAGAAGACTACGAGCCGGTCAACAGAGCAAAAATAAGCCTGCTTACTTATAAATAATATGAAGTTTACTCTAAAGCTCCTGATCGTTAATCGGTCAGGGGCTTTTCAAAAAAACTCCATAATTAAAAAAATATAACTATTTTCATGTAACGATGCAATTGTTAAAATACTAATGTACAAATAGGCATTTTGCATGCATACCGGTGTGCCTGCAATAAAGAGGCCAAATGTATAGAGCTATGATAAGGATATGATAAGGAGATTTGATAACCGGTTAAGGAGGCGCTATGACTGACTCAGAAAAAAAGGAACTGATGAAGCTTGCCTGCAAGGTGAGGATGGGTATAATTGAGGGAACTCATTCCGCCAAATCAGGCCATCCGGGCGGAAGTCTTTCCGCCGCAGATATGTATACATATCTGTATTTTAAAGAAATGAATGTGGATCCGGAAAAACCTCGTGATCCGGACAGGGACAGATTCGTTCTGTCAAAGGGACATACTGCTCCGGGGCTTTATTCCGTACTGGCACAGAGAGGGTTCTTCCCTGTAGAAGAATTAAAGACGCTGAGAAAGATCGGAAGCCGTCTGCAGGGCCATCCTAACATGAATGAGACTCCTGGAGTTGATATGTCTACAGGATCTCTCGGTCAGGGTGTATCCGCAGCAGCGGGAATGGCTCTGGCTGCAAAGAAGCAGGGCAAGGATCTGAGGGTGTATACACTGCTCGGAGACGGTGAGATTGAAGAAGGCCAGGTATGGGAAGCAATGATGTTTGCTCATCACTATGGGCTTGACAATCTTTGTGTTATTGTCGATAACAATGATCTTCAGATCGATGGAAGGATCGCTGACGTAATCGATCCGTATCCGATACCTGATAAATTCAAGGCATTCGGACTCCATGTAGAGGAGATAGACGGACATGATTTTGACCAGATAGAGGCGGCTCTGACAAGTGCAAAACAGACTAAAGGTGTTCCGACTGCAATAATAATGAAGACGCTCAAGGGCAAGGGTGTCAGCTTCATGGAAGACCAGGCCGGCTGGCATGGCAAGGCTCCAAACGATGAGCAATATGAACAGGCAATGGCAGAACTCGGAAAGCAGCTCGAAGAAGTGGAGGCAATGTAACATGGCAGATATCAAGAAGATCGCAACAAGAGAAAGTTACGGCAATGCCCTTGTAGAACTGGGGCGTGAGCATGCAGACGTGGTCGTTCTTGACGCTGACCTTGCAGGAGCCACCAAGACGAGCACATTCAAAAAGGAATTTCCTGACAGACACTTTGACTGCGGTATCGCAGAGGGTAACATGATGGCAGTTGCTGCCGGAATAGCATCAATGGGAATGGTGCCTTTCGCATCGACATTTGCAATGTTCGCAGCCGGAAGAGCCTTTGAACAGGTCCGCAATTCGATCGGATATCCGCATCTGAACGTAAAGATCGGTGCAACACACGGCGGAATTTCTGTAGGTGAAGACGGAGCATCCCACCAGTGCTGCGAAGACTTTGCTCTGATGCGCAGCATTCCGGGTATGACAGTTATCTGCCCGGCTGATGATGTTGAAGCACGCGCGGCAGTAAAGGCTGCGTATGAGTTTGAAGGTCCGGTATATCTGAGATTCGGACGTTCCGGAGTTCCTGTTTTCCATGACGAGAATTTCAGATTTGAGATAGGTAAGGGCGAAGTGCTGCAGGACGGCAATGATGTAGCTATCATTGCTACAGGAATCATGGTCGGAGAAGCCATCAAAGCGGGAGAAGAGCTCCGCAGCGAGGGGATCAATGCCAGAGTAATCAATCTGAGCACCATCAAGCCACTTGACGAGGAACTGATACTTAAGGCAGCAGAAGAATGCGGAAAGATCGTAACATGCGAGGAGCACTCGATCATCGGAGGACTTGGTGAGGCTGTAAGCTCGCTGCTCAGCGAGAAACTGCCTGTTCCGGTACGCCGCATAGGTGTCAATGATGAGTTCGGTCATTCGGGACCTGCTGCTGATCTGCTAAAGGATTTCGGGCTTTCAGCAGAGAACATCGTCGCTACTGTAAAAGCATGGCTTTAATGGCCTGTCATAAAACAAGGAGGAGTTGCAATGAGATTTTTCATTGATACAGCAAAGGTTGAAGATATCAGAAAAGCCAACGATATGGGTATTATCTGCGGTGTAACTACCAACCCATCGCTGATTGCTAAAGAGGGAAGGGACTTTAAGGAAGTTATAAAAGAGATAACGGAAATAGTTGACGGACCGATAAGCGGAGAAGTCAAAGCAACTACTACTGATGCTGAGGGAATGATCGCTGAAGGACGCGAGATCGCTGCTATCCACCCTAACATGGTAGTCAAGATCCCTATGACTGCAGAAGGACTGAAGGCAGTCAAGGTGCTGTCATCTGAAGGCATCAAGACAAATGTGACTCTGATTTTCACGGCTAATCAGGCACTGCTGGCTGCAAGAGCAGGTGCAACATATGTATCGCCGTTCCTGGGAAGACTTGATGATATCTCAGTCAGAGGAACCGACCTGATTAGAGAGATCGCAGATATATTTGCCGTAGCGGGTATCGAAACACAGATAATCTGCGCAAGCGTCAGAAACCCGATGCACGTCACAGACTGCGCTCTTGCGGGAGGAGACATCGCAACAGTTCCGTTCGGAGTACTGATGAAAATGATTGATCACCCGCTGACGGATATCGGCATTGAAAAATTCAAAGCTGATTACATAGCTGTGTTCGGAGAATAATAACAGAATTGCCGGAGACGCTCTGATACATCAGAGCGTCTTTTTTTATTTGTACTATAAATCAGTTTTTTATTATAAAAGAATGTATAATTATCTCGAAAAGGGTTGGCAAAAGAATTAAGGAGACTCTTGAATGAAATACAGGATCAACAAGACTAATTATTGTGATTTCAACGTTTTTGAGGACAATAAACTGGCTCCGAGGAGCTACTTTATACCGTACCCGGACCGCGAGTCCGCTGACAAAGTGTCCGGAAAGGAAAAGAGATACGGATCACCTAAAGTAATTTGCCTTAACGGCGACTGGGATTTCAGATTTTTTCCGAAACCGTCTCAGATCCCGGATCTGCTGGACACCGACGCAATCATATTCGATAAGATAGATGTTCCGTCGTGCTGGCAGTTCCGCGGTTACGACAGACCTTTTTATGTGAATCTCAGATACCAGTTCCCGTACGATCCGCCAAAGATTCCTGAACTTGACAAAGCCGGCAAAGTGTACAGCCTGCAGGGATCTGATTACGGCCTTGGGCCGAGATGGAAGGATCCGGGTGAAGAATATAATTTTGCAGGTGTTTACCGTACGTTCTTCAATACCGATGGACCGGATGCGCCTGAAAGACGGTATGTTATTTCATTTCTTGGAATAGCAAGCTGTGCGGATGTTTACGTGAATGGCCATTATGTCGGATATACGGAAGGTTCACACAACACAGCTGAGTTTGATGTCACACCGTATCTTCATGACTGGATAAATGAAGTCGTTGTAATCGTCCGCAGATGGTGTAACGGTACATATCTGGAGGATCAGGATATGTTCCGCAACAACGGTATCTTCCGCGATGTGCTGCTCAGAATATCAGAAGGCAATGATTTCGCAGATGTGGATCTCATCACCAGAAAAGTCAGCGGTTCATGGTTTGCTACAGCAAGAGCTGATCTGCTTGAGGATGGGGAAGTAACGTTCACTCTGGAAGGCCGTGGCGTGCACGAGAAGAAGACCGTAAAAACCGCAGGAAAGAGAGCGGAAGTGGTCTTCCGTAATCTTTCGCCTGTCGAATGGAGTGACGAGACTCCTGAACTCTACAACCTGTACTATGAGATCGAGGGAAGCTGTGTAAAACAGCGGGTAGGATTCAGGTCGGTCGAAATCAGAGGCGATAAGTTTCTTGTGAACGGAAGTCTGATCAAATTCCATGGTGTGAACCATCATGATACTTCTGCGGAGAACGGATATACTATGACTCCTGAGGAGCTGGAGCGCGACATGAAGCTCTGCAAGGAATACAATATCGATACCGTGAGAACCTCGCACTACCCGCCGGACCCTTATATGCTGGAGCTCTGCGATGAGCTGGGAATTTATGTTATAGATGAGGTGGATCTTGAGACACACGGAACCTATGTGCACAAGCTTCCGCCGAGCTACAACCGTATAAGCAACGACCCGAAATGGGAAGCTCACTATGTTGACCGTGCCGCAAGGATGTATCAGAGAGACAAGATGCATCCGTCTATCGTTATGTGGAGTCTGGGCAATGAGGCCGGCGGTACACACAATACAGATAAGGAATACGACTATCTGAAGAGATACTCAACACTTCCGGTGCATTATGAAAGTGCTGTACATACCAGGAAGAAAGCATATGATGTAGCCAGCGAGATGTACCCGCCTTCGGAGCGTGTACATGAGATAGGTGAGAAAAAGTATAAAGTCAGACAGTTTTGTGACAGGCCGTACTTCCTGTGCGAATACGCACATGCCATGGGCGTTGGACCGGGAGGCATGGAGGATTACTGGAAGGAGATATATGCATATGACAGCCTTATCGGAGGCTGTGTGTGGGAAATGGCAGATCACGCGGTCAGGCACGAAGACGGCAGTTATACATATGGCGGAGATCATGGTGAATGGGAACACGATAAGAACTTCTGCGTAGATGGAATGTTCTATCCTGACCGCAGCCCGTCGACCGGTGCGAAGATAACGAGATTCATCTATCGTCCAATCCGTGTCAGCTGGCTGGGAGAAGATGATTTTGAGCTGTTCAATACAAAGGCTTTCACACCGGGGTTCAGGTATGAGCTTATATGCAGATGGAGCGACGGAAGTGAATTCTCAATAATTCCCGACTGTGATCCGCTTCGGAAAGTCAGAATCAAGATAGATACTGCTGAACATATCAGGGCTTCTGAAGAAGCTGGAACGGACTGCATGCTGACAGTCACAGCCTTTGACAGAAAGACAAAAACTGAGGTCTCGTGCGAGCAGATCATCATCAATGAACATATTGCGGGCATGCCTGAAGGTGCCGGAAAGTATCCTGTCGGAAATATAATCGATGATGATTCAGACAAGACTTCTCTTGTGATAGGCAATACGGTCATAACGCCGGCGGATCCTGAGACCATAGTCTTCCGTGCACCGACCGACAACGACTTTATATTCTTCGGAGTGGGTGACGCCATGAGGGACTTCATCGACCAGAAGACAGAAGTTGTTTCGATCGAAAAGACAGATAAGAAGCTGATTGTAGTGTCCAGAATCATCTGCAAAAAGAATGAGTTCGAGTGTACAGACACATATGAGAGGGTAGATGAAGCCGGATCTGTACTTGTCACAAGCAGGCTTCACTGCACGAAAGGCAAGGGTACTGTGCCGAGATTCGGCAAGGCGTTCAGATTCGATTCCTCGTTTGATGATGTTGAATATTATGGAAGAAGCGGTGAGTCATATGCGGATATGAAAGACCAGTTCCCTATCGGGAAGTTCAGCTGCAAGGTGTCAGACATGACCGAACCTAACATAAAGCCGCAGGAGAGCGGAAGCCGTTTTGATACCAGGTGGGCGAGTGTGAGTAACGGAAGCACTGCCGTAAAGTTCAGTGCTGTTGACAGAGCGTTCGAGCTTGGAATCAAGCCTTACAGCGACAGAGAGCTCCTGAGGATGAAGCATCGCGAAGATGAAAAACGGACGGGAACATATGTTACCATATCCGCGTTCCAGCAGGGTATAGGTACAGGTATATGCGGACCGCAGACAAAAGACGAGTTTAAGTATCCTGTGAAAAATGACTATGAATTAAAATTCGTGATATCAAGCATTACGAGGGAAGGAAACTAATAATGCGATTCGGTTTCCAATCACACTTATCTGTGTGATAAAATTTATATGCAGACTATTACCGCAGAGGCGGAAGATATTATATCCATCAGGAGGGAGAGATGGTAAAGGAAGTAAACCCTAAGATCCATGTCAACGAGAGAGACTATCCGGTCATCGAGCATAGGTGTGATGATCCTGAAAAGAAAAAGCTCGTAAAGAAGCTCGCTGTAATGATCACAGACAACATCCCGCGCAAGCTGCCGGGCGGAATGAAGGAAAATCACATGGACTTCTGGATTCTCGACAGACTGCTTACAAAGGAAGAAGTGAAGTTCATGCTGAGCTTCAAAAAGCGCCGCGTCGGTTATACCACGGCCGAGCTTGCGGAGCGCAATAAGATGAGCATTGAAGAGGCTCAGAAGATAATCGATCACCTTATCTGGATCGGAATAGTTGAACAGAACAGAGATAACCCTGACCAGCACATCCAGTACTGGATCCCTAAATGGGTAGTAGGTTCCGGTGAGTATATGGTAGAACATCCGATGCTCTGCGAAACTAATCCGGAAGTCGCTACCATGTTCAACCTAGCGCCGCAGGAGCCGCTTGAGCTCGCTGCAAAGCTGATACCTCCAGGAGGGGCAGGTATAGGAATGCATGTTATACCGGTTGAAAAGGCTATCGAGGGAGAAGTTCAGTCTGCAAGTGTTGAACATCTGTCGCACTGGCTGCAGAAGTATGACAAGTTCTGCACAATGGTATGCGCCTGCCGCAAGGCTCAGAGAGTCAGAGGTGAAGGTGTGGGCGATATTGAGGGCTACATGTGCATTGGCCTTGGCGACATAGCTGAGTTCCTGGTAGAGACGGGCAAGGACGCGCATTATATTACACGTGAAGAGGCTATGGAGATCATCGAGCGTGCTGAACGCAAGGGTTATGTTCACCAGATCACAAACCTTGACGGTCCGGACCGCATAGTCGGAATCTGCAACTGCTCGCCTGGCAGCTGCTACGGACTCAGAACATCACAGCTCTTCAATACTCCAAATATGTCAAGATCTGCTTACCGTGCACATGTCGACCCTGAAAAGTGCGAGGCGTGCGGAAAGTGCGTAGAAGTATGTCCTGCAGGAGCTGCCAGACTCGGTCAGAAGCTCTGCCGCGCTGATGGTTCCAAGGTCATGTATCCTATGCACGACCTGCCTGATGACAACATCTGGGGCGAGGATAAGTGGAATTACAATTACAGAGACACAAATAAAATCAATTGCTATGACAGTGGCACATCACCTTGCAAGACGGCATGCCCGGCTCATATTGCTGTACAGGGATATCTTCAGATGGCAAAGGAAGGCCGCTATGAAGAGGCTGTTGAGCTGATCCGCCAGGACAACCCGTTTCCTGCAGTATGCGGTGCGGTTTGCAATAAGCGCTGTGAGGACCGCTGCACAAGAGGAACACTTGATGATCCGGTATCGATAGATGAAGTCAAGAAGTTCCTCACTCAGTGGGAGTTCAAAAATCTGGATGCATTCGTTCCGGTCTGTGACAATATGGACGGCAGGCAGTGGGATGAGATTCCTATCGCTGTTATCGGCTCCGGCCCTGCAGGACTTTCCGCTGCATATTACCTCAGAAAAGACGGCTATCCGGTCACGGTCTTTGAAAAAGAGAAGGCACCGGGCGGCATGATGATGCATGGCCTGCCTGAATTCAGACTTGAAAAGGATGTGCTCGGAGGCGAGATCGAGATCTTACGCAGAATGGGCGTAGAGTTCAAATGCGGAGTCGAGGTCGGCAAGGACGTTACCATTCAGCAGCTGAGAGAACAGGGCTATAAGGCATTCTTCATCGGCATCGGACTCCAGAGCGGCGGAAAGCTCGGCATTCCGGGAGAAGAAGCAAAGGGCGTTATATCCGGCATAGACTTCATGAAGAGTGTAAATCTTGAGGGTAAGAAAGATCTCAAGGGTAAGGTTGTAGTTATCGGCGGCGGAAACATAGGCGCGGATGTAGCAAGAACAGCTGTCAGAGCCGGAGCTAAGAGTGTTGACCTCTATTGCCTTGAGTCATATGAAGAGATGCCGATGGGCGTTGAAGACCAGAGCGAGTGTGAGGCTGAAGGCATCACCATACATGCAGGATGGGGACAGACGGAAGTCATCGTTAAAAACGGAAAGTGCGCGGGCATCAGATTCCGCAAGTGCGTATCTGTCAAGAACGCTGAAGGAAGATTCGATCCTGCGTTCGATGATTCCGTAACAGAAGAAGCTAAATGTGACACAGTACTCTTCTGTATCGGTCAGAAGCCGGACTGGGGCAAACTGCTCGAAGGCACAAAGGCAGAACTCAGCCCGAGAGGCTTCGTTATTGCTGATCCTGTTACACTTCAGACCGCAGAGCCTGACATCTTCGTCGGCGGAGACGTATACACAGGTCAGAAGTTCGTTATTGATGCTATCGCTGCCGGAAGAACTGCGATGGTATCCATCAACAGATACGTGCATCCGGGGCAGTCGATGACGATCGGCAGAGACCTGAGAGAGTTTATCGAGCTCGACAGAGACGATATCAGCATTTCACCTCTTTCATATGACAATGCAGGACGCCAGAAGCCTGGTCATAAAGACGGAAAGCCGGGGGCAACATTCGACGATATGAGGCTGCCTCTGACAGACGAGCAGGTAAAGATCGAGGCTTCGCGCTGTCTCAAATGCGGCGCGAGCTGGGTAGATCTCAACCAGTGCATCGGATGCGGACTGTGCACAACACGCTGCCAGTTTGACGCGATACATCTTACCAGGGATATTCCTGCAGCAAGCGACATGCATTTCGCTGAAGATATGATGAAGGTAGTCGGCCCGAATGTACTGAAGAGAGGATTCAGGATCATTAAGAAGAAAGTCACAGGAAAATCGGATTATCCGACTATGCAGTAAGACAAAAAGCAATACAGCTGCTCATATAGAGCAGCTGTAATTTTTATAATCAGTAATTTTTAGAGTCCGCATTTAGCAACATACGTTACATCAGCAGGAAGGCCGAGATCACGATCCGTAACAGGCTCGAAGCTCCATCTTGGGGCTGTCGGCCTTACAGCCCACATTACGGCATAAAAATTGAACATAACTATACCATAGTTGAGAAGCCTGTCCGCCTCGGATGTCATGTCGTCAGGCAGACCCACCAGTGAGATCTGATCGTTATCAACTATGATTCTGTATGGCTGCAGGTTCTGGAATGACTGTGCGTGAGCAATGGCTCTGAGTCCGTCCTCGAGTTCGTTGTACCAGAGATCAGTGTCGATATCCTGACCGAATCTGAAACCATCAGTCATCTCATCGAGGGACTTTTTAGGAGCCTTCTTTTCATCGTTATCAGGATCCCTGTATCCGAACGCGACTACACAGGCAACGACTTTGTCTGTATCTTCTCCGAGAGCTTTCTTAGCTTCATCAGCATCGTTTATGGTCTGCCAGCAGGCGGCCAGTCCGAGCTCTGTCAATTTGAGAGTAAGACCCTGGGCAATATATCCGGCATTTTCGAGATAATGATCTGCTACCTCGGAGTAGATTACCATGTATGCAGGCGCCTTGATACAGAATCCGTTGTATCCTACGCTCTTCTTGAGCTCTTCCCAGACAGTGCCGATGTAGAACTTCAGCTCAGTTTCGATATCATCTACGAGATCGCTCTCGTCCTCTTCGTAATATGTCAGCAATTCAGTAAGAACACTGTCTTCGACTTTTCTGGCGGAAAAGCCCCTGCAGGAATTTCTCTTTTTTACAATATCCTCATAATATTCCATTCTTCCACCTCAACCACATTTTTTTTAATCAATCAAAAAATATCCACGAAGATTGTATCATTCACATAGCGGTTTTTCAATCTATACTATATTTATGTATAAAGATAAGTGTGCTACAATATATATTGAAAATTAATGGATATTATAATATCCGAAACACATGAAGAGGGAGGATAGTTATGCTTAAAAACTTCAAAGAAATGGCTGAACTGGTAAAGGCAAACCCTGTAAAAAAGAAAATCGTTCTCTGCTGCGCTCACGACGAGCACTCGCTCGATGCAGTTTATGAAGCTTTCAGGGAAGGAATCGTCGAACCTGTATTCGTAGGTAAAGAAGATGAAATCAAGGCGATCTGTGCTGAGCACGGATTCGACTTCGGTGATGTTACTATCTACAATGAGGACGATGATGTAGAGGCTGCAAAGAAAGCTGTAGCACTCATCCGCGAAGGCAAGGGCGATTTTCTCATGAAGGGCCGCATGCAGACAGCAGACCTCCTGAGACAGGTCGTGAATAAGGAAACCGGCCTTCAGGTAGGAAAGATTATGTCTCATGTAGGGCTTTTCCAGGTGCCGAATTATCATAAAGTAGTAGTGCTGACAGACGGAGGAATGCTGCTGCAGCCGGATCTCGAGCAGAAGGTCAAGATCATCAACAACGCTGTTGATGTGCTTCACGCTCTCGGTTATGAAGATCCGAAGGTTGGTGTTATGTGCGGGGCTGAGGTTCTTAACAAGAAGGCGCAGGAGTCTGTAGATGCTGCAGCTCTGAAAGAGATGAACCAGAAAGGCGAAATTAAAGGATGCACAGTTGAAGGACCGATCTCATATGATATCGCTCTCAGCAAGGAAATCGCTGAATTCAAGAAGTTCGACAGCCCTGTAGCAGGTGAAGTCGATGCGATGATCATGCCTTCTATGGCAACAGGAAACATGGTAGGCAAGTCCTGGACTGTCAGCAGCAATGGAATGATGGCCGGAATTATTGTTGGAGCAAAGGCGCCGATCGTTCTTACATCCAGAGGATCCAGTGCAGAGGAGAAATTCTACTCAATCGTTCTCGCAGCAGCGGCTTCTGTTTAATATAACGTAAAGGAAGCTTTACATATTTTGTCTGCGGTAACGTAAAGAAAACTTTACATGGAGTGTTGATATGATGACGAAATGGGAAGATGCTTATCCTAGGCCTCAGCTGGTAAGGGACAGATGGCTGAGCCTTGATGGAGAATGGACGTTCAGTATCAAAAAATATAATGAGGCGGGCTTGCCTCCAAAGCCGAAGACAATAAACGTACCTTTCTGTCCTGAAAGCATATTGTCGGGATTAAACAGACTCACCCGAAAGGATGAACTTATGCTGTATGGCCGCGGTTTCAGGATCCCGGAAGAGTGGGAGGGCATGAGACTTCTCCTCCATCTTGGCGCCGTAGATCAGACTGCAAATGTATATGTTGACGGCAAGTATGCCGGCTCCCATGAGGGCGGATATCTTCCGTTCAGCTTTGATATCACTGAACTGCTCAACGAGGGTAAAGGCATTATCCATAGTGTGATTGTTGAGGCGCGCGACAGTCTCGATCATAAGTACCCATGGGGCAAGCAGAAAGCCAGGAGCGGGGGCATGTGGTATACACCTGTATCCGGTATCTGGCAGAGCGTCTGGCTTGAACCAGTGCCTGAAAAACACATTACGTCTCTCGAGATAGACAACGGACTGGATTGGGTCAATATCAAGGCATACGGTATCACAGACGGTACGGTGGAGCTCTGCGGTAAAACTTATGAGCTGGCAGACGCGACGGAAGGAGAGAATCCTTGTGCCTCAGTACGCATAGACATAGATAAGCCTGTACTCTGGACACCGGAGAACCCTCATCTCTACGAGTTCAGTATCATGAGCGGCGATGACAGAGTCAGATCGTATTTTGCGCTGCGTACTCTGACCATAGAAGATAAAGGGGGATGCACGAGGTTGTGCCTCAATGGTTTGCCATACTTCTTTAACGGGGTGCTCGATCAGGGTTATTGGCATGACGGCATCTATACGCCTTCGTCGCCTGATAAATATGCTGAAGACATACTTGCTATGAAGTCACTCGGATACAATACCCTGAGAAAGCATATAAAGATAGAACCGGAGATTTTCTATTATGAGTGCGACAGGCTTGGAATGGCTGTGTTCCAGGACATGGTAAACAATTCGGATTACTCTTTCCTGACGGACTCATTGCTTCCGATGATAGGAAGAAACAAGCTTGACGATAAAGATATACACGACGATCCTGAAAACAGGATGATATTCATGGATTCAATGGAAGGCACTGTAAAGGCTCTCCGTAATCATCCTTCAATCTGCTACTGGACGATCTTCAATGAAGGCTGGGGACAGTTCGATGCAGATGCGGCATATGACAGGCTGAAAGAACTTGACAGCACCAGATTCGTCGACAGCACATCAGGCTGGTTCTGGCAGAACAAAAGCGATGTAGACAGTTACCATGTTTACTTTAAAAAGGTCGACCTGACGCCGGGCGACAGACCTCTTGTACTGAGTGAGTTTGGCGGATATGCGTGCAAGCTTCCGGGCTATTACTATGGCGGAAGGAGAGATTACGGCTACAGGAAATGTGCTGACAGAGCAGCCCTGCAGAAATATATCACACGGCTATACAAGGAGGAGATAGAACCACTTAAGGCGAAAGGCCTGAGTGCAGCAATCTACACCCAGCTCTCTGATGTCGAAGATGAGACGAACGGGCTGCTCACATATGACCGTGAGATAAAGAAAGTTGACAATATCTTTTAACAGGTAATGTAAAAAAGTCGATGCCTCAGGGCATCGACTTTTTTGTTTTTGCTTTGATCCGGACGTGTTCTTTTACAGAACTCTTGCCTTGATGATGCAGTCGCAGCTGAATGGCTCTGTGCCTGCTGCAACGTCAGCGATGAAGTAACCGAAGTCGTTAGCTCTGTTCTTTGCTCCTGCAAATCCTGCAAGCTTGTCTCCGTAGAATGCTTCCATCTTAGCCTTAACTTCATCTGCTGTCTTATCGCACTTAACTACGAAGCAGTGTCTTTCCTCTCCGCACTTCTCAAGCGTTACTCTCGGGAAGTTAACGGAATTTACTATGTTGCCGTTGCCAAGGTAATCCATCAGCTGGTCAGTAGCCATGATAGCGCAGTTTTCTTCAGCTTCAGCAGTGGATGCTCCAAGATGAGGTGTAGCGACGATGCCCTTCTTGCCGATGTACTCAGGCTCGAGAAGGTCTGTCATGTACTTTCTCATCTTTCCGGACTCAAGAGCCTCAACTACATCGTCAACAACGATGAGGTCAGGTCTTGCGTAGTTCATGAAGATAACGCCGTCTTTCATCTTTGCGATGAGGTCCTTGTTGACCATTCCCTTTGTAGTAGGCAGGGAAGGAACATGGATAGTGATGAAGTCGCACTCAGGAACCATTTCTTCTGTGCTGTTCTTGAGCTCTACCGGTGCTGTCAGGCAAGGATGCGGTGTGAATGCTTCGTATCCCACTACATTCATGCCGAGAGCATAAGCAGCGTTGGCGATCTTTGCTCCGATGGCACCGAGTCCGATGACGCCGAGAGTCTTGCCTGCGATTTCAGTTCCTGCGAACTGTTTCTTGCCTTTTTCAACGTTAGATGCTACATCGCCTTCGAGTGTCTGTCCCCATGCGATACCCTCATAAATATTACGGGCACCCATGATCATGCCTGCTACTGCAAGCTCCTTAACAGCATTCGAGTTTGCGCCAGGTGTGTTGAATACAACAATACCTTTTTCAGCACATTTGTCTAGAGGAATGTTGTTTACGCCTGCTCCGGCTCTTCCGACAGCAAGGAGGTTGTCGGAGAGTTCCATGTCATGCATCTTGAAGGATCTTAAGATGATACCGTTAGCCTTATCTATGTCGTCTGTAAGCTCAAACTTGTCAGTGAGTCTGCACAGACCCTTAGATGAAATGTTGTTAAGAGTACCGATATAATACTTGTCCATTATGTCCTCCGCTTTGATTAATATAAGGTTATATATAATTAGCACTTAGTTGTATTACGAGCATATCAGCGCTTTTATGTGCCTGTGCCCATACACATTTAGTATATCACCAAGGCATGCTTTCATCAACACAGTAAGGCATGAACAATATGAATAATAATGAATTGGTGTATAACAAATACAAGTTGAAACATTGACATAAAATGCATAATATTATAGTGAGAAAAATTTGGGTTTTAGCTAAGATAATAACTACAAATGCATAAATAGGGGGGTATCTAAATGGCAAAAGTAGATCTTACAAAATATGGAATCACCGGTACAACTGAACTGGTATACAATCCGTCATTCGAATTTCTTTTTGAGGAAGAAATGAAGCCTGAACTTGAAGGCTTTGACAAG
The DNA here is from genome assembly GCA_017431685.1 of Mogibacterium sp. Taxonomy (GTDB): domain Bacteria; phylum Bacillota; class Clostridia; order Peptostreptococcales; family Anaerovoracaceae; genus Crickella. Next base: position 84,597 of record JAFRKO010000027.1, read on the forward strand.
GGTCAGCTTACTGAACTCGACGCAGTAAATGTAATGACAGGAATCTATACCGGACGTTCGCCTAAGGATAAATACATCGTAATGGATGAGAATTCCAAAGACACAGTATGGTGGACTACAGAAGGTTATAAGAATGACAATCACCCGATGTCGGAAGATGTATGGGCAGAAGTCAAGAAAATTGCTATTAACGAGCTCTGCAACAAGAGACTGTTTGTAGTAGATGGATTCTGCGGGACAAACCCTGACACACGCATGGCCATACGTTTTATCATGGAGGTTGCATGGCAGGCACACTTCGTAAAGAACATGTTCATTATCCCTACAGAAGAAGAGCTTGAAAATTTCGAGCCTGATTTTGTTATATACAATGCTTCCAAGGCTAAGATTGAGAATTACAAGGAACTCGGTCTTAACAGTGAGACATGCGCAGCATTCAACATCACAAGCCGTGAGCAGGTAATCATCAACACATGGTACGGCGGCGAGATGAAGAAGGGTATGTTCTCGATGATGAACTACTATCTCCCACTCAAGGGAATCGCTTCTATGCACTGTTCCGCTAACACAGATATGGAAGGCAAGAACACAGCAATCTTCTTCGGCCTTTCCGGAACAGGTAAGACTACTCTTTCGACAGACCCTAAGAGACTCCTTATCGGAGACGATGAGCACGGCTGGGATGATGAAGGCGTATTCAACTTCGAGGGCGGCTGCTATGCTAAGGTAATCAATCTCGACAAGGAGTCTGAGCCTGATATCTATAACGCTATCAAGAGAGATGCTCTTCTCGAGAACGTAACTGTTGATGCTGACGGCAAGATCGACTTCGCTGACAAGAGCGTTACAGAGAATACACGTGTATCGTATCCTATCGAGCACATCCAGAACATTGCCAAGAAGGTCAACGGCAAGTCCGCAGGTCCTCAGGCAGATAACGTAATCTTCCTCTCGGCAGACGCATTCGGAGTACTGCCTCCGGTATCGATCCTGACACCGGAACAGACACAGTACTACTTCCTCAGCGGATTTACAGCTAAGCTGGCAGGTACAGAGAGAGGAATCACAGAGCCTACACCTACATTCTCAGCCTGCTTCGGACAGGCATTCCTCGAGCTGCATCCTACAAAGTACGCAGAGGAACTCGTAAAGAGAATGGAGAAGAGCGGCGCCAAGGCTTATCTCGTCAACACAGGCTGGAACGGAACAGGCAAGCGTATCTCCATCAAGGATACAAGAGGCATCATCGATGCAATTCTCAACGGCGATGTACTCAAGGCACCTACCAAGAAGATCCCTTACTTCGACTTTGAAGTACCGACAGAGCTTCCTGGCGTAGACCCTGGAATCCTCGATCCTAGAGATACATACGAAGATCCTGCAGTCTGGGAAGAGAAGGCTAAGGACCTCGCAGGCAGATTTATCAAGAACTTCGATAAGTATACATCGAACGATGCAGGCAAGGCCCTCGTTGCAGCTGGCCCGGCTCTGTAATAATTCAGAACGGATATCACGATTCTGCCTATAAATCTTCACACAAGTGAAGTATAATTCAATCAGGAAAAAAAGGCCGCTGAAGTCTAAAGTGCTTTGGCTGTCAGCGGCCCTTTTTCAATAACCCTTTTACTATAAAAAAAATTAACGGAGGTATAGACCAATGGCTGATGAATATCGCGTATTTAACTTTTCTGCAGGTCCATCTGTTCTTCCAGAACCAGTACTCAGAAAATGTGCAGCAGAGATGCTCAACTATGAGGGAACAGGCGAATCCGTAATGGAGATGAGCCACAGATCCCCTGAGTTCCAGAAGATCATTGATGATGCAGAGGCTAATCTGCGCAAACTCATGAACATTCCTGATGATTATTACGTAATGTTCCTTCAGGGAGGAGCTACACTCCAGTTCTCAATGGTTCCTATCAACCTGATGACAGGAACACACAAGGCTGACTACATCGTAGCAGGCCAGTGGGGCAAGAAGGCATGGGAAGAAGCCCGCAAGTTCGGCGATGCACGCTGCGTAGCTTCGTCAGAGGCTGATAAATACACATATATTCCAAAGGTAAGCAAGGAAGACATCAGAGATGATGTTGACTATGTCTACATCTGCTACAACAACACAGTATTCGGAACTCACTACAATGAGCTTCCTGACTTTGGTGATCACCTGCTCGTAGCTGACATGTCATCCTGCATCCTTTCCGAGGAAGTAGATGTAACAAAGTTCGGTCTTATCTATGCCGGCGCTCAGAAGAACGTTGCTCCAGCTGGTATGACAATCGTTATCGTCAGAAAGGACCTCGTAGGCAAGGCTCCTGAAAACACTCCTATCTATCTTGATTACAAGACACACGCAGAGAAGGGATCGATGTACAATACTCCTCCTTGCTACACAATCTATGTAGCCGGCGAAGTATTCAAGTATCTGCTTGAAAACGGCGGAATCCCTGCAATGCATGAGAAGGACGTACGCAAGGCTCAGAAGATCTACGACTATCTCGATTCTTCAGAGCTCTTCAAAGGAACTGTTGCAAAGGAAGACAGGTCTCTCATGAATATTCCGTTTGTTACAGGCGATCCTGACCTCGATAAGGAGTTCATCGCCGGAGCAAAGGCGAGAAACATGATCAACCTCAAGGGACACAGAATCGCAGGCGGAATGAGAGCTTCCGTTTACAATGCGTTCCCTGAAGAAGGTGTCGACGCACTAATCGAATACATGAAGGAATTTGAGGCTGCACATAAGTAAAGCATCCTGATAGAATCATTTTTGCGGAGAAGTTAAAAGTGTTGAAAAACAGCAACACAGCACGCATAAGAAAACAGATGGTGGCCATCATATCGGTGATCCTGATACTGGTGACCACCATCGGTTATATTGCTCTTTTTGATGTTTATGCAGAGGGCGAGAATACTGTAGTTCCTAAGAAGGCTCCATCGGTCAGCGCAAGCTCATACATGGTGATGTCCGGATCCACAAGCGAAAAGGTTGCGTCAAAGCATTCTGACCGCAAGATGCAGCCGGGTAAAATCACAATGCTGATGACGGCTATGGTAGTGCTCGACAATATGTATGACGAAAGAGAGCTGAAGAACACCGTGGAAACGGGCAATACGATAGCCGATTACGGTGATACCTTCAAAGAGGGTGAAGCGGCGAGCGTGGGGGATCTTCTGAATGCCATGCTGGTGGGCGGAGATGTTCAGGCGGCGGAGCTTCTGGCCAAATACAGTGCGTCTTCTAGGGATATCTTCGTGAACGAGATGAATTCCAAGTGTATGGAACTCGGACTCATGGACACGCTGTTTACTAATGCGAGCGGACGATATGATATTGTCTCATACTCAACTGCAGCAGACCTTGCGGTTATTACGCAGGCCGCATACAGATATCAGGCCGTCAAGGACGCGCTTGCAAAGAGAAGCGTCACAATTGCGGTAGTTGAGAAAAAGAAAAAGAAACCGAGAGAAATTGAGTTTAAGAGTACCGATCCGCTTTTCACGGGCAATGAGAAAACAGAATACGCATATACCAAAGGCGGAATTCTGGGACTTGTTGATGAATCAGTCAATTCTGCGCAATTTGCTGCCATCGCTACAAAGGACGACATGCAGATGATAGTAGTCCTGATGGATTCAGCAAAGGAAAACACAGCAAGAGAGGCAACTTCACTGTTTGAATATGCTGACGCCAAAGTTACGAAGAACACTATCGTAAAGAAAGGCAAGCTTTCAGGCTTTGCGAGAGTCAGGGGAGGAGCTGTTACAAGGGTTGCGGCGTACACAGAGACCAAGGGATTCGCTTATGTGCCTCCTGAGGGCAGTGATTCGCTGATACAGACTCAGGTTGCATTGTACGATGACCTTAATGCTCCGCTTAATAAAGGAGATAAGGTCGGAGAATTCAGAATCTACGTGGCAGATGAGCTGAAGGGCACTGTGGATCTTGTGATCAAAGATAATGTTCCTTTGGGCTGGTATCCTTCCAGATTCTATATTTCCAATACTGCAACGATCGTTATCTGTGCTGTGCTGTTCCTGCTGCTGGTGCTCCTTCTGAGGATAGGGCATGTCAGGCGCCGCCGTGCAAAAAGACGTGAGGCGATACGAAGGCAGAAGATCCGTGAGCTTGCAAGAAAACAGCTCGAAATAGACGAGGACAGAAAGCGCCGCGAGTGGGATGCGACAGGTTATGAAGAGATGCCTCCGCGTACCACAGATATTCGTAAAGAAGCTGTAGAAGAAGGAGCAGGCAGGAGAGACAATAGATCACAGCGCAAAAGATAGAATATGTTCGATATCGGTGAAGAACTGAAAAAACTGCCGAAAACTCCCGGCGTGTATATGCATAAGGACAGCCTGGGTGAAGTAATATATGTGGGCAAGGCGATAAACCTCAGAAACCGCGTAAGCAGCTACTTCAGAAAAACTTCTCAGGCAGATCCCAAGGTGAGAGCGATGGTCTCCAATATAGCAGAGTTCGAGTACATCAGCTGTGCTACGGAGATGGAAGCTCTCCTTTTGGAATGCAATCTTATCAAGAAGTACATGCCGCGCTATAACATTCTTCTTAAAGACGATAAGTCGTATCCGTTTATCGAAGTAACTACAAACGAGGAATTCCCGAGGGTCATCAGTACACGCAGGCTAAGGCGCGACGGAAACCGTTACTTCGGACCGTATACGGATGCAGGAGCGGTCAGACGGATTCTCGGAATGATCGACGAAATGTATCAGTTCAAAAAGTGCCGCCAACAGGAATTCAGGAAAGGTGTGAGACCTTGTCTCAACTTTTTCATAGGCAAGTGCCCCGGAGTATGTACCGGAGAAGCCGATAAAGCGGATTACAGAGAAAAAATCGATGAAGTAATAGAAATCCTTTCGGGAAGAGATTCGGCTGTCACAGCGAAATTAAAGGCCGAAATGGAGAAGGCTTCAGATGAGCTGCGCTATGAAGATGCAGCCAGGTTCAGAGACTATATAAGATCGCTGAAATCACTGGGAGAGACACAGCGCGCAACGATGATAAAAGAAAGAGACGCGGATGTGCTCATACCTGTTATTACGCACAGGACCGGAGTCGTTGCAAGATATAAGGTGGAGGGCGGCAGGATGAGCGGCCGCGAGATTACATATATAAGAAGCGATCATACAGGTTCAGCTATGCCTGATTCCGGGAAGGAAAAGAAGACTCTCGGAACAGAAATGATCACTTCATTCATAAAGCAGTTTTATCCTGAGCTGTCAATACTGCCGAGGGAGATTATACTTCCATTTCATATTGAGGATGAAGCTCTGCTGGAAGAGTTCCTCGATAATATAAATGCGGCAAATGCGGAAAGCAAAACTGATGTTATGCATAAGACTCGATTCATCGTGCCTGAAAGGGGCGAAAAGAGAGCGGTGCTGAAAATGGCAATGGAAGACGCTGTGAAGCTGGCAGGAACTCTTGATGAAAAGGCAGAGCGTGAGGCGGAGAGAAGAGACGCCCTTAAGAAAGAGATTGCCGGTCTGATCGAATACGCTTCATCAATAAGTGGAAATGCTCCGCTTCTAATACCTGAAGACGATGACAGAGAATACAGGGTGGAGGCGTACGATATTTCCAATTTCAACGGACTGGATACTGTAGGCGGAATGGTCGTATATGAGGGCAGAAAACCGGTAAAGAACGATTACAGAAAATTCAAGGTGAGGACTGCCGAAGGAGATGACTACGGCAGCCTGCGGGAAGTTATATACAGAAGACTTAAGCGCGCAAGGAAGGGCGACGAGGGCTTCAGCATTTATCCGGATATAATGTTCATAGACGGAGGTCTGGGACAGGTAAGGGCAGTGAAAGCAGTCGTCGATGCGTTCCGCATCGCGATCCCGGTAGTCGGGCTCGCGAAAGACGACGCGCACAGGACCCGTGCGATCGTCTTTGACGACGGCCGCGAGATAGACCTTCGCGACAACCGCCTGCTGTTCAGTTATTGCGGAAATATACAGGAAGAAGTTCACCGCTTTGCGATAACATATATGTCAGGTGTCAAGGGCAAAAAGATGATAAAGTCTGCTCTTGAAGACATTCCGGGAATAGGTCCGAAGAGAAGAGGGGAGCTGCTCAACAGATTCGGGAGCATCAAGGCTATCAAAAATGCTACATATGAGGAGCTCATGGAAGTTGACGGTATGAACAGCAAAGCTGCAGAGAGCATTCTGGACTACTTTCAAAATGAATAGTCCTCGAGTCACCTGCCGGGGTTATTTTAAGCGCTTATTCGCACTTGCTAAAAGAGGCGCTCCGTGTTATATTGATATAGCATTTCAGGAAAGGAGAATTGCATTATGGCAGAAGATATCAAGAACGTAAACGTCGAAGAAGAGGAAGAAGATATCATTACTCTGGAATTTGATGATGACACTGCAGTTGACTGCTATGTACTGGGCACATTCGAACTGAATGATAAGGAGTATATCGCTCTCGAACCTGAAGACGGCACTGACGATGTATACATTTACGGATACAAGCAGATAAGTGATGACGAGTTCGAGATCACAGAGATCGAATCGGAAGAGGAATTCGACGCCGCTGCTGCTGAGTTCGACGCCATCATGGCAGAGGAATAAAAAACCGAAATTTGTTCTCGACAAGCACTGAAAGATAGTGTATACTATGTGGCGTGCCGCGGGGTATGCCACACATGTGCGGATGTGGCGGAATTGGCAGACGCGCACGGTTCAGGTCCGTGTGAGTAACATCGTGAAGGTTCGAATCCTTTCATCCGCACCAAAATGGGCAGCCGTAAAAGGCTGCCTAAATACTATGGGGCGTTAGCGCAGCTGGGAGCGCGTCTGACTGGCAGTCAGGAGGTCACGAGTTCGAGCCTCGTACGCTCCACCAATAAAGAGAGAAGTAAAGAGCCTGTAATTCCAACGATTACAGGCTTTTCTCTTGCTCATAATCTGAACAAACGTTCAATGGCAAAAAACAAAAAATGGCACTTTTCGGCACTTTTAGTGCGGTACAAGTGCGGTACAAAACTTCTACGGATATATCTAATTCATATTGTGTCGAACCATTGGCATGGCATTTGCCAAAAACTCAGCTTGATCTTCCTCAGGCAGATCTAATGACTTTACTATTAGTTCGTAAACATCAGGCCTTATGCGCCTTATCTCCTCAAGTTTCCTAATTATTCTTAATACTTGTGCTTGGTCTACCATGTGTTTTCCTCCTACCATGTCTGCAATAGAGCTTTTGTATAATCCTTGGTTTCTCTCCCGTGATTTAATAATATTGCTGACCAATCCCCTTAAACATGAAAAAACCGTTTATATCGGAAATAAACAGCTCGACAACTTTGGTATAATAAATGCAGCGAAATCGTGCAGATTTCACCCATACGTTTACCTTACACATCCAAATGTATTTGAAGCACGATAGACGTAATTACAATAAGGAGAGATATAAATGAGAAAGAACAAGGGACACTTTTTTCTTGGGGGAATTGTCATAGTTGCAATTATTGTAGCCTTGTTTGCTGGGGATAACATAAAGCAGCATGTTATTATGAGTTACATCGAAAAATCAGGATACACTCTTCTTTCTGAAAGTGACATAGATGAGATTAAAAATGATGCGTATCAAGAGGGGCATGACGAAGGCTATGATGAAGGCTATGACGAAGGATACGAAAACGCTTTATCTGATTACAATGTTGCCGGAGAAGGTGTTACTTGGGCAACTGTCTACTATACAGATTCTGGTGATTGCTATCACATGAATCCAAGCTGTCTTTCTTTAAGAGACGTAGACAGCAGCAGAATACATGAAGTATCGCTTGAGGTATTGGCACATAATGGATCAACATTACGCCCTTGTGACATTTGCGTGCCACATAGTGATTATTAATGGTAAATAAAAAACATAAATAATCGCTTATATCGGAAATAAACGGCTCGATTATGATACTCATCCTTATATAATAAAAAACAGCGAGTTATTCGGATTACAAGTAGTGATAGCCATCCATTATTACACTAATAGTGATAGCTATATTAACAAAAAGCCTCTAAGTGATAGTGATATTGTTGGAACTTGGGAATTTGGGGATAGTGGTCCACTTCATTTTGATGATAATGGCTCAATTGTATCTGAAACAGGTTATTTTCACGGAAGTTGGAAAATACTAAGCAGTGATGATAAATATGTTCAGATTTCTTTCGACATGTCTGAAGAAGAATATGAAAAAGCACTTGAAGAACTTTATATTGCTTATTTATCAGAAGAGGAGTTGGAGGAAAGCGGATTAGAGCCCTATGAATACATGAAAGAAGATGTATGGGAAATGTATACTCTACCCGAAGATGCACTAATGCTCAGATTTATTAGAACCGAAAATAGAATGATTGCTATTGATGAGTATGACGATTGGGAGATGCACAAGAAAAAGTAAAGGCGCGAGTCTCATTTCTGAAACTGCACGCCTTTATCACGGGTTGTGTGGCATGGGTTCTGTGCCCAGCCTTCGTCGGTGACAACGCTGGTGACTGAGGAGAGAAGAGAGGGGATCGCACTGTTCAGGATGCTCTCTTTTGGCGAGACGGCGCACCTGTATGTGCACGATGAGGAGCCGTCATTTGCGGCCAGATTCTGTGAATGCTTTGAGGACGAAACCAGGCATGACTAAGTAAGGTTAGTGAAGCTTGACTAAGTTGTAACAAACCGCCGTTTGAAATGACTAACAAGTATCGTCCACTTTATAATAGGATATGCAAAGCAGATGGCGTTTACTGAGAGGAGATTGTGGATATGAACGGAAACAGGAGCATCAGCAAGCGGTGGCTTGCCAAATTTACGGCTGTTTTGGTATTTGCAGCAGTCATGATAATTGGCTCAGCTGTCGGTGTGCTTGCGTTTTCTTATGAAGAAGAGGAATCTAGGTCGAACTGGGATAAAGAAAAGATAAAAATGTGGGAGTTCGATACAAGTGCCGAGTTCCATAGCCTTGGAGATCACGGCCTGCTGTGGGACGGCCTTTATTACGGAAGCAGCGAGTGTGTTCTGTATGGGGTTGGTGTCAGCGCTGCTGTCAGTGATTCAGGAGTACTGCCTGTTCCGTCCTCGATAAGCACGCCGAATGGTACAAAAAAGGTGGTTGGTATCATTTCGATCGATGCTGAAAGCGGCCTTGAAAGCTTTGACGCAAATCCTTTTATGATCGCAAATGACTATGACAGCATCACTTCGATTGAGCTCCCGTCAAGCGTCAGATATATCGGTAAAAGAGCATTCGCAAAAAATGAAACGCTCAAGAGCGTAAAATTCGGCGGACCGGTCATAATCTGCAATGGAGCTTTTGCAAACTGCAAAGCTCTCACCGATGCCTGGGCTCCTGACGGAAGCACAGTCTCGTCGAATGCATTCTTTAACTGTGTAGCACTGAAGAGAATGAATTGTGCACCGGAGTCTCTTGAAATGAGTGGCTATTTCTCTATGTTTGAGCCATGGCCTGAAGATTTCAGCCTTGAGGAAGTAGTCTACGCACCGCAGGTAAAGACAGCAGGCGGACTGACATATTTTGAACATCTCAAGAAGGTGACTCTCCCTGATGGGCTTATCACCATAGATGCCGATGCATTTTCATGCACATCGCTTGGAAGTCTGATGATTCCGGATACTGTTCAGAATATTGATGATGGAGCTTTTGAGAACTGTCCTGAGCTGACAGGCATTACCAGACTTCCTCGCGACATCAAGTATGTCGGAAGATATGCCTTTGCCGGCTGTCCTAAACTGCATATGGATGTAGTTTTCCCTCCGGAGCAGAAGTATCTGTCGAAGGGAGTATTCATGAATAGTGGTATAACTTCTTTCACATGGAATTGCAAGCAGTTGATAGAATTTGATCTGTCGGCATTCAATGGATGCAGAAATCTGAAATCCATAAACATGAATGTCGCTGGATTCTGGTCCAGGGACGGCGTACTCTACTTCGACAGCAAAACTGAAAGCGGATCGGTTTACAAACATGAACTCGTCAGATACCCGGCAGGTCTGAACAGGAGAGGAACCTTCACTGTACCTGAAGACGTAAGTGCAATATATGAGCATGCCTTTGAGGCCTGCAGCCTGACTGATATTTATCTTCCGCACAGGATGTTCGATTATAGCAGAGAAGGGTTGTTATTCTATGATGATGATGATTGGTTCAACCCGGATACAGAAGCGGAAGAGAGCAGACATCCGTTCGACTTTATGGACTGTCAGACTACTATTCATGGGATCCCGTATTTCCTGAGTGGTGGAGAGTATGTTACAGGTACCCCTGAAAATATAGGATTCGGATTTGTGAACGGCAAGAAAATCACGCATAAATTTGTTAGTCTGGCAAAGCCGGCAAAAGGCAAAACGTTCACATACGGCAAAATAAAATACAAGATAACCAAGACCTGCGGAAGCAAGCAGGGTGAGGTAATGGTTATCGGAGCTTCTTCCAAGTCTCGCACAAAAGTAACGATTCCGACGTTTGTATACTATAAAGACTTCCCGTTTGCCGTGACCAGCATAAAGAGCAAGGCTTTCAGCGGGTTTAAGAAGCTGAAGACTGTAGATATCAAGGATCGTGACAAATTCAAAATAACTGTTGGAAAGAACGCCTTTGCTAATTGTCCAAAGCTCACCAAGGTGACTCTGGGAGAGGGCGTCTACAGCATAGGCGCGAACGCATTCTACAAGGACAAGCTGCTTAAGACAATCATAGTAAATTCAACAAAGCTGAAGAAAGTCGGCAAGAAGAGCCTGTCAGGAATTTCAAAGAACGCAAAGATCAAAGTTCCGGCAAAGAAATATAAGACTTACAAGAAACTCTTCAAAGGAAAAGGCCAGAAGAAGACAGTAAAAATTATCAAGGTAAAAGCAAGCAAATAGCAATGAAAAAAGGCCCCGTTAGCTTAACGGGGCCGAGAGTGTGAAATAAAGTCTGTAAATAGCTCCGTATGGCAGCTAACTTATTCAGGCTGACTGGATAGATATCGGTCAACCTGTTGAAAACACTGTAATTCATGCTTTCAAAAATGTCAATATAGCCAGGCTTTTTAGGAGC
>JAFRKO010000052.1 GCA_017431685.1 Mogibacterium sp.
ATCAAAGCAGGTGACTTTGAATCTCCAAACACCGGACAGCTGGGAACATATGTGGTCGCTGTAAATCATCAAATGAAAAAAGAATGGATGAATCCTACAATCGGCTTGCTGATATGCAAGGATAAGGATGAAATCGAAGCATAATATGCACTTGAATCAAGCAGCCAACCCCTTGGTATATCGAGTTATGAACTTTCGAATTTAATACCTGATAATTACAAAGGATCTATGCCTACTATAGAAGAAATAGAAGCTGAGCTGGCAGATTAACAATAAAAAATATATGGAGGAAATCAGGAGATTTTTCAGGACATATGAGCTGTAACTTCTGATAACCCTTGCAATGACTTGACTACAGAACTTCGGTTATGACCATCAGCTCCAAGAGTTTGAACTTTCGGGTAATACCGGAAGTTCTTTTTATACTTGTAAACACTGTTATTCGGAGAATGGCTTGCGAGCTCTTGCTTATGCAGTCCGTTTAATCAATTCGACATAACGCAAAGCAAGCCTTATAATTGAATGCAGTAAAAAAGTATAGTTTTTGCAGCATCAAGATAAAACAGAAGGGAAACGGAGCGGATTATGAAACTTGTACTGAAAAATGATTTTGCCTGGGACGGACTGTACTGGATCTGTGATGAAGCCGGAGTAGAGAAATATTATGTTGATGCCAGAGTCGGTGACGGTGGACGGTACATCTATGTGCACGATGCATCAAAGAAGGAAATTGGAGCTATAAGACAAAAGTCTCTGTCTCTGAAGAAAGAGTATGTCATTTCCCGTGGGAATGAGAGGGAAGGAAACATCACCAGGAATCCCGTGCTGTATGATTATGAATACCTTGTCAGCTACAGGGACTGGATGGTTAGTGGTGATGTATATGGCTGGAACTTCAGGATCGTGTATCCGAAAGGAGATATAGCAACTTCAATTTGCGTTGACGGAGGTCTCGGTCTGGAGATCATTGAGGAGAAGTTTGAGAAGCACTGCGCGCTCCTTATGATGGCGATTGCAGGACTGCAGGATGATCTGAAGAAGGAGACTGAAGCCAGGGAAAGAGGTGAGTCGACATCGATAGCAGCTAACCTGCTCAAGGCAGGAAAGGAAGCTATCGTTAAAGCAGGCAATGCGATGGATGAGCATTTTGAGAAGAACAGAGAAAAGGCCGCGGAAAAAGAAGCTGCTGCCAGAGCCGCAGAGATCCCTGTAGAAGAAGCCGCCGAAACGCCTGCAGAAAGCGAACCTGAACCAACTCCGGATGCGCTTCCGGAAATGGTCCCGGAAGCAGAACCTGAAAAAGTTACGGAAGAACTTCCGGAGATGATCCCCGATTCAGCGAACTAAACTGCATTGGCACAGGCACTTGCTGATGACAAACTTTACCGGGATTGCATAGAACTGAATATGCAGCCCGGTAGTCTTCTTGTAGCAAGAGATATTAAAAGTGAAGAGGCGTCTCTGACGTGCATACCAAACGGAATATCTGTTGTAATCAGAGATTGATAACGGCAGGCATATCGGAATTTGTGAGTTCTGGAGAAATTTGTGAGGATTTCAGAACATATGAGATGCAACACCCGAGGGGCCTTGCAATAACTGGATCACAAGACATCGCCTATGCTCATCAGCTCCAAGAATAAGAACTTTCGGTAAGAAATCCCGGAAGTTCTTTTGTTTTAAGTAAAAGCGGCAAATTCACAGTTTGTGTTAAAATGATACTGCAAAGGAGATAAAAGGTTATAGAAATGACAGATATAGATAGAACGGTTACAGAAGAATTCGATCAGCTTTCACTGCTTTCAACGCTTGTAACATATGTATCATGTAACAGCGAAGGGCGTCCGGGACATAGCGCTGAATATATGAATAAGGTTACCGCGCTAAGAAAAGTAATAGAAGAAGTGTACGGAACTGAGGCGATGAGGTTCTGCGGAAGCGACGGCTGTTAGGAGTCTCAGAGGAGTAATATTTGTGTTTACAAAGAAACCCGTTACACGTGTACTCGTGTATTTATCAGGACTATGCATACTGGCTCTCGGCCTGACCCTAAGTACTAAAGCAGATCTGGGTGTTTCACATATAATCGCCGTCTCATTCTGCATTTCGAAGATCACCGGCGCAAGGTTCGGTGATATGACTTTCCTTCTCTATGCATCTTTTGTTATCATTGAGATTTCGCTCCATCTGATACCGGGCAAGAGACGCCCGGCAGACAGGAAGAAGGCAATACTGGCTGATGTGCTGCAGCTTCCGCTAAGTTATTTTTTTACTGTGCTGCTCAATGTGCTGTCGGCATGTATCCCCGCGGCTGAAACGATGGTGCTCAGAATAATTGTCCTGCTGATTTCGGTCATCCTCGTGGGGACCGGCGCTGCGCTCAGTCTTGATATGCGGCTCATCGCAAATCCGGGAGACGGGCTGGTGCAGGCTGTTTCAGACCGTACGGGAATCGGTCTCGGACTGTCCAAGAATATCGTTGATATTACCTGCGTCACGCTTACCTGCATTCTTTCAATGACAGTATCACATCGCATCTTAGGTGTTGGTATCGGAACCTTGATAGCAATGATCGGGATAGGGCGTGTTATAGCATTTGTAAACAGGTTATTCGGGGAACGGCTTGCACTGCTGCTGAATGACACGAAGATATAGATTTTCTCTTTTTCAAGGCCATCTGATATATGAAAAAGCGAAGTGTGGCAAAGCCCTTCAGGTAGTATTATTAATATCGTCTGGAAAGGTGGGTGCTGATGAATATCAGAGATCTGGATTTTTTTATAAAAGTATATGAGCGCAGAAGCATAAGTGTCGCATCTGAAAATCTTTTTATTTCCGCGCAGGGACTGAGCAATGTGATAAGCAGGCTTGAACAGGAGCTGGGATGCTCGCTGTTCAACAGAGACAGGGCAGGATCAGTACCGACTGCCTGCGGAGAAGCTTTCTATAAATATGCTGTAAATACAAAATTGGAATATGACAGGATGATCACTGAAATCGAACATCTTTCAAGAGCCGAGAAGGGAGTCATCCGTATTGGGTATTCGTTTGGCGTAATGTCAGGCTTGCAATGGAACAGCCAATGACATTCCTCAAGCCGATCGTGCTTATTGAGACGATCATCGCTACATGCACGACATTATATGCTTCTGTTCGTTATCTGATGTTCCTCTTTGGAAGCGGAGAGAAAAAAGCAGCTTAACTGAAAACACAATAAAAATGGATGACCGGCTGAGCCAAGTATCAGTCGGTCATTTGAATTACACGGCGTTGTATCATAAGGATTCATCCCACATCGTGGCCCCCGCCTTGTAACAAGGCCTATAGAAATTATAGGCAATTATCTTTACATCGTAAAGATAATTGCCTATAATTTCTGTACGGAATGGAGGTGATTTTTTATGAGTGATACAACAAGTATGAATCTCAGAATAGATAAAGAACTTAAAAAGCAGGCAGAAACATTATTTTCCGGGCTGGGCCTCAATATGACAACGGCAATCAATATTTTCCTGAAGCAGGCTGTCAGAGAGCAAGGGATACCGTTTGCGATCACAGCCCATAAAGCTTATGAATCTGTGTCTGCGTACAAAGGCAGCGCTGAAAGATATGGGCACTATGCTGAATATGTTGCAAGCAGCCTGAAGGAAGCAGATGATAAGGTTGCAGAAGGCACAATGAAATATTACACAGCAGAAGAGATCCGCTTAAAACTGGAGGATATCCTTAATGAAAAGATTTAATGTGCGTTATGCTGAAACTTTTCTATGGGATATGATAGATATCACCTTGTATCTCTTGGATAAAACAGAAAGTGTTGCTGTATCAAAAAGGTTCTATGACAATACTCTTCAATTTATAGAAGAAAGATCCTTTGGTGCAGACAGTTATGAGCCATATTATCCGTATGATGATTCACCTGAATACCGCAGACTGTATTATGGAAACTATACCATCTTTTACGTTATAGATGGCGATGATATGGATATAAGGAGAATTCTCTGGTCGGGTGCTGACGACATAGATAAACTATGACAGGAACGCGAACATCGAACTTCGACTCTCCTAATGTGCTGGAGAAACTTGAGGAGAGATTACATCGGGATTTCGCGAAAAGTGAAAATGAATGAGACTTTTGATGAAATGAATGGGCTGATATTTTTTCTACAGGCTGCAGCCCAGTAATTGCAAGGGGTTCAAAAACACGAATCTCGTCATCAGCTCCAAGACTCCGGTTTTGTGCCGGAGTTTTCTTTTGTCTGCAAGCAAATCTTCACAGAAAACTGGTTGAAACTTCGGAAAAACCCGATATAATCGAGCCATCTACATACAGGTTACAAGACGGAGGGCTCTCCGTCTTTTTTGTTGCCTTATTTAGAAACGTTTGCATCTTTAGGAGCTGATTTGCAAGGAGGATAGTAGTGATGAAAAAAGAAATAATGGCAGATGACATGGGAGATATGACACTAACAACAGAAATGGATTATGAGTATGAGTCTTTACTGCAGAATGTAGGGAATGCTCTGTCAAAAGGAAGACAGAAAGTCGCTTCATACATTGGTACGCAGACAGTCCGTACTTACTGGAAAATCGGCAAATATATTGTTGAATATGAACAGAATGGACATGAGAAAGCAGAATATGGTTCTACTTTGTTAAAGAGAATATCAAGAGATCTTACAGATCGTTATGGAAAAGGGTTCGGCATGAGCAATGTTAACAAGATGAGAAAGATGTATATCGAATATCCAATTTTGCAGACAGTGTCTGCAAAATTGACGTGGAGTCACTATGTTGAACTTTTGAAAATAGAAGATCCTTTGGAAAGATCCTTCTACGAGAAGCAGGCCGAAATTGAGAACTGGGGCGTTCGTGAACTCAAGAGGCAAAGGTCCAGCTTGCTTTTTCAGCGATTGGCTCTCAGCACGGACAAAAACTCCGTTATGAAGCTGGCGCAGAAAGGACAGATCATCGAGAAGCCGGAAGATATCCTTAAGGAACCATTTGTCTTTGAATTCACTGGCCTGCCACAACAGCCTTTATATAAAGAAGGAGATCTGGAATCCTCTTTGATAAACAACTTAAGCATGTTTTTCCTGGAACTCGGCAAGGGATTCACCTTTGTTGGGAATCAATACCGGATAAACATCGCCGGTAGAACGTACAAGATTGATCTGGTGCTATATAACAGGATCCTGAAGTGTTTTGTATTGATTGATCTGAAGAGAGGCGAGGTGCTACATGAGGACATAGGGCAGATGAATTTCTATCTGAACTATTGTCGTGAGGAAATGAATACTGAAGGAGATACGGAGCCAATAGGGATCGTACTCGGTACAGATCGGGATAAGTTAGTTATGAAGTATGCATTACAGAATATAACCAATCAGGTATTTGTCAGCAGGTATCAGCTTTATCTGCCTGACAAGGCTGAACTTGAAGCGGAGTTCCGTCGCTTTATGGGCACTGATGATGGGTATGAAGAAACAGAAGCAGAAGAAGATGATACAAGAAAAGCAAAACTGAGCCTTCTCGTTGTTGATTGCAAGCAATATATCCCGTCATATAATTGGTATTTTCGCAAAAGCGATGGATGCATTTACGGAACAGCAAATTCCCCGGAAGATATATGTTACGATGAAACGCGGCTTACTATATTCGAATCCTCAGACGATTTTGTTTTGATGCCGGAATGCCCGGGGATGACAGATGATGAAGCTGCCGCTGTGGTAAAGGATTGGTGTTTAAAAAACGATATCAAATATATTGATGATATGGATGATATAGAAGAAACACGCAGAGCAATCTATATGTGATGGCTGAAGAAATCTTAATCAAAGAAGGAGAATCTGATTGCTTGACAATTCAAAAATGATGGAGAAATTTAGGAGGTTTTTCAGGACATATGAGATGCAACTTCTGCTAACCCTTGCAATGACTGGGTTACAAAACTTCGGTTCTGACCATCAGCTCCATTTTTGAGGACTTTCGGGTAATTTCGGGGATCTTTTGTTTTTCTCGATTTCCTTAAAAAAATCAACAGGTTGTGCTTTTTAGGACTTCGCTGCATGTATTACATAAAGATATCGCTTTGTAAATGGTACGATTGAGAATAGTGCGATTCGCATAATTGCGGACTGCCTGAAGAACTCATGACCGAATGCGAGAACAGGCTGCCTTATGATATGGCAGACATACTTTGGAAGGTCCATGGACAGGTGTATTCTCGCTGCTTTATGATACAATTAATTACCGCTTGCAGCGGTATGAGAATGGGGAAATCAATGCACTGAAAGAAGAAGATACTACTGACTGAAAGGTACTGATATTGAACAAAAGGAAGTATTGGAGGAGAATTATGAAATTCAGATTGATTCCAAAATTGACCGCTGTCATATTGACCTTGATTCTGTGCATTGGCTGCGCCGGATCTGTTGGTTATGCTGAAGGTGAAGACAAAGGGCAGTCCTTTGAAGCCCTCGATAGTCCGACAGATTTTATAAGTACAGATGAAAAGAAGGAGGCTCTTGAAAAGAGCGGCGACCTGCCGGCATCCTTTGACCTTCGGTCTGTGGATACTGACGGCGATGGGATCGGAGACAGGTGCTATGTTACTCCTGTACGTTCTCAGTACCCGTTCGGAACCTGTTGGGGATTTTCGGCGATAGCAGCTGCAGAAACGAACATACTCAGCACTGTGCTGGCTTATGATCCGGATGCATGGAAAACTCTCAACCTGTCTGAAAAACAGCTCGCATTTTTTGCCAACGTCTGGCTTAATGATCCGGATAGCTCACAATACGGAGAAGGCATATATAGCGTAAATGGAGAAGATTTTACTCAACTCGCTGCTGAGGACATCTACGCAGGAGGCAATGCGTTTCTTGCTGCTCACACCTTTGCGGCCGGCATCGGTCCGGTTCAGGAGAGCAGGGATGAGTTGTATGAATACAAAGGGAAAAATGGCAGGATCCAGGAGAGTTATGAAGCGGGAGGAATCAATTTTCCTGCTTCTTATTCCAAGGATGACGACTGGCTTCTGGATGAAAGTCACCGGTATCAGCAGGATTATGTTCTGTCGGAATCCTATTATCTGCCTTCCCCGGCGCTGATAGACAAGGCGAATCAGTATAGTTACAACGAAGCTGGCACAGCCGTGATAAAAGAGCACATCAAGGGTCTGAATGCAGTTGCAATAGGATTTCACGCTGATGAATCGCGCCCGTGACAGACCTCAGGTGAAGGAACATATATGAATGCCGTCACCTGGGCGCACTATACATGGGAGCCGGTTGCTGCAAATCATGCGGTGACAATTATCGGGTGGGATGATAACTACAGCAAGGAGAACTTTGCATCCGGACATCAGCCGCCTGCTGACGGAGCCTGGCTGGTAAAGAATAGCTGGGGCTCCGGACTGAATGAGTTCCCTGATAAGGGCTCTGGAAACTGGGGAATTCCGGTCCCGAAAACAGATGAAAACGGAGATGCCGTGCTGGACGAAAATGGCAATGAGGTCATGGTAGGTTCTGGCTATTTCTGGCTATCTTATTACGATCAGTCAATTACCACGCCTGAGGTGCTCCTGTTTGATCCGTGGCTGAAAGGCGCCGGGACCAGATATGATCCTGATACCTTGCATCGCGATCAGTACGATCTCATGCCTGTGGGCGGGGTCCGTGAAATAATCTCACAAGCTCCTGCAAAAACGGCGAATGTTTTCGAACCTGAAAAAACCGAGCATGTTTTGAATGTCGCTTTTGAAGTTGCCACGCCGGGTACTGTCGTTAATTATGAAATCTATTTACTTACGCCTGATTCTGTTTCACCGGAAGACGGAGTCCTGCTGGCCAGCGGAAGCAACAGCTATCCATACGGCGGCTATTATCAGGAGTATATGGATGAGCCGGTGATCATACAGAAGGGTCAGCGCTATTCCATAGTGACCACGGCATCGCTGCCGGATGGGAGTTATGGTATCAACACGCCGCAGGCATTTGCAAAAAATGCGTATATTCCGTATGGAAAAGGGATAGTGAACGAGGGTGAGAGCCTTTTATATATAAATGGAACGTGGCAGGACTGGTCAACGGATGAGGCCCATGGTGCCGTTTATAAGGATTTATGGGAAGTGATGAGAGACGCGGTTGAGCTGGATAATTTCCCAATCAAAGGCATTGCGTATGATGCGCCTCTTGATATCGGGGTCCGGGTGAAGAATGTGGCTGATGAAAAGCTTGAAATCAAAGTCGGAGACCCTGCTGATCTGAGCCTTGAGGTGTTCGGCTCAGAGAAAGACTTCTGGGATGCGGAGTACAATTCAGTGGAGTGGACGGTCGAGGGTGAAGGCAGTCAATTTGTTTCACTTACGCCTTCAGAGGACGGGCTTTCTGCAAGGCTAAGCGGTCTGAAGCCCGGAACGGCCTATGTATATGCATACATGCATGATGTTGGTACTGCTCTGGTCACTGTCAACGTGGTTGAAGCGGAGAATGAGCCGGACGGCAGTAATAGCATGGACAACGGTGATGAGGTCGGCCCGGTACCGGATCCCGCGCAGGCAGATGACGTGAAGCTCTCAGCTCCTTCTGTAAGGATCCGGGCAGTGAGCAGGAAGAAACAGATGAAAGTCATTCTGGGTACCGTGCACGGCGCAGCCTGGTATAAAGTGGCATACAGGAAAGCCGGAAGCAGGTCGTGGAAGACCGTCAAGACAACAGGAAATACTGCTGTTATCAAGAAGCTGAAGACCGGCGGACTCTATCAGTTCCGCGCTGCAGCCGTGGACAGTAAAAAGAAGACCGGTAAGTACTCCAAGACTATATACCGGTTCTACCGCAGTATGAAAGGGCTTCGCTTCAAGGCACGCAAAAAAGCGATCAGAGCTACCTGGAAGAAAACAAAAGGCGCGAGCGGATACCAGGTGCTCATTTCAGAGAAGAAAGACCTGAAGGGGGCTAAAGTCATAACGGTCAAGGGCAAGAACCGGAAAGCATATACGGTAAAAGGCCTCAGGAAGGGCAAGCGCTATTACATTGCTGTCCGTCCGTACAAGACAAAGGGCGGCAAGCGCTATATCGGTATCAGGAGCAAGATTAAGGCCGTAAAAGTAAGATAATATATGGAGACTGTGGGAAAAAGTCTGCAGCAGACTCCCCCCTCAGCTCCAGGAACTGGCCCCGGAAGGCAACTTCCGGGGCCTTTGCTGTCAGCAGAAAACCCCGCGTTTGACGCGGGGTTCCGTGAACGCTATGCGTTTGACCAAAAATCCTCCAAACCTTAGAATGTCGATGCGGTCTGCCAACTGCAAAACAAACTAAGGAGGAGGAAGAATGGGTCTAAATGAC